>DASYBO010000131.1:0-21855 GCA_036500685.1 Pseudonocardiaceae bacterium | reverse complement strand
CCTCGGCCGTTGGCAAGCTGGTGGTGGGCCGATTGGGCCTGCCCGATCCCATTGCACTACGCCGCTACGTTCCCGGCCAGTCGTTGCTGACCGGCCCCGCACTGCTGGGTGGTTCCGGGCGGTTGGCTGGTGCCATCGAGGACATACTGGTCGCTGCCGATGCCGAGGTCGCGAAAGCCGCTGGTGACGAGGGGCAGCGGTACGGGGCGCTGGTGTTCGACGCGACCGGGATCGACTCGCCGGACGGGCTGCGTGAGCTGTACGAGTTCTTCCATCCGGTCATTCGGAAGGTGAAGAGCGGCGGGCGGGTGTTGGTGTTCGGAACGCCGCCGGAGGGAATCAGCGACATCCCGACCAAGGTGGCGCAGCGGGCACTGGAGGGTTTCACCCGATCGGTGGGGAAAGAACTCAAGCGGGGTGCGACCGCGCAGTTGGTCTACGTCGCACCGGGCGCGGAGGGCGCGATCGGGTCGACGGTGCGGTTCCTGGCCTCGGCGAAGTCGGCTTATGTTGACGCGCAGGTGATTCGGGTCGGGGTGCCGAAGGGCGAGCTGGTCGAGCCGGGCGACTGGGAGCGGCCGCTCGCGGACAAGGTCGCGTTGGTCACCGGAGCTTCGCGCGGGATCGGCGCCGCGATCGCCAAGGTGCTGGCGCGGGACGGCGCTCATGTTGTCTGCCTTGATGTACCGAGTCAGGGGGCGGAGCTGTCGAAGGTCGCGAACGAGGTTCGCGGGTCGTCGTTGCAGTTGGACATCACCGGCGGCGAGGCGGCTGGGAAGCTCGTCGAGTACTTCGGTAGTCGGCACGATGGCGTGGACATCGTGGTGCACAACGCGGGCATCACGCGGGACAAGACGCTGGGCAAGATGGACGCGGCGCGCTGGGACGCGGTGCTGTCGGTGAACCTGGCCAGCCAGCTGCGGATCAACGACGCGCTGCTGGCCAAGAAGACGTTGCGCGGCAACGGTCGGATCATCGGGGTGTCCTCGATCGCGGGCATTGCCGGCAATGTCGGGCAGACGAACTACGGCACGTCCAAGGCGGGCGTGATCGGCATGGTCAACGGCTACGCGCCCAAGCTCGCGAGGTTGGGCGCGACGATCAACGCGGTGGCGCCGGGGTTCATCGAGACGCAGATGACGGCCGCGGTTCCGCTGTTCATCAGGGAGGCAGGGCGGCGGATGAACAGCCTGTCGCAGGGCGGGCTGCCGGTGGATGTCGCGGAAACCATTGCCTGGTACGCGAATCCGGCCTCCTCCGGGGTGAACGGCAACATCGTCAGGGTGTGCGGGCAGAGCCTGCTCGGCGCGTGAGGGGGTCGGACATGACCGTGGAACTGGAGTCGACGCCGAAGCTGTTGGGCATTTTCGGCAAGGCAGCGTTGGGGGCGTTGCCTGGGTTCGGGCGGTCCGGCACGGAGTTGCCGAGCACGACGTATGTGCGGAACGGGGTGCGGGTCGACCGGGAGCGGCTGGCGGCATATGACCGGGTGTGCGGGTTCCGGGTGTCGGATCTGCTGCCGCCGACCTTTCCGCACATTCTGAGTTTTCCGTTGCAGGCCAAGCTGATGACCGATCCGGCGTTTCCGTTTCCGATGATCGGGCTTGTGCATGTGGCCAACCGGATCACGCAGACGCGTCCGTTGCGTGCGGACGAGCCGTTGGTGTTGCGGGTGCACGCGGAAGGGCTGCGGCCACACGAGCGCGGCACCCAGTTCGACATGGTCAGCGAGGCGCTCGCGGATGGCGAGGTGGTGTGGACCGACATCAGCACCTATCTGCGCAGAGGCGGTTCGGGCGGGCCTTCGGAGCGTGGGTCGTCGGGAACGGAGCCGTTGGGTGGGGAGCCCGCCGCGCGGTGGCGGTTGGGTGGGGACACCGGGCGGCGGTATGCCGAGGTGTCCGGTGACCACAATCCGATCCACCTCTACCCGTTGACCGCGCGGTTGTTCGGGTTCAAGCGCGCGATCGCGCACGGCATGTGGTCCAAGGCGCGTTGTCTGGCCTTTTTCGAGGGCAGGCTGCCCGACGCGTACACGGTTGACGTGCGGTTCAAGCGGCCGATCCTGTTGCCGGCAACGGTCGCCTTGTACGAGGAGGGGTTCCGGTTCGCGTTGCGGCATGGCGGCAAGGACACGCCGCACCTGGACGGATCGATCAGCGCGGGCTAAGCGGCGGGTGGTTTCCAGACGCGGTCTTCGAGGAGGTCGCCGAAGCCCATCCAGACCAGGTTCATCAGCCGGGCGGCGATCACGTCGACGGTCTCCTCGGGGTGGTCGAGCCACCAGTCGGCCAGTGACTCGCCCGCGCCGACCAGCGCGGCGGCCAGTGCTTCGCCGGAGCGGGACGCGGCGTGGCCGACGCCCTCCTCGCTGCCTGTGCGCACCAGCACGGCCGCGACCAGGGAGATCGCCCGCTCGCGCATGGCCATGAGTTCCTCGGTGAACGGGCCGCCCTGGGCCAGCGACTGGCGGTGCAGCACGCGCCAGCTCTCCCGGTGTTCGCCGACAAAGCCGAAGAACGCCTTCAGGCCGTGCCAGAGCTGCACGTCGGCAGGCTCTTCTGCGTGGATTCCGCCGACGATCGCTTCAAGCAGCCTGGTGGCCTCGCGGTGGATGCAGGCGGCGAACAGGTCCTCCTTGGAGCCGAGGTAGGCGTAGATCATCGGCTTGGAAATGCCGGCGACGTCCGAGACCTCGTCCATGGACGCGCCGTGGTAGCCGTGTTGGGAGAACACGGTGACCGCCGCGTCCAGGATCTGCCGTTCGCGCACCTCTCTTGGCAGGCGCTTGGCTCGACCGGGCTTGTCAGGCTCGGTGAGCGGCGAATCCGGCAGTGTCATGGTCACCTCGTTTGGCAGGAGAGCTTCCGATCAGGGTAGCGGGTCGGCTTGCCGCAGTACCTACTGATACGTAGCCTTACTCCAGAGTAGGTAAGCGAAGGGGCTGCCATGTCCAACCAAGGCCCGCGCGGGGAGCGCCGGCCGCTGACCGGGAAGACCATCGGTCAGCTGTCGCCGAGTCAGCTCGTCGACGCGCTCGAAGCGCTCGATCCGGCCGAAGTCGACGAACTCGACCTCGACATCGACGTGCTCGGCAGCGCGATCGACCCGCGCAACCTCAACCGCGACCAGTTCGTCCGACTGCTCGCCGCGCTGGATCGATTGGCGAGCGCGGGGGCGGACATCGACCTGAGCAAGATGGGCGCGGGCACGTTCGCCCGGATCATCGCCAAGGCGTCCGGCACGCAGGTCGAGGGCTTGATGGGGCGACCGGAGCTGCGGGCCCGCATTCTCGGCGAGATCTTCCGGCGGATGAGCGAGCACTTCCGCACCGACCGGGCCGCGTCCACTCGGGCCGTCGTGCACTGGCGGATCACCGGCGGCAGCGGCACCGGCGGGTTCGACCGGTACGAGACGGTGATCGAGGGCGGGACCTGCGTTGTCAACGCCGACCCCCAGCGCGACCCGAGGGTCACGATCACCGTGCACCCGGCCGACTTCCTCAAGCTGATCACGCGCAACGCGTCCGGCCCTGTGCTGTTCATGACCGGGAAGATGCGCATCAAGGGTGACCTCGCCTTCGCCGCCGGTCTCACCAGCCTTTTCGATCTGCCGCGCGCCTCGTAGGCTCTCCCGCGAGGAGGCGACACCCATCGACATCGAGATGATCGCGCGCGCTCTCGACCCGCGAAAGATGGGCCCGCGCGGTCTGGCCCAGGTGATCGAGACGCTGGACCTGTTGGCACGGGCCGATGCCGGGATCGCGCTGGACGCGTTGGACACGGTCACGCTGGTCACGTTGATCGCGCGCGCGTCGGATCAGCAGATCGCCGAGGTGGCGCGGTCGCCGAAGGCGCGGGACATGGTGCTTGGCGAGGTGTTCCGGCGGATGTCGGATCATGTGCGCGCGGAGAAGGCGACCGGCAGCGACGGCGTGGTGCGCTGGCGGATCGACTGCGGGGAAGGCGTTGAGTACCAGCGGTTCCAGACCGTTTTCGCGTCCGGAGCGTGTCTGACCGGGACGTCGCTGGATCGGGATCCGAGCGTCACGGTGACATTGACGCTCGGGGATTTTCTGCGGATGGCGGCGGGCAGCATCGGTTTTCCGCGCCTTGTCGCCACGCGACGGTTGAAGTTCAAGGGGGACATCCGGTACGCGGTCAAGCTGTCCGGGATGTTCGATATTCCGAAGCCGCGCAGGCGCTGAATTCCCGCCGGGGCCGGGAAAAGCCCCGGCGGGTTTGATCTCAGTAGGTGATGGCGGTTGCCGGGTCGGCCAGGAGGGCGCCGACGTCGGCAAGGAACTGCGAACCCTGTTGGCCGTCGACGACGCGGTGGTCGAAGCTCAGCGAGAGCTGGCAGACCTTGCGCACCACGATCTGGCCGTCGAGGACCCAGGGCATGTCCCGGATCGCGCCGAAGGCGAGGATCGCGGACTCGCCGGGGTTGATGATCGGGGTACCGGTGTCCACTCCGAACACGCCGACATTGGTGATGGTGATGGTGCCGTTGAGCATGTCGGCCGGGGTGGTCTTGCCGTCCCGCGCGGTGGTGGTCAGCTCGTCCATGGCGACGGCGAGGTCGCGCAGGGACAGCTGTTCCGCGTCGCGCACCTTGGGTACGACGAGGCCGCGCGGGGTGGCCGCGGCGATGCCGAGGTGCACGTAGGACTTGTAGACGATCTCGCCAGCTTGTTCGTCCCAGGTCGCGTTGACGTCCGGAGTCCGTTGCACGGCAAGACAGACCGCTTTGGCGCAGAACACCAACGGGGTCAGCTTGACGTCGCGGAAGGCCGGGCTCGACTTGAGTTTGGCCCGGAACTCCATCATCGGCGTGACGTCGACGGTGAGGAACTCGGTCACGTGCGGCGCGGTGAACGCGCTGCTGACCATGGCCGACGCGGTCGCCTTGCGCACGCCGCGGATCGGCACCCGCCGCTCGCGCGTTGCCGCGTCATAGGTCGGGGTGGCGACGGCGGCCGGTGCTTGCGCGGCCTGCCGCACGTCGTCCCTGGTGATGACGCCGTTGCGGCCGGAACCGGTGACCACGCGCAGATCGATGCCGAGTTCCTTGGCCAGCTTGCGGACCGGCGGCTTGGTCAGCGGGACCAGTTCGCCGGTGGCCGCCACAACGGGTTCGGGGACGACGACCGGCGCCGGTTCCGGTTCTGGAGTCGGGGCCGGCGCGGGGGTTGCGCCGGCACGGGCGCGACGGCGTTTCACGCCGCCGCCCTTGGGGCCGTAGCCGACCAGGTTCGGCACGGCTTCACTGTCCGAAGCAGACGGTGCAGGTGCGGGTGCTGCCGCGCCGTTGGGGTCGACGTCGATGACGATGATCGGCGCGCCGACGTCGACGGTCTGGCCGGTCTCCACCAGCAGTTCGGTGACCCGGCCCTCGAAGGGGCTTGGCAGTTCGACCGCGGCCTTGGCCGTCTCGATCTCCACCAGGATCGTGTTGACCTCGATGTCGTCGCCCGGTTTCACGTGCCAGGTGAGGATTTCCGCTTCGGTGAGGCCCTCGGCGGTATCGGGCAGCAGGAATTTCTTGAAGTCAGGCATCCCGATTCCCCTTACCAGGCCAGCGAACGGTCAACGGTGTGCAACACGCGATCCAGGTCGGGCAGGAAGTACTCTTCCAGCTTCGACGGTGGATACGGGGTGTCGAATCCGTTGACACGCAGGACCGGTGCCTGCAGGGAGTAGAAGCACTCCTGGCTGACCCTGGTGGCGACTTCCGAGTTCAGCGATGCCTCGCCGGGCGACTCGCTGACCACCACCAGCCGACCGGTCTTGCGCACCGAGTCGAACACCGGACCGAGGTCCAGCGGTGACAGAGTGCGCAGGTCGATCACTTCCAGCTCGACGCCGTCCTCGGCCGCCGCTGCCGCCGAGTCGAGGCAGACCTTCACCGAAGGGCCGTACGCGGCGAGCGTGGCGTGCTTGCCGGTGCGCAGCACCCGCGAGGTGTGCAACGGCTGCGGGGTGGCGGAGAGGTCCAGTTCGGCCTTGCTCGAGTAGTACTGCCGCTTCGGCTCGAAGAACAGGATCGGGTCGTCGGAGGTGATCGCCTGCTGGATCATCCAGTAGGCGTCGACCGGGTTGGAGCAGGAGACGACCTTCAGGCCCGCGGTGTGCGCGAAGTAGGACTCGGGCGATTCGGAGTGGTGCTCGACCGAGCCGATGCCGCCGCCGAAGGGCACCCTGATCACGATCGGCATCCTGAGCCTGCCCTGGCTGCGGTAGTGCAGCTTGGCCAACTGGCTGACGATCTGGTCGAACGCGGGGAAGATGAAGCCGTCGAACTGGATCTCGCAGACCGGGCGGTAGCCCCGGATGGCAAGGCCGATCGCGGTGCCGATGATGCCCGACTCGGCCAGCGGCGTGTCCAGCACGCGGTGCTCGCCGAAGTCCTTCTGCAGACCGTCGGTGATCCGGAAGACGCCGCCGAGCTTGCCGACGTCCTCACCCATGATCAGTACCTTGGGGTCGGCGTCCATGGCCGCGCGCAGGCCGGAGTTGAGGGCCTTGGCCATGGTGATCTGCTGCGGCTTCGCTGCTGCCGCCGATGCCGTCGACGGGTCGAGCGTGGGGGCGGCCATCAGTGCTCACCACCGAGACTCGCGAGGTAGCCGAGCAGTTCGTCGCGTTCGCCGTCCAGCACCGGGTTCTCCTCGGCGTAGACGTTGCTGAATATTCGCGACGGGGGCGGATCCTGGATGTTGGCGCAGGACTCGCGCAGGCGCACCGCCATCTGGTCGGAGTCGGCCTGGACCTCGTCGAAGAAGGCGGAATCGGCGAGGCCGTTGCGGGCCAGGTAGGCGCGGACCCGTTCGATCGGGTCCTTCAGCTTCCACTCCTCGACCTCGTCGGAGAGGCGGTAGCGGCTCGGGTCGTCGGTGGTGGTGTGCGCGTCCATCCGGTAGGTGAACGCCTCGATCAGCACCGGTCCGTTGCCGCGCCGGCATTCCTCCAGCGCCCACTGGGTGACCGCGAGGCAGGCCAGCACGTCGTTGCCGTCCACCCGGACGCCGGGGAAGCCGTAGCCTCGGGCGCGCTGGTAGAGCGGGAGGCGGCTCTGCCGCTCGGTCGGTTCGGAGATGGCCCACTGGTTGTTCTGGCAGAAGAACACCAGCGGCGCGTCGTAGACGGCGGCCCAGACGAAGCCCTCGTGCACGTCGCCCTGGCTGGTGGCGCCGTCACCGAAGAAGACCATGGTGGCCTCGTCGTCGGTGGCGTGGTTGCCGGCCGCGTCGGTGTTGCCGACCTTGCCGTCGAAGCGCTGGCCCATCGCGTAACCGCAGGCGTTGAGCACCTGGTTGCCGATCACGATGGTGTAGAGGCCGAAGCGCTTCTCGATCGGGTCCCAACTGCCGTGGTCGGTGCCGCGGAAGGTGCCGAGCAGGTCGATGGGGTCGATGCCTCGGCAGAAGGCGACGCCGTGCTCCCGATAGCTCGGGAAGGCCATGTCCTGGGGTTGCATCGCCCGGCCCGCGCCGACCTGGGCGGCCTCCTGGCCGAGCAGTGGCACCCAGAGGCCGAGCTCTCCCTTTCGTTGCAGGGCGTTGGATTCGCGGTCCACCCTGCGTACCAGGACCATGTCCCGGTACAGCGCGCGTAGCTGCGCGGGCTCGATGTCGATGCCGAAATCCGGGTGCGTTACCCGCTCACCTTCGGGGGTGAGCAGCTGCACCAGGTCGGCACCGCCTTCACTCGTCGCTCGCAAACCGGCTATCACCTGTTCTGCTGTCGGTGTGGCGGCGGTGGCGGCCGGGCTGTCGGGCCGGGCCGCGGTCCAGTGCTCTGGGGACGACATGGCGCGTCTCTCCTAGTCGGACGTGGCCGTGTCGAACGCTTGTGGCGTCCGGCGCCGGCCATGCTGAAGGCCACCGCCGTTGCCCGGTTTGGGAGCGCACGGTGACCGTCAACACTGACGGTTCGCTTTCCATCCTGGCATGAGCGAACCTGTTTCGGTGAGTCCTGGCAACTGATCGAACACTAAAAAACCGGCGCTGATCAGCGGAAATAGTTGGAAGGCCGATGGTTGGTCGCCCTACGGGCCGCTCGTCCTGGCTGGTCGGGCCGCTACTCGAACGGTCGACACTCGATCGGCCCAGTGAGCGTGGCCTTCACCACAATCGGGCCGATGGCAGGATCAGGCCCATGCCATCTCGATCGAACTCAGGTCTGGACTCCGCAGCAGCGCACAAGACCGTCACCGAGGCTTGGGCGGGCACCGTCCTGTCCAGCTTGTCCGAACTCGTCGCGATACCCGCGGTGTCGCAGGCGTTCGATCCGGACTGGGCCGTGCACGGCGAGCTGAACCGGGCCATCGACCACGTGCGCGACTGGGCGCTGAGCCGGGGCATCCCGGAGGTCACCGCGCAGATCGTGGTGTCAGAGGGCGCGGCGCCGTGCCTGTTGATCGACGTGCCGGCCAGCGGCGATTCGGACGCGGGCACGGTGCTGCTCTACGGCCACCTCGACAAGCAGCCTCCGGTCGGCGGCTGGGCCGATGGCCTTGGCCCGTGGACGCCGGTGGTGCGCGACGGCCGGCTCTACGGTCGCGGCGCGGCCGACGACGGGTACGCCCCCTACGCTGCGCTGACCGCGATCGAGGCGGTCCGCGCGGGCGGCGGCGCGCACGCGCGGTGCGTCGTGCTGTTGGAGACCGCAGAGGAGTCCGGTAGCCCGGATCTGCCCGCGTACCTGGATCAGGTGCGTTCGCGGCTGGGCGCGGTGTCGCTGGTGGTGTGCCTCGACTCGGGCACCAACGACTACGAGCGGCTGTGGCTGACCACCTCGTTGCGCGGCCTGGCGCAGGTCCACCTGACCGCGAAGGTGCTGGAGGGCGGGCAGCACTCCGGCATCGCCAGCGGCGTTGTGCCCAGTTCGTTCCGGGTGTTGCGCGAGCTGCTGGACCGGTTGGAGGACGCAAGGACCGGCGAGGTGCTGCTGCCCGAGATGCACGTGGAGATCACCGACGAGCTGCTGGCCGAGGTGCGGGCGGGGGTCGAGGCCGCGCCGGGCGTGTTGAAGCACTTCCCGCTCACGCCTGGTGTGCGCACGGTGTCCGACGACGACATCGAGCTGACCCTCAACAACGCCTGGCGGCCGACGCTGTCCGTCACCGGCGCGGCCGGCCTGCCCGACCCGGATTCGGCAGGCAACGTGCTGCGCCCGTTCACCACGCTGTGCCTGAGCTTCCGGCTGCCGCCGACCGCCGACTCGGCCAAGGCACTGGCCGCGATCCGGCGCGCGGTCACCACCGACGTGCCCTACGGCGCGCAGATCGAACTCGGCCACACCGAGGCGGCCGACGGCTGGCAGGCGCCGCCGCTGGCGCCGTGGCTGAGCGCGGCGCTGGACGAGGCGAGCGAGAGCGCGTTCGGCGGCGCGCCGTGGCGCACCCTCGGCCTCGGCGGGTCCATTCCGTTCATGGGGCTGTTGCAGGAGATGTACCCGACCGCGCAGTTCATCGCGACCGGCGTGCTCGGCCTCGACAGCAACGCGCACGTGCCGGACGAGTCGATCAACCTCGGCTACGCGAGCAAGCTGACCGAGGCGCTGGCCGTTGTGCTCAACGCGCACGCGAACCGTGGGTAAGAAGCGCGCCGCCAAGAAAAAGCCCCGCGTCCACCACCGGACGTGGGACGCGCCTCGCGACCAGGAGCCCAGCCGGCCGCCGCCCACTGTCGACGCGGTGGTTCAGGCCGTCACGAACGCGGGGCTGACGTTCGCGGCGAACGGCGGCGACCCGGCCAACTACACGGTCAAGCTGACCGGCGAGTTCGGCGCGGCACCGCAGCTGCTCGACGCGGGTGTCGAGGTGGTCATGCGCGAGGCGCTGTCCTCGCTGTGGAGTGGCGGTTGGCTGCCCTACGACGTGGCGCGGCTGGTGGAGCGGCGGCTGGGCGCGGCGGCGCTGACGCTCGTGACGGACATGATCGCGGCGCAGGTCGCGGAGTATCCGACCGCAGGCCTGCACCAGGGCTGGCAGGACCAGTTGCGGCAGATCGAGGCCGCCGTCTGGTGGCGCGCGGACGCGCCGCATCTGAGCCAGTGGCAGGCGCGGCACCAGGTCGACCGGATCGCCGCGCTCGCGCTGGTCGTGGAGTTCATGGGGTTGCGGCTGACCGTGCCGCCACTGCCGGTGATCCTGCCGCTGCCGGGCACGGCCGGGGCGGCGGCGAACGCGGCAGTGTCCACTGTCGACCCGAAGATCCTCGGCCGGGTGCGGGCCCTGTTGGCCAAGGCCGAGTCGACGCAGTTCCCTGAGGAGGCCGAGGCACTCTCGGCCAAGGCGCAGGAGTTGATGACCCGCCACGCGTTCGAGCGGGCGCTGCTGGACGCGCAAACGCATGCGCCGCAGGCGGCGGCTTCTCGCCGGATCTGGTTGGACGCCCCGTATGTCGGGGCCAAGGCGCAGCTGGTCAACGAGGTGGCCACGGCCAACCGGTGCGTCGCCGTCGTCTACGAGAAGCTGGGTTTCGTCGCGGTGCTCGGCGACGAGCTGGATCTCGACATCACCGAGCTGCTGACCACGTCGCTGCTGGTGCAGGCGACAAGGGCGCTGGTCGCGACCGACCGGGACAGTGGACGGACCGGCCAGGTCCGCTCGTACCGGCAGTCGTTCCTGCTGGCCTACGCGACCAGGATCGGGCAGCGGCTGGCCGAGGTGAGCGCGCCGGACGCGGCCGACGACCGGCTGCTGCCGGTGCTGGCCGACCGGAGCAAGGTCGTCGATGAGCTGTTCGAGCGGATGTTCCCGCACACGGTGGCCAAGTCCTATGCGGTGCGCAGCGTGGCGGGATGGGGTGCCGGCACGTCGGCAGCCGATCGGGCCGACCTCGGTCTGGATCGGACGGCGTTACGCGGCGGTGCCTGATTTCGTGTCGGATACTTAACGACCGCAGCGCTGCACGTCGGGGCACTCGGATGGCAGGATGCCCCAATCAACTCGAATAACCGACCGAACGTTCGTAGCGCGAGGAGTGTCACCGTGGCTGTCCGAACCCGGCTGTCCTACTCACTGAGTCGCCTTGGCTTCGGCAAAGGCAAGATCGTGGTCACCGGGATGTGCGTGGCCACCGTGACCGCGGCCCTCGCGCTGGCCGGCTGTGGCGCGACCACGTCGGCACCGGGTGGTTCGGCCGGCGGCAGCGGCGCCAACTGCACGCCCGCCGCGGCGACCGAGGCACCGAGCCCGTCGCCGCTGAACCTGACCGTGCAGGCCGACAGCGCCGCCTCGGCGCAGGTGCCCTCCAGTTACAAGAGCAAGGGCACGCTGACCATCGCGGCCGACGCCAGCTACCCGCCCAACGAGTTCACCGCGGGCAACGGCTCGATCATCGGCATGGACGTCGACCTCGGCAGCGCGATCGCGCAGACCATCGGGTTGAAGGCGAACTTCGTCAACGCCAGCTTCGACGGCATCCTGGCCGGTATCCAGGCCGGCCGCTACGACCTCGGCATGTCGTCGTTCTCCGTGACCGCGCCGCGGGAACAGCAGGTCGACTTCGTCACCTACTTCACCGCGGGCACCTCGACGATGGTGACCAAGTGCAACCCGGCGCACATCAACACCCTGACCGACCTGTGCGGCAAGTCGGTCGGCGCCGAGAACGGCACCACCCAGCTCGACCAGCTCTCCAGCGCGAGCACCGGCGGCTCGATCGTGAAGCTGTGCCAGCAGGCGGGCAAGGCGGCCCCGAAGGCGCTGGGCTTCCCCAAGCAGTCCGATGTGAACTCGGCATTGCAAGCCGGGCGGATCGACGCGTACCTCGCGGACAGCCCGGTGGTCGACTACGAACTCAAGCAGACCGGTGACGCGTTCACCAAGGTCGGCGGCGACGTCAGCACCGCCCCTTACGGCATCGCCATCCCCAAGACCGGCGGCGCGCTGAAGAACGCCATCCAGGCGGCCGTGCAGCACCTGATGGACGACGGCAGCTACGCACAGATCCTGTCCCACTGGGGTGTGAGCTCGGGCGCGGTGAAGACCGCGGACCTCGACCCGACCGTGAGCTGACATGACCACGACCGAACAGGCGCGACCGGAGGAGCAACCGGTCGCGCCGGAGGCGATCGTCGCGGTCCCGGTTCGCCATCCGGGCCGCTGGGTGGCCGCGGTGATCATGTTGCTGCTGGCCGCCATGTTCGTGCACGGCCTTGTCACCAACCCGCGCTGGGACTGGGGCACGGTCGGGCAGTACCTGTTCAGCGATCAGATCCTCAGCGGCCTGCTGATCACCATCGAGCTGACGTTGCTGGCCATGGTGATCGGCATCGTGCTCGGCATCGTCGTGGCGATCATGCGGCTGTCCACCAACCCGATCGTGTCCGGCATCGCCTGGCTCTACGCCTGGTTCTTCCGAGGCACTCCGGTGTTGGTGCAGATCGTGTTCTGGTCCTTCATCGGCCTGCTCTACCGCTACCCCGGCCTGGGTATCCCGTTCGGACCGACGTTCGTCTACTTCGACGCCAACCAGCTGATCCCGGTGTTCGTGGGCGCCATGCTGGGCCTTGGGCTCAACGAGGCCGCGTACATGTCGGAGATCGTGCGCGCCGGCATCCTGTCGGTCGACTCGGGTCAGACCGAAGCGGCCGAGGCGCTGGGCATGACCCGGTTGAATGTGCTGCGGCGGATCGTGTTGCCGCAGGCCATGCGGATCATCATTCCGCCGACCGGCAACGAGGTCATCTCGATGCTCAAGACCACGTCGCTGGTGACCATCGTGGCCCTCCACGACCTGTTCGGCGTCGCGCAGTTCATCTACGGCAACAACTTCCGGCAGATCCCGCTGCTGGTGGTGGCCAGCCTCTGGTATCTGGTACTGACCTCGGTGCTCTCGATCGGCCAGTACTACATCGAGCGCCGCTACTCGCGCGGCACGCTGCGGGTACGCAAGGCGCCCTGGCTGTCGAAGCTGATCGCTTCGGGCGGGAACGGGGCGGAGTCACGATGACGGCGACGACTGCGATGACCGATCGGCCGATGGTGCTCGCCGAGGGCGTGCACAAGCGGTTCGGCCGCTTGGAGGTGCTCAAGGGCATCAATCTCGCGGTGCAGCCGCGCGAGGTGATGTGCGTGATCGGGCCTTCCGGTTCGGGCAAGTCCACCTTCCTGCGCTGCATCAACCACCTTGAGAAGATCGACGCCGGCAAGCTGTGGGTGGACGGCGAACTGGTCGGCTACCGGCAGAAGGGCGGCAAGCTCTACGAGCTGCGTGACCGCGAGGTGGCCGCGAAGCGCCAGGAGATCGGCATGGTCTTTCAGCGCTTCAACCTGTTCCCGCACATGTCCTCTGTGGACAACATCATCGAGGCGCCGGTGAACGTGCGCGGCGAGAACAAGGCCACCGCGCGGGCACGCGCCGTGGAACTGCTGGAGCAGGTCGGTCTCGCGGACAAGGCGAAGGCCTATCCGAGGGAGCTCTCCGGCGGGCAGCAGCAGCGGGTGGCGATCGCGCGGGCGCTGGCCATGCGGCCCAAGCTGATGCTGTTCGACGAGCCCACGTCGGCGTTGGACCCGGAACTGGTCGGCGACGTGCTGACCGTGATGCGCCAGCTCGCCGAGGACGGCATGACCATGGTGGTGGTCACGCACGAGATGGGTTTCGCGCGGGAGGTCGGCGACTCGATGGTGTTCATGGACGACGGCATGATCGTCGAACAGGGCAAGCCGAGGGACGTGATCAGCGACCCGCAGCACGAACGCACCCGGTCCTTCCTGGCAAAAGTGCTGTAAGAGAGCCGTAAGCGGGTCGGCGGTCGTCGACGGTCGCGCGCGGGTTAGCTTGCAGCCGTGATCCGATACACGCTCGTCGGCCTGCTCGGCCTCGCCGCGCTCGCGGCAACGGTGCTGCTGGCCGGGCTCACCTCGCCATGGTGGTGGTTTCTGGCCGCGCCGCTGCTGCTCGCAGCCGGCACCGCAGGCTACGACGTCACCCAGCGCCAGCATTCGGTCCTGCGCAACTACCCGGTGCTCGGGCATGCCCGATTCATGCTGGAGTCGCTGCGGCCGGAGATTCAGCAGTACTTCGTCGAGCGCAACACCGACGGCCGCCCCTACGACCGCGACGTGCGCAGCATCGTCTACCAACGGGCCAAGGGCACCGACTCGGACGAGGCGTTCGGCACCGAACGCGACGTGAACGCGGTCGGCATGGAATACCTGGTGCACTCGATGGCACCGGTGCCGGAACCGGACGCGGTGATGAAGATCCGGGTCGGCGGCCCGGACTGCACCAAGCCCTACGACATGGCCCTGCTCAACGTGTCGGCGATGAGCTTCGGTGCGCTCTCGCCCAACGCGATCGTCGCGTTGAACAAGGGCGCGGCACTGGGCGGTTTCGCGCACGACACCGGTGAGGGCGGGCTGTCCGACTACCACCTGCGGGGCGGCGGCGACCTGATCTGGGAGATCGGCACCGGTTACTTCGGCTGCCGCACCGTTGGCGGCGGTTTCGACGCCGACATGTTCGCCGACAAGGCCATGCAGGACGCGGTGAAATGCGTTTCGCTCAAACTGTCCCAGGGGGCCAAACCGGGCATCGGCGGTGTGCTGCCAGGGCCGAAGGTGAACGCGGAGATCGCCAGGGTGCGCGGGGTTCCGGTCGGTCGCACGGTGATCTCGCCGCCGTATCACCGCGTGTTCAGCTCACCGCGTGAGCTGGTCACGTTCGTGGCGCGGCTGCGCGAGTTGAGCAAGGGCAAACCGGTCGGGTTCAAGCTGTGCGTCGGCTCGCGCAGCCAGTTCCTCGCGGTGTGCAAGGCGATGCTGGCCGAGGGCGTCACCCCGGACTTCATCGTGGTCGACGGCGCGGAGGGCGGCACCGGCGCGGCACCGTTGGAGTTCGCCGACCAGGTCGGCCTGCCGTTGACCGACGGGCTGATCACCGTGCACAACGCGCTGGTCGGCACCGGGTTGCGGGACAAGATCCGGATCGGCGCCAGCGGCAAGGTGGCGACCGGCGCGGACATCGTGAAGCGCCTGATCCAGGGCGCGGACTACACCAACGCGGCCAGGGCCATGATGTTCGCGCTCGGCTGCATCCAGGCCCAGCGCTGCCACATGAACACCTGCCCGACCGGCGTCACCACCCAGGACCCGCTGCGCGCGCGGGCGCTGGACATTGGCGACAAGTCAGCGCGGGTGCATCGGTTCCAGTCGTCCACTGTGTCCAGTGCGGTCCGGATCATGGCCGCGATGGGCGTGTCCGACCCGGCGCGGCTGCGCCCGGACATGCTGCAACGGCGCATCGACCCGACCATGGTGCGCTCGTACGGCGAGCTGTACGAGTGGCTCTCCGACGGTGAACTCGTCGCCGACTGCCCACAGAAATGGGCCGCGGACTGGTCCGCGGCCCATCCCGACACCTTCTGAAACTCAGCCAACCAGGGCGCCGCCCGGCGTGCGGACCGGGTCGCCCTCCTCGGCCTGGTAGTCCGAGCCGAGGGTCTCGTCGACGCCCTCCCGCGCCTTGACCGCGCGCAGGATCAGCGTGACCACGATCGCCACGATCAGGTTGGCGATCAGGGCGACGGCGCCGACGTAGATCTGCGTGGTCGAGGTGCCGAACGGGTGCCAGCCGAAGATGGACAGCTTGCCCAGCGCCAGCGCGGACCCGCCGAAGTGGCCCTTCCCGGTCGCGGCCGGGATCGTGTAGAGCAGGTAGACGCTCCAGCCGATGCCGACCACCCAACCCGCGACCAGCGCCCACGAGTGCAGCCAGCGGGTGTAGAGCGCGATGGCCACCGATGGCAGCGTCTGCAGGATCAGCGCGCCGCCGATGAGCTGAAGGTCGATGGAGAAGGTCGGGTCGATCGCGATCACGAACAGCACCGCGCCGAACTTGACCACCAGTGAGGCCAGTTTGGACATCCTGGCCTCCTGTGCCGGCGTTGCCGCCTTGTGCAGGTAGGCCTTGTAGATGTTGCGGGTCCACAGGTTGGCCGCGGCGATGGACATGATCGCGGCCGGAACCAGCGCGCCGATGCCGATGGCGGCGAAGGCGATGCCGGCGAACCAGGACGGGAAGCTGTGCGCGAACAGCTCCGGTATCACGGTGTTCGTGTCCGGCTTGCCGGTCGCCCCGTTGACAAGCGGCTTGATCCCGGCGGTGATCGCGACGTAGCCGAGCAGCGCGAGCAGGCCGAGCACGAAGGAGTAGGCCGGCAGCGCGATCATGTTCTTCTTGATCACGGTGCGGTTCTTCGACGCCAGCACGCCGGTCACCGAGTGCGGGTACAGGAACAGCGCCAGCGCCGAGCCGAGCGCGAGCGTGGCGTACTGGAGCTGGTTGGTGCCGGTGAGCAGGATCGACCCGGCCGGCTTGCCGGTGGCCGGGTTCTTCTTGGCCAGCGTGGTCGCGGCCGTGTCGAAGATGTGGCCGAGGCCGCCGAGGTGGATCGGCAGGTAGATCACCGCGACGATGATCACCAGGTAGATCAGGGTGTCCTTGACGAACGCGATCAGCGCGGGCGCACGAAGGCCGGAGTTGTAGGTGTAGACGGCCAGGATGATGAACGCGATGAACAGCGGCAGGTGCCCGAGCCATCCGCTGGAGTTCAGCCCGATCGTGCGCAGCACCGATTCCAGGCCGGCCAGCTGCAAGGCGATGTAGGGCATGGTGGCGACGATTCCGGTGATCGCGATCAGCAGGGCGAGCAGCGGCGAACCGTAGCGGCCCTTCACGAAATCGGCCGGGGTGACGTAGCCGTTGGTGCGGGATACCGACCACAGTCGCAGTACAGGCAGGAACACGATCGGGTAGAGCACGACGGTGTAGGGCAGCGCGTAGAAGCCGATCGCGCCGGAACCGAACACCAGCGCGGGCACGGCCACGAACGTGTAGGCGGTGTAGAGGTCGCCGCCGACCAGGAACCAGGTGACCCAGCCGCCGAAGCGCCGACCACCCAGCGCCCATTCGTCGAGGTGGTTGAGGTTGTCCCCGGCCTTCCACTTCGCCGCGACGAAGCCGAGCACGGTGACGACCCCGAACAGGATCAGGAAGACGACGAGTTCGGTTACCTGCGCGCCAGTCACGACCGGCCCTCCGCATCATCCGACGTGGACCGGTTTGCCGGTTTCCTGGTCATCGCGTAGACGATCCACACGCAGGCGACGCCCACGACGACGAACGCGAACTGGTACCAGTAGAAGAACGGCAACCCGATGAACCGAGGTCCGTCGCTGTTGAACCACGGCGTGATCAGCATCAACAGCGGCACGAGCAGCAGCAGGTTCCACGGGTTGAAGCGGGGACCGGATCGCCGTTCGTCGGGCGGCGAGTCGGGCGGGGAGGATGACATCGTTGACCCTCGCAAGCTTCTCGGCGGCAGGGGCATAGCGCCACGTCGGGCGATGCTAAACCGCTGTGAGGTCCGAGTCATCCGGTAACGGGCGAGCTACTGGTATGCGGTGTCCGAATCGTGATCAGTTCCGGGGCGGTCCTTGCCAGGGAACACCAGAATCATCACGACGGCGGCCACGGCCAGTACCAACATGGCAAGACCTGCGGCGACCACGGCGCACCTCCTTCATCCTTTTTCGTCCGTTCGGCGGTTGTCCCGCCCTGTTCGTAGGACGTGCCAGCAATGGTGGGGGTTCATTGATGCACGCGACAACTGATTTCCCACCTGCGGCATGTGGACAAACCTGTGGACAAGACCGGATCGTGACCGTCGTTGACGACGCTGGATGGCGCTGGTACCTCCGGGTGCCCAAGCCGGGCACGGTTTCCGTCAGTCCTAAGTGGACACTGCGGGTTCGGCCGGTGATCGCCACGAACTGCGACCGGCTGGAGCTCTACGTTGCCGGCCAACACCATTGCGGTGACAACGAGAACGTTCGCGAGTGATCCGCATTCGACACGTACGGCAACCACCTCTGTCGTGCTCGCCACCTAGTTGTCCACAGGTGTGCACAAGTCTGTCCACAAGTTGTGGACAAGACGAAGGGCCCCGACGCCGTTGTCGGAGCCCTTCGGGGTATCGCGGGAGATCAGGCCAGGCGCTCGCGCAGGGCGGACAGCTCATCGCGCAGCGAGCTGGGCACCTTGTCGCCGATCTTGTCGAACCATTCCTCGATCAGCGGCAGTTCGGCCCGCCATTCGTCGGCGTCGACCCGCAGCGCCTCGGCGAAGTCGGCCGGGTTCTCGGTGAGGCCGTCCGTGTCCAGGTCGGCCACGGTCGGGACGTAGCCGATCGGTGTCTCCTGCGCGCCCGCAGTGCCCTCGATCCGCTCGATCGCCCACTTCAGCACGCGCGAGTTCTCGCCGAATCCGGGCCACAGGAAGTGCTTGTCCTCGGCGCGACGGAACCAGTTCACGTAGAAGATCTTGGGCAGCTTGGTCGCGTCGGCGCGCTTGCCCATGTCGATCCAGTGCTGGATGTAGTCGCCGACGTGGTAGCCGATGAAGGGCAGCATCGCCATCGGGTCGCGGCGCACGACGCCGACCTTGCCCTTGGCCGCGGCCGTCGTCTCGCTGGAGATGGTGGCACCCATGAACGTGCCGTGCTGCCAGTCGCGCGACTCGGTGACAAGCGGAATCGTGCTGGCCCGGCGACCGCCGAAGAAGATCGCGGAGATCGGCACGCCCTGCGGGTCGTCCCACTCCGGCGCCAGGATCGGGCACTGCGACATCGGCGTGCAGTAGCGCGAGTTCGGGTGGGCCGCCTTCTCGGTCGAGTCCGGCGTCCAGTCCTGCTTCTTCCAGGAGGTCAGGTGGGCAGGCGGTGCCTCACCCATGCCCTCCCACCAGATGTCGCCGTCATCGGTCAGCGCAACGTTGGTGAAGACCGTGTTGCCCTTCTCGATGGTGCGCATGGCGTTCGGGTTGGTGTGGTAGTCGGTGCCGGGGGCCACACCGAAGAAGCCGTACTCCGGGTTGACCGCGTAGAGCCTGCCGTCCTCGCCGAAGCGCATCCAGGCGATGTCGTCGCCGAGGGTCTGCACCTTCCAGCCGGGGATGGTCGGCTCCAGCATCGCCAGGTTGGTCTTGCCGCAGGCCGACGGGAACGCGGCCGCGATGTAGTAGACCTTCTCCTGCGGCGAGATCAGCTTGAGGATCAGCATGTGCTCGGCCAGCCAGCCCTCGTCGCGCGCGATGGCCGAGGCGATCCGCAGCGAGTAGCACTTCTTGCCGAGCAGCGCGTTGCCGCCGTAGCCGGAGCCGTAGCTCCAGATCGCCCGCTCCTCCGGGAAGTGCGTGATGTACTTGGTCGTGTTGCACGGCCACGGCACGTCCTGCTGGCCAGGCTCCAGCGGCGCGCCCACCGAGTGCAGGCACTGCACGAAGTCGGCGTCGGTGCCGAACTTGGCAAGGGCCTTGTCACCGGCGCGGGTCATCACGTGCATCGAAACGACAACGTATTCGGAATCGGTGATCTCCACGCCGAGCATGGGTTTGTCGGCACCGAGCGGACCCATGCAGAACGGGATCACATACATCGTGCGACCGCGCATGCTGCCGCGGTACAGCCCGGTCATGATCCCTTTCATCTCGGCCGGATCCATCCAGTTATTGGTTGGACCACTGTCGGCTTCATCGAGGGAACAAATGAAAGTCCGCTCCTCGACCCTGGCCACATCGTCCGGGTCCGAGGCCGCCCAGAACGAGTTCTCCTTCTTGGCAAGCGGGGTGAACGTGCCCGCGTCCACCAGCTTGCCGGTCAGCCGGTTCCACTCGTCCTTGGATCCGTCGACCCACACCACTTCGTCGGGGGTGGTCAGTTCGGCGACCTCGCGCACCCAGGCCAGCAGTCGAGCATGCCTGGTCGGGGCGTTGTCGAGACCGGGGATGGTTTCCGGCGCGGCCTGCGTGTCTGACACTGCGGTCATCTCGCGTCGTCTCCTGACTGGACGCGACGTAGTCCCGCAATTCGGCAGCCTCCATGCCGAATTACGGGACGTCGTCGTCCTTGGAAATGGCTTCGCGACGCCCGCTGGTGAGACGGGCGCTGCGAGAAATGGGATTACTCGAGGTTAGCCGCCCGGACCGCACCGCGCAGAGTCCTGACCTGTCGGCTCGCTCACAAAAACGATCAGGAAATCGATTCAGCACCGAAAAGATTG
Source organism: Pseudonocardiaceae bacterium (assembly GCA_036500685.1). Lineage (GTDB taxonomy): Bacteria > Actinomycetota > Actinomycetes > Mycobacteriales > Pseudonocardiaceae > CAJCJE01. The sequence continues at coordinate 1,779 of DASYBO010000131.1, read as the reverse complement.
CGCCGGATGAGTGACCCGGAAAAAATCTTGTGAGTCGCTAATGCGGGCCAGATCTCAATGAGATCTCGGTTTCATCCGCACTTGTCAGGTTTATCCCGCGGTTCTGGCCGAGAACGGGGCTCAGTTGGGCGAGATCCACTGGCCGGTGACCGCGTCGATGCGCACAACCCCGCGACCGAACACGTTGCCCGAGTCACTGGGGTCCTCGACGTCGGACCAGTGCTGATCGGAGGCCGCGTCCACCACGTTGGACTGGGTGGCCCCGCCGCCGACCTGCGGATCGAACGCGCCGCCCGCGCCGCCGTCCTGGTGATACTGGCCGTTCGCGTCGAGATGACCGGTCTGCTCGTCGGTCCAGGCGTGCTGGCCGGTGTGATCGGCGATCACCACGTGACCCTGCTGCGTGATCTCGGTCGCCACGTCGGCCTGGCCGTCACCGTTGGTGTCGGTGTACATGATCGTGTCGCCGTTCGCGTCGGTGACCACAGCGGTGTCCGGTTTGCCGTCGTGGTTGGTGTCCACCGTGGCCGGTCCGACGCTGTGTTCGCCGGTCGGGGTGTCCACCATGATCGTCGCGCCCGTCCCGCCGCCGTCGCCCGTGCTCGCCGTACTCGGGTTCGTACCGGTCGGCGGTGCGTTCGAGGAGCCCGAGGACACCCAGTGCCCGGACTCGAAATGCGCCTGGCGCACCACGTCGCCCTGCTCGTTGTACTCGGTCACCAGGTCCGCGTGGCCGGAATGGTCTTCGTCGGTGTACACGAGATGATCACCGTTGGCCTCGGTCAGCTCGTAGGAGTCCATGACCTGGCCCCCCGTGTAGGAGTAGTTCTCCTGCTCGGTGAACTCGTGACCGTCAACGTCGATCTGCAGCTCACCAGAGTCGCCTGGATCACCGTTGTCGATGTACACCGTGTCCCCCTCGGCCGATCTGTTCGCGGGGCTTGTCTGCCTATGAGACTCACCGTATGCCGATCTGGTTCCCTGGTCCAACCACCAGTTCTACTATCGGTGGTCGCGCAGCTTCCTGATCTGTTCCAGCAGCTCAGCGGCTCGGGCCTGACCGGAGTGGACCTCGGCCAGCGCCGCGTTCGCCTTGGCCAGTTCCCTGGCCCGCTCGCCTGCCTGCAGTTTCATGGTGCGGTCCAGCTCGCGCAGCTCGGTCTCGATCGAGTCGATCCGTTTGCCAAGCGCCTCGTCCAGCGCCAGCGACAGGGCCGCCTCGGCCTCGATCAGCTGTTCGGACACCAACTGGTCCAGGGTGGCGCGGGCATCGGCGATCGCCTCGGTGAGCCACTGCTTCATCTGCTGCTTCTCGGCCGCGTACTTGCGGGTCCGCGCCAGCCACCAGCCCGCGCCGAGGCCGATCACGATGGTCGCGGGCAGCACGAACGGGTTGAGCGCGGCAACGCCGATGAAGCCCAGCGGCAGTGCGGCCACCCGCGCCGCGCCGAACCCGCCGGTGATGCCCATGAACACCAGCAGCTTGTCATCCGCGCTAGGCGCGCGTCGCTCGGGCGCGCGCAGCACCACCGGCGGACCACTTCGGACAAAATGCGCGCGCAGCACGGCCAATTCCTCGGCCGAGAACAACTCGGTGAGCACGGTGTCCGCGACCCGGCCCAGCCGCTGGGCCAAGGTCGCCGAGATCCGCCCTGACGCCAACTGCAACGCGGCGTCGACCTGGCGGGGCGCGTCGCCGAGGGTGGTGCGGTCGGCGGCGTCGATGGCCTGTCGGAACCAGGACTGCAGGTCGCGCATGTCCCGGCTGACCTCGTGCCC
>DASYBO010000130.1:0-4902 GCA_036500685.1 Pseudonocardiaceae bacterium | reverse complement strand
CGATGCCGCCGGATCATTGTCGAAGTCCTGCCATGACCAGCTGAGCGAACCCGTGCGCAGTCGCCACCACCGCTCACGTCGGTCGTGCGCGAGTTCGGAGGCCTGCTCGACCAGTGCGGCCGCGCTCAGGACCTTCATGTGATGGCTGATGTTGCCGACGGCCTGCCCAGTGTGCTCGGCCAGCGCGGACACGGTCGCGGGCCCGTACACCTTGAGCACGTCCAGCAGTCGCCGACGCAGTGGATGCGCCATCGCGGCCAGCACCTTCGAGTCGGTGATCCGGCGGGTCTCCTCGCTCATGTCGCCAGTGTGTATGTACAAGAGATATTGCACAAGAGTCTTTGTGTATCGGCGGCGGATGTCTCAAAGTAAGACGTGGGGACGGCCGCCGATGGGATCTGCTTGCAGTTGATGTCCTGGTCTCGTGAAGGGTGGTCGCTCATGTCGCAGCAGCCGGATGGTGCGCAACAGCCGCCGACCACGCGGCAGTTGCGTGGGCCGGAGGCGCTCGCGCTGGCCGATCTCACCGCGATCTTCGACGACCTGCGGTTCGTGCTCGGGGCCTGTGAGCGGCTGCTCGGCGAGTTGGCGCGGGGCGAGCAGCACGACGGGGTCATGGTCGAGTCGCTGTGGATCGCGACGCTGTCCACCTATGCGCGGTGCTTCCGGTCGCGGGAGAGTCGGGTCCAGTTGTCGGTGACCGACCTGTCCGAGACCGGGGTCAAGGGCGAGGTGGTGCAGTGGCACCAGATGCTCGGCAGGCTGCGCGACTTCCACGTCGACGGGGTCGCCAATCCTCGCGAGGAGTACTTCGTCGGCGTCTCGCAGTCGGCGCAGGGTGTGCCGGTGGGCATCGTGGTCACGTCGATTCCCCGGCCGAGGGTGGACGAGACGACGGTGCGGCAGACCGGGCGGCTGGCCTTCGAGCTGAGTTCGCTGGTGGACAAGCGGATCAAGGCGCGGCAGGAGGCGGTTTTCGCCGAAGCGCGAAAGCTGTCCGCCGCCGAGTTCGACAAGCTCGATCCGATCGACGTGGACTGGTCGCCCGCCCAGGAGCCGGCGTCGACGTGATGGGCAGCGCCGATTCCATTGCGACGCAAAGGCTTCCAGCCTGGTCGAAGTCGCCAACACGTCAGGCTTGCAAATAACAAGCGGACTCGGCCCGCACACGATTGCATTCCGCCCCGGAACGTGGTCGGCCGGTGGCCTTTGGTGATTTTTTGGCAGATCCTTGGACATACCCGCCATGATTCGACCGGCCTGAAGTACAAGGGCCGTCGCCTCATGGAGAGGATGAAACCACTGTGAATATCAACCGTCAGGCTCATCGGGCCAGGTGGTCGGGTGTGGCCGCTGGGGTGGCTTCGCTTGCGGTGATTCTGGGGCTGACCGTTGCCGGCACGACGGTCTCGGTGGCGACCGCCGTCGCGTCGGCCCCACCTGGGGTTACCGTGGCGGGCAACGACCCGGCCGGCGGGATCAGCGTGCCGATCGACTGATCCGAAACGCCTTCACGAACAGGGATTACCACGATCGGGCGACCGCGAAGTCCGATCAAACGGACAAAAGGCACGAGCAATATGCCCTCGGTACCGGCTTTGAGCCTGTCGACCCCAATGCCCGATCCCCCGATCGGTTCTTGCCCGGTCGTATGCGGGCTGCGAGTCTGTACCTGCGCAACGCGGCCAGTGGACGAATGGGGAGGTTACCTCCGGGCGACCGGTTTGGCGCTGGCGCGAAAACCGAGGGATATGGCATGTCGACGGAACTGGGGTCCGCCGAGCCTGTCTGGTTCGGCATACTGGGGCAAATCAACGTCACGACATTTGGGCGGACACTGAAGATCGGAGGCCCACACCCACGAGCGGTATTGGCCATGCTGGCCTTGGAACTCAATCAAGTGGTATCGACCGAGCGGCTGGTAGAGGCGGTCTGGGGAGACAATCCGCCACTGACAGCGCATGCGGCAATTCAGGTGCACATCTCGCAACTGCGTCGCGCGCTCGCCGACTGTCCGCGTGTGCGCATCGAGTTCTGTCGGCCGGGCTACGCCCTTTACGCACCAGAAGAATGGGTCGACCTTTTCCGGTTCCGCCGCTTGGTGGAGCAGGCCGGAACGGCAGGCGACGAGGACGCGCGCCGACTTCTCGGTGCCGCGGTAGGAATGTGGCGTGGTCGCGCGCTGTCCGACGTGACCACGCCGATGATCCAGAGCCAGGTATGCCCGGCCCTTGAGGAGGAACGCCTGCTCGCCATCGAGCAGGAGATCGAGGTCGGGCTGCGCCTTGGCGAAAGCCGCGAACTGGTGAGCAGACTCGCCCGGCTCACCGCGGAACAACCGTTGCGGGAACGACTTACCGTGCTGCTGATGCTCGCATTGTGGCGATGTGGCCGGCAGGCCGACGCACTCGCCGAATACGCGCGGATGCGGCAGCGGCTGGTGACCGAACTCGGCGTCGAACCAGGCGCCGAACTTCGGGCTGTTCACCGGCAGGTATTGGAGAGCGACGTGGATACCGTCGGCACCGCAATGCCGACGGCATCCGTCGCGCCCGTCGTGCCGCGTCAGTCATTGCCGGACGTCGAGGTGTTCATCGGCCGCGACGAGCCGTACCGGCAACTGGACACGCTGGCACGGGACAGCGCGGTGCGGGCCAAGACCGCGGTGGTCGTCGGCCAGGCCGGCGTCGGCAAGACCGCGCTCGTCACGCACTGGGCGCATCGCTGCACCGAGCAGTTCCCGGACGGTCAGCTCTACGTCGACCTGCGCGGCTACGCCGAGGACGGGGTCGCGATCTCGCCCGTCGACGTGCTGGGCAGGCTGCTGCGCGGCCTGGGCATGCCGGCAGGCGAACTGCCGCACGAACCCGACGAGGCGGCCAGCGCCTACCGGAGCTGGCTGGCCGGCCGACGGGTGCTGGTCATCCTGGACAACGCGCGCGACCCGGAACACGTGCGCGCGCTGCTGCCCAGCTCACCGGGCTGTCTGACGGTGGTGACCAGCCGCGACCAGATGGGCGGCCTCGTCGCGTCGAACGCGGTCAGCGTGATCGAACTCGACGTGCTCGATCACGGCTGCGCCATGGCGCTGCTCGCGTCGCTGCTCGACGATGTCCGGCTGCGGCAGGACATCACCGCGACCAACGAGCTGATCGACCTGTGTGCCGGTCTGCCATTGGCGTTGCGGATCGCGGCCGCGCACCTGGTCGCGAACAAGGCCCTCACCGTGCGGTTGATGGTGCACCGGCTGCGGGCCGATCTCCTTGCCACGCTCGCGATCGGACCGAACTCGGCGACTGCTGTGTCCGCCGCGTTCGACATTTCGTTCGCCACGCTGTCCGAACCGACCAAGCGGGTGTTCAGCCTGCTCGGTTCGGTCGGCTGCCGGGACTACTCGCCGGACGCGGTCGCCGCGCTCGCCGGCGACGGACCGGTGTCGGCCCGCAAGTGCCTGACCGAACTGGTCTCGGCACATCTGCTCGAACTGCGTTGGGACGACCGGTACACCTTCCACGACCTGCTCTGGCACTACGCGGCGGACAAGTCGAGGACTGCGGTGTCCGAACCGGAACGGGCGGGCGCGGTGCGCAGGCTGGTTTCCTGGTACCTGCACAGCGCGACATCGGCCGCGGCGCAGCTCGGTGCGCGGCATCCGACCGTTCGACCGGGTGCACCGGAGCCCGGCGTGACGGTGGCCAGCTTCCCGGATCGCGACGCCGCGTTGCGGTGGTGCGACCGGGAGCGGGTCAACGTGATCCCGATGGTCCGCGCCGCGGCCGACGGCGATCATGCGGAGACCGCGTATCAGCTGGCCTTGGTGCTGTGGGGCTATTTCAGCCTGCGCAGTGCGTGGACCGAGTGGATCGCGACGCACGAGATCGGCGCCGAGGTCGCGGCGAAGCTCGGTGACGCACGGGCGGAGGCCAGAATGCTCGCCAATCTGGCTCCCGCCTACAACGAGACCGGGCGCTGGGACGACGCGGTCGAGAAGTTCGAGAGAGCCCTGCGCACCCTGCGTGGGCTGGGCGAGACCACGTCGGTCGCGCGCGTCGTCAACAACCTCGGGACGCTGCACGCCAACCGGGGACACGCCGAGCTCGCGGCGAGCAGCTATCGAGAATCCCTCGACCTGCTCGACGAGGACCGTGGCCACGACGCGTTCCGGGGCCAGGTGCTGACCAACCTGGCCCAGGCGTACCGCCAGTGCGGGCGGCTCGACGAGGCGCTCGACGCGTTGCGCGCGGCCCTGCCACTGGCCTTCGCGGCCAGCGACGACCGCACGGTCGCCGTTGCCGCGCAGGCGGTGGGGGAGGTGTATGCCGACCGGTCGAGCTTGCGATTGGCGATGCGCTGGTACGAGCGGTCGCTGCGGATCCTGCGGCAACTCGGCGACCGGCGCAACGAGGCGCTGTGCTACGAACTGATCGGCAACGCCCACCGGGACCGCGACGAGCCGGACAGCGCGGGCCAGGCGTGGCTACAGGCGCTGGCCATCTTCGCCGAACTCGGCGACCCGGCAACGGAGAAGCTGCGCGCCAAGATCGGCTCCATCGCCGCGCTCGTGCCGGCGCGGCGCGAGCCCGGCAGACGGGTGGCGCCGCACAGCGTCGCGTGAGCACGCTGGTGCTCCGGTTGCCGTGTCACGGTTTCACCAGCGGCAGCCGGAGCACCGTCGCGTTCAGATCGACGGTGAGCGCGGGCGGATCGGCGGGCGGCAGGATGGCCGCGCCGTCGGTGCCACCGATGATCAAGGCCAACTGATGGCCCGCCGGGACCACGTGATCGGTGGTGTCCAACGGGAACGTGATGGTGTAGGGCCTGCCGGGCACCAGCGGTGCCTTGCTGGCCAGCGATGTGTGGTTGGCGAGGTCCGCCCAGCCTCGGCTGAACACGTTCCAGTCG
>DASYBO010000129.1:0-3363 GCA_036500685.1 Pseudonocardiaceae bacterium | reverse complement strand
GGCGCAGTTCCCGGCGGTGGCGCCCGGCGTTCTTGCGGTCGGCGGCACCAGCCTCGAGCCTGCAGCCAGCCCGCGCGGCTGGACCGAACAGGCGTGGTCTGGATCGGGCAGCGGCTGCTCGGCGTACGTCGCCAGGCCCGCTTACCAGAAAAGGGGCCCGGATTGCCGCATGCGCACGATCGCGGACGTCTCCGCCGACGCCGATCCGAGCACCGGGCTCGCCGTGTACGACACGACGCCGAACCCGTACGGCATCCCGCCCGGGTGGCTCGTGGTGGGCGGGACGAGCGCGTCGGCACCGTTCATCGCGGGCGTGATCGGGCTGGCGGGCAACGCGGCGACGTACGGCCCCGGCTACTCCTACGCCCATCCGTCGGCGCTGTTCGACGTGGTCGGCGGTTCGAACGGCTTCTGCGGCGGCGGCTACCTATGCACCGGGGTAAAGGGCTACGACGGGCCAACCGGGCTGGGCACACCCAACGGTGCCGGTGGTTTCTGACCTACATCACTCCGCCATCATGGAGCGCGTCCGGATGGTTCTGATCGATATCGATCGGAACAGGGCCAGTCTTCGATCAGTTTCGCTTGGATATTGACATTATCGATCTGCCGACGCTTGACTCCTTACAGGCACGACGGTGCACCGCCGCACCGATCTGACACGTCAGGGAACTACCTGGCACGTCGGGGAGCTAAGGAGTCGTAATGCCCCAGCCCACCGCTGTCCGGCGACGATCGCACGGACCGAGCGTCATCGTCGCGATCCTCGCGCTCGTCGCATCGTTCCTCACCGTGTATTCCGTCCACGCGGCACCCGCCCACGCGGCATCGGCCTCACAGAGCTCCGACCGGGCCGGCCTGCGCGGCGACTACTACACCGCCAGCGGTGGCGGGACGGGCGCGACCGACTGGACGTTCGGCACGTACAAGAACACGATTGTCGATCCGAACATCTACTTCGACGACCTGACCGGCCGGCTGAGCATGCTCACCGGATCATCGGACAACGCCGCGATCCGGTGGACCGGGAACATCGACGTCCCGACGGCTGGCACCTACCGCTTCAATTGGTACGGCGACAACGGCTTCCGGCTCTACATCGACGGCAATGCGGTGATCGATCACTGGATCAACGACTGGAACGTCAACGTTCCTGGTTCCGCACAGCTGACTGCCGGACGGCACACCATCAAGGCCGAGTACTTCCAGGGCAACGGCGGCGCGTTTGCGCACCTGACCTGGGCCCCGCCCGGCCAACAGCAGCTGACTCGCATCCCGGACTCGGCGTTCACCCTGCCCGACGGGTACGTGCCGACGGTGACAAAGGCGGCCGTGTCCGCCGACGGTACGACCGCGAGGTTGACCTTCGCCAAGCCGCTGGGGTCGTGGCCTGCCGGAGCGACCTCGCACCTGTCGCTCGGTTTCCCGGTCAGGTCCGCCGCGATCGACCGAAGTGACCCGTCGACGCTCGTCGTCACGCTTAACGGCACGGTCTACCGGACGTGGCCGACGTTGACCGCCGGGTACGACGGCAACGGCGGCGCCACGTACGCCGACGGTTCGCCCGTGCCGACCTTCTACGCATCGGCGCAGAACTCGTCCACGGTGAATCTCGTGACGCAATGGGCGAAGAACGTCAACCCGCACAACCCGCTGCCGAACTACCCCCGGCCGCAGATGACGCGGCCGGCCTGGCAGTCCCTCAACGGCATATGGGACTTCGAGGGCGTCGCCTCCGCCGACGCGTTGCAGGCGCCACCGCCACCGGGCACGAAGTTCGACAGCTCGATCGTCGTTCCGTACCCGATGGAGTCGGCGCTGTCGAAGGTGCAGAAGCACTACGACTACTCCTTCTACCGGCGCACGTTCACAGTCCCGCAGCAGTGGGTCAGCGGCCAGCGGGTGATCCTCAACTTCGGAGCCGTCAACTACCAAGCGACGGTGTGGGTCAACGGGAAGCAGGTCGCGACGCACACCGGCGGCTACCTGCCGTTCAGCGCCGACATCACCGATGCGCTGCGCGGCACCGGCCCCCAGGAGATAGTCGTCGGCGTCGCCAACACCGATGGGCCCCAGCAGACGCAGGGTAAGCAGCGGCTCGATCCGTCCGGAATCTTCTACACCGCATCCAGCGGGATCTGGCAGACGGTGTGGCTCGAACCGGCACCGGCCAAGCGGATCGACCAGGTCACGTTCACGCCGAAGCTGCCCAACGCCCCGAGCACGACCGGAGCCTCGGTCACCGCGCTGGTCAACAGCTCGACCTCGCAGTCCGGCCCAGTCAGCGTGGTCGTCAAGGCCGACGGCAAGGTCGTCGCCGAGGGGCAGGGCACCGCCAACCAGCCGTTCGACATCCCGCTGCCGAACGCTCACCTGTGGAGCCCGGACGATCCGTTCCTGTACCGAGCAACGGTCACGTTGCAGGGCGGCGGCATGCCGGACACCGTCGGCTCCTACTTCGGCGAGCGTACGGTCAGCACCGCCATGGTGAACGGCGTGCCGAAGATCATGCTCAACGGCAAGCCGACGTTCGTGAACGCGACGCTCGACCAGGGCTTCTGGCCGGACGGCATCTACACCGCGCCGACCGACGTCGCGCTCAGGTGGGACATCGCCGAGACAAAGGCGATGGGCTTCAACGCGATCCGTAAGCACATCAAGGTCGAGCCGGCCCGCTGGTACTACCACGCCGACCAGCTCGGCATGCTCGTCCTGCAGGACATGCCGTCCATGAACGACGGCTACAGCCCGACCGCGGCAGACGATGCGGCGTTCCGGGGCGAGTTGCACCAGATGGTCGAGGACCTCAAGGGGACCACGTCGATCATCTCGTGGGAGCCGTACAACGAGGGCTGGGGCATGGATCGCACCAACCAGGCCAACGCAGTCAGCGAGGTCAAGCTCGCGGCGGCCCAGGTGGCGGCAGACGATCCCAGCCGGCTGGTCGATGCCGAGTCCGGGTTCAACTGCTGCGGCAGCGTCAACACCGACACCGGCGCCGGCAACGTCATCGACTGGCACACCTACACCGGGCCGGCGACGCCGCAACCCGATCCGGCGCACGGGCGTGTGGCGATCGACGGCGAACACGGCGGCTGGGGATTCTCGGTTCCCCAGGACAGCTGGAATTCCGGGTTCATCAACTACGCGGGGGCATCGACCAGCGCGGAGCTGACGAGCAAGTTCGTGCAGACGCAGACCGCGCTGAAGGGCCTCGCCGCCTGCAACCTGTCCGGTGGCGTGTACACGCAGCTCACCGACGTCGAGGGCGAGATCAACGGGCTGTGGACCTACGACCGAAGGGTCCCGAAGATGGACATGGCCCAGGTCAGGGCGATCAACCAGGCCGTGATCAAGGCCGGC
>DASYBO010000128.1:0-34981 GCA_036500685.1 Pseudonocardiaceae bacterium | reverse complement strand
GATCACCAGGGCGGAGAGGCCGATGCCGCCACAGATCGCGACGACGACCGCGAGCACGACCGGCACGGCCGTTTGCCACAGCAGTGACCTGGCCAGGACGGACCTCGGTACGCCCGCGGCGGCGAGCACGGCGAGGGGGCGACGGCGTTCGCGGACCTGTTCCAGGGCGAGGACGAGCATGCTGACGCCGGCCAGCAGCAGCGTGAACAATGAGCCGCCGTCGAGGAGGGTGCGGATGGTCGCGAACGTCTTCTGATTCGCGGTGACCTCGTCGCTGTTGCTGAGCGAGACGAAGACCTGCCAGTTCAGGTTGCCGACGCCGTCGGCGATCTGGTCGGTGGCGTCGGGTTGGTTCGGGTCAACCAGCACCCAGGCCGCGGTTTCCCGGTCCGCTGGCAGGTTCAGAGTGGCCGCGGCGCCGGGGGTGAGTGCGATGTCGCCGAAGTAGGGCCCGCTGGTGTTGTGCTGGGTGGCGGGAGTGAGGTTGCCGGGCACGGTGTAGGTGCCCAGCGACTTCGGGTTCTTGCCGAGGTCGTGTGCGGCGATCAGGTTGAGCACGTCGCCGGGTTTGATCGGTGCCGCAGCTCCGCCGGAATGAACGAGGAACCCGTCGCCGTCGATGCAGTTGGGCACGTCCAGGCTGCGTTGGATGGTCTGGCAGGAGGCGATGCTGATGTCGTGGTTGATCGCGGAGACGGTTTCGACGATGCCGACCTGTTTGGCCGCAGGCACTTTCGTCAGTTCGGCGGCGACCTGGTCGGCGGCGGATGGGGTGGTGTAGACGCTCACCCAGTCGTTGTTGTTGGACTGGGCCGAGTTCGGCACGGAGTATTGGCTGGCGGTCGAGAGCAGCATGAGTTGCAACGCGATCGAACTGGCGAGCACGACAGCGACGCCGGCAACGACACGGGCGGGGGTGCCGCTGTCCAGTTGGAGGCGACGGATCGCCAGCTGCCAGGACGGGGCGCCGCCCTGGACGCGTCCGACGACGCGTTCAAGCAGCCACGGCAGGATGGCCGGTACGCCGAGCAGCAGCAGGGACGCGCCGCTCGCGATGATCGTGATTCCCACGGTGGAACTGGGGTCGCCGATGGGCTTGGCGGCGATCAGCAGACCGATGCCGAGCGCGATCGGGACCAGCCGCCACCACAGCCGTCGCCGGATGGGTTTGCCGTCGCGTAGCACGCCGAGGGGTTCGATGATGGTGCGGCGCATGGCGAACAGGACGGTGGCGACGGTGAGTGCGGGTACGCACAGGACGATCAAGGCGACGAGCAGTGGCGAGGGGATCACGTCGTTGGTGAAGGCGCTCCAGCCGAGCACGTCGACCTGGGGTGCCAGTTGGCGGAGGCCGAGGAATGCCAGTGCGCCCAGGACGAGTCCGGTCGCGGCGCTGACCAGTGATTCGGCCGCGGCGATTCGACGGACCTGCCAGTTGCCGGCGCCGACCAGTCGTAGCGCGGCCAGGCGTCGATCTCGTTGCGCGCCGGCGATTCGGCTGCTGACCGAGACGAAGATGAACAAAGGGATGAGCAGGGCGACCGCGCCGATGACGGCGACGAGCAGCAGCGTCGGGTCGGTGGGAGCGAGTGGCGTGGTGGCACCGAATGCGTAGACGTTCTCGGTGCTGGACAGGCCGGGTGTGATCGCGGGGATCGGTCCGGTGCCGGCGTAGAAGATCAGGTCTGCTGGGCCGGTGAGTCCTGCTTCGCTGATGGTGGCGACGGTCTGCTGCGGAAACCGGCCCCGTAGAGCGGGGTTGGTGTTGATCAGGTCGATCAGCGCGGGCGACATCGCGATCTGGTTCGGTCCGGGCAGGCTGGTCAGGCCGGGCGGGATCGGCGAGTTCGCGCCGGTGCCGTGCAGGTACGCGCCGGTGATGGGGGTGCCTTGGAACGACATGTCGTCGTGGAGCAGTTGGGTGGGGTTCACCCCGCTGATGACGGTGTCGTTCGGCTGACCTGCGGAGGTGCGGGCGCTCTGGTCGGTCATGATGTGGCCGACGGAGGCGGCGAGCAGTAGGACCGCGACGGCCAGCCCGGTGCCGATCGTGCCGAGGATCAGGCGGGCCCAGGAGGTCCGGCCGCCCCCGACGGCCAGCCGGATCCCCAGTGCGAAGTCGCGCGGCCAGGTGTTGCGACCGGCTGGCGTTCGCGGTGCCGTAGCCGTTCCGGCGTGATCGATGGACATGCCAGCCACTATACGCTCGATGTATACACGGCGTGTATAGCGCAATATAATCGCTGAGCGAGTATATGTGGAAGCGTGACCCCGACACAGTCAAGGCATTGGCGCTCGGCCGCCGACGCGCTCGCCGTCCTTCGCAAGGAGGAACTGCTCACGCGCACGGAACTGGGCCGCAGGCTCGGCCTGGAGAGCGGGCCGACGTCGGATCTCGTCAAACGGCTCGCGCGGGCCGCGTTGATCTCCGAACGCCCCGTCGCCGCCAACCGACCAGGGCGGCCGACGACCACCGTGCACGCGCACTCCGCGGGACCGATCGCCGTCGTGCTCGACCTGCGGCACGGCGACTGGCGCCTTGGCACCTGCGGCGTCGACGGCACGGTCGAGCTTGTCGCCACGGGGCAGCACGACGACGAGCCGCCCGAGCCGCTCATCAACCGATTGAGTGCCAGGATCCGGGCGGCGGGCGAATCGGTCGGGGATCGGTTGGTCGGTGTCGGCGTCGCAGTGCCCGGTTCGACCGCCGACGACCGGCTCGTGCACGCGAGCATGCTCGGCTGGCGCGACGTGGATCTGTCCGGACTCGCGCCGGACCTCCCGATGGTCGCCGGGAACGACGCGACCATGGCCGCGGTGGCCGAGGCGCGGTTGCACTCGGCGCGGACTCTGCTGCATGTGGTCGTCGAGATCGGGGTCGGTGGAGCGTTCGTTGTGGACGGTCGTCCGGTGCCGAGCGCGCGGGGGCTGCACGGCGAGTTCGGTCATCTGCCATTCGGTGCTCCTGGTGAGCGTTGTCCGTGCGGCGCGCTGGGCTGTTGGACGGTCGCGTTCGACGCCGAGGTGCTGGCCGAGCGGGTCGGGGTGCGAGTGCCGCGCGATCCGCGTGCGTGGCTGCACCGCTTGTTCACCGAGGCCGCGCCGGAGGGCCTCAGGGCGGAGCTCGCGGCGAACCTGGGACGTGGGGTCGCCGGTCTGGTCAACGCGCTTGATCCGGACGTGGTCACGCTCGGCGGACTCGCCCCCGATCTGCGCGCTGCGCCGAGCTTCGATGGTGCGCTGCGCGACGGTCTGATGACCGTGCACCGCGATCAACCGCCGCGCATCCTCGACGCGCGTGCGGGCGAGGACGCACCGTTGATCGGTGCCGGGCTGTCGGTTTTCGATCGCGTCCTGGACGCGGAGCTGCTGGCGCGCTGGGCAAGTCGCACCATGGCGGTGTCCTCGTGACCCGGCAGCTGGCGGAGGTGCCCTACCGGCGCGACAGCGCGACGTGGGTGGCGTTTGCCGCGCTGTTCGCCTTCGGCATTCTCAACGCGGTACTCGGCCCGATCTTGCCCTACCTGCGCCAGGCCGAGCACATCTCCTACGTGGCCGGTGCGCTGCACCAGGTCGCGTTCGCGATCGGCGGCATGAGCGCGGGCATCCTGGCGAGTCGGGTGGAGATGCCGAGGCGACGCACCATCACCGTCGGCCTCGTCGGCGCCGCCGTCGCCGGCCTGCTGCTCGGCTACGGTCGGGTGTTCCCGTTGACGCTGGTGGCCGCGTTCCTGGTGAGCGCGTTCGCCACGACAGCCCTGATCCGGATGTGGGCGCTGGTTTCGGACCTGCATCACGCGCACCGGGCCGTCGCGATGACCGAGGGCGAGATCGCGGTCAGCCTCGCCGGAATCCTTACCCCGGCGATGATCAGCGCGTGTGCCGCGGCGTCGGTCAGTTGGCGGTTCTCGTTGGTGATCGTCCTGCTCGCGGTGCTCGCGGCCGCCGTCGCGGTGGGCGTGACCCGGATGCCGGACGCGGCGCCAGCGCCACCCGCGCGGGCCGAGGGCGACGCGCACCAACCCGCGCCGCGTCGCACGCTCACCACGATCTTCGCCGTCTGCGCGCTGGAATTCACGCTGAGCTTCTGGGCCGCGACCTACCTGCATGACGATGTCGGCGTGGCCCAGGACACGTCGGTCGCGCTGGTCAGCGCGCTCTACGCGGCCAATCTGGTCGGCCGCGTGCTGGCCAGCAGGCTCGCGCGCCGGCTCCCGCTGGCCATGGTGCTGCGGCTCGCGCTCGCAGCCGCGCTGGCCGGCACGCCCATCCTGCTCGCGGCGGGCAACGTCACCGTAGCCGCGCTCGGGCTCGCGGTGACGGGCATCGGCATCGGCGGCACGTTCCCGCTCGCCTCCACCTTGCACGTCACCGCGAGCCGTCGCACGGCCGACAAAGCGCTCGGGCAGATCCTCACCGTCGCGGGCCTCGGTGAGATCACCGGGCCGCTGCTGGCCGGTGCTCTCGCCCAGGTGAACGGGCTGCGGATCGGTTTGCTCCTGCTGCCCGTGCTCGTCGCGCTCGCCGCCGTGACGGTCAGAAACCCGGGAACACCCGGCGCAGGTCGTCGAGCGTGACGTTGCCCTCGACGGTGACGCCGTTGGCGTGCGGGGGCTTGAGGCGACCGGTGAGCAGCCGGACGAACGCCCCCGGCGAACCACGGAACGTCGCCGACGGCGACTCGATCTGATCGACCAGGGTCACCGCGTCCTCGATCACCAGGCCCGCGCCCGGCACCGCGACCGATGCCGGCTTGGACAGCTCGGCAGGCTTGGCGATGAAGCCCACCATGAAACCGACCGGCCCGCTGAACTGCTCGACGAGTACCGCCGCCGACTCGGGATCCACTTCGGCGTCCTTGTCGAGGGCGACTCGGACGTCCCAGGCGTGGTTGGCGACCTCGCTGAGGCGCATACCGAGCGCGGTCGCCAGCGGTACCGGCTCGGGCAGGAACCCGAGGTCGACGAGCAGCGAGGACCGCTGCTCGGCGGTGAGTGCCTCGACGGTGTCGAGCCATCGGGTGTTGTGATCGAGGAAGCCCGCAGCCTGGCCGGCCGGGTCGGTCTTGTCCCACCGCGCCCAGATCGTCTGGTTGTCCTCGGCTTCCACGGTTTCGCCTGCGGCTCGGGCGATCGGCGCCCTGCCGATCTCGGCGCCGCTGCCGAGGTGGGAGAACACTTGGGCGATCGTCCAGTCGCCAGCGCCGCTTGGCGCGGTCAGACCGCCGTCGTCGAGGTTCGCGAGCAGCGCCGCGAGGGTGTCGTGTTCGGTGCGCAGGGCCGTGATCGTGCGGTCTACGAGTGTGCTCATGTCAGCGGCAACCGCTCGTGCGCGCGGAATGTTCCGAGAACCGATGATCACGGTGCCCCGACCGGCGGGGCACCGTGATCATCAGGTCACTGCACGACGGACCACACGAAGGTGGCCGTGCCCGAAACTCCCTTCGGGTCGGTCGCGGTCACGGTCACCGTGTAGGTGCCGAGCGTGCTACTCGAACCGGACATCGCCCCGTTGGGCGCGATCGTGATGCCAGGCGGTAGCCCGCTCGCGGTGAACGTGAGGTTCTGCGACGTGTCGGAGTCGATGCCCTGGATGGTCAACGAAGCCGCCGCGCCCTTCGGGGTGCTGTAGCCGAACGGGTTGACAACGCCGACCGTCTCCGCGCCCGGCACACCCGAGTTCGCACCGACGTTCCCGCTCACCGCCGTGTTGGTCAGGGAGACACCCGCACCCGAGGCACCGGCCGCGACCTGGCCGGTCAGGGTTTGGGCCAGGCTGGTCGATCCGGTCAGCGGCCGGCTCGCGGAGGAGTCGCCGACCGCGATCGAGTACGTCCCGGCCTGCGCCTGCCAGGCGTTCGCCGACGGCGACCACGAGGCCAGGTCATGCACGGTCACCGGGAAGGAGACCGTCGTGCTCTGCCCTGGATTCAGCATGACCCGCTGGAAACCCCTGAGCTGCTTGGGCGGGTCCTGGCTGCTGGCCGGGTCACCGACGTAGAGCTGCGCGACGTCCGCGCCGGCGACCGAGCCGGTGTTGGTGACCGTCGCGGTGACCGTGGCCTTGCCGTCGGCGTTGAAGCCGCCGACGTTGAGGTTCGAGAAGGCGAACTTCGTGTAGGACAGGCCGAAGCCGAACGGGAACGCGGGCGTGATGTTCTGGGACTGGTACCAGCGGTAGCCGATGTTCACGCCCTCGCTGTAGATCGGTCCGGTCGGGGTGCCCGGCCACTGCGCGGTGGTCTGCGCAGGGACCTGGCTCAGGCTCGCCGGGAAGGTGACCGGCAGCTTGCCCGAGGGGTTGACGGTGCCGAAGATCAACGCGGCCGTCGCCGCGCCGGTCTCCCCGCCGCCGTACCAGTTCTCGAACACGCCCGCCACGTTGTTCAGCCACGGCATGACCACCGGTGAACCGCTGTTGATCACGACGATGGTGTGCGGGTTGGCCGCGGCAACGTCATTGATCATCGTCTCGTCCGTGCTGGACAGATCGAGAGTGGTCAGGTCGCTTTCTTCGCCTTCCGGAGCACTGACATAGACGATCGCGTCGGTGGCGGCCTGCGCGGCGGCGACCGCCTGCGGGATGTTGGCGGTGCCGTTGTCGTTGCCCGGCGTGTAGGTGACCTTGACGTTGGGTCCGGCCGCGTTCTGGATGCCGGTCAGCGGCCAGACCGTGTTCGCGCTGGTGACCGTGCCGCTGCCGCCGCCTGCGATCTCCACCCCGGCGCCGCCGTCGGTGCCGATCACCGCGATCGACTCAGTGCCGTTGGGGTTCAACGGCAGCATGCCGTTGTTCTTCAACAGGACCGTGCCTTCCTCGCCGAGTTGCAGCGAGGTCTGTTGGTGCGCCGCGCTGGTCACGGTGGCGGAGAGGGAGCCGCTGGCCGGGTTGTCGAACACACCGAAGGCGAACAGTTGGGTCAGGATCCGGCCGACGGCCTCGTTCACCGTGTACTGGCTCAGCGTGCCGGCCGTGATCGCGTTGCCGAGGTCGGTCGGGATCGAACCGGGGAACGGCATCCCGATGTCCATCCCGCCCTCGACCGACGCGACGTTGGAGTAGTCGGCACCCCAGTCGGAGGTGACGTAACCGCCGTAGTTCGCCTGGTCGTCGAGCCCGGTCCGGAGGATGTCGGCGTTGGCACAGGACGCGGCGCCGTTGACCTTGGCATAGGAGCACATCATCGACGCCGGCGCGGACTGGTTGATCGCGGATTCGAAGGGTGCCAGGTAGAGCTCTTCGAGCGCCTGCTGGCTGACCGTCTCGTTGTTGCCGCCGTTGGGATACTGCTCCTGGTCATAGGCCGCCGCGTGTTTGACCATGGCCTGCACGCCCTGGCTCTGCAACCCCTGCACCTGGGCCGAGGTGATCTGGCCGGCCAGTTCGGGATCCTCGCCATAGGTTTCGTAGGTCCGGCCCCAGCGCGGGTCGCGCACCAGGTTGGTTGTCGGGCCGAGCGCGACGGTGACGCCCTTGCCGGCGAACTCGGCGCCCATTGCCGTGCCCTCCTGCTTGATCAGGGCCGGATCCCAGGTGGCGGCGGCGTTCTCGCCGTCGGGGTAGGCAGTCACGCCGCCGGTCCCGTCACCGACGCCGTTCGGGCCGTCCTGCATGTTGATCGGCGGGATGCACAGGTTGGGAATCCCGGCGACCTGGCCGATGTAGCTCGATCCGCCATCGCCCGAGAGCAGGGTGAACTCCTCGGACTGGTTCATGGTGTCGAGCACCTGCTGGACCCGCTGGGCCACCGGCGCGGTGGAGCCGACCCAGGGGCAGACGCCGTTGCCGCCGTTGCCGTTGCCGCCGGTCAGCGGCGCGGTGGTAGTGAGGCCGTAGACGTCGAACTCGAAGATCGAATCGACCCACTGTGTCGCGCGAGCCGTGGCGTACATGCGGACGTAGCGCGCGGTCGCGGTGACCGGGTGTGTCTCGCGCCCGCCGGTGCCGGTCGTGGTCGAGTAGACCGTGTTCCAGGTCGCGTTGTCGTTGGAGGTCTGGATCTGGAACGCCGAGGCGTACGCGGCTTCCCAGAGCAGGCCGACGCTGCAGATCTGTTGCGGGGTACCGAGATCGACCTCCAGCCACTGCGGGTCGCTGGCCGCGCTGGACCAGCGGGTGCCGGGGTCGCCGTCGGTCGCGCCGGACGCCGGATAGTTGGTGGCATCCTGGGTCGAGGAGGCCGTTGTCGGCTGATCCAACGCGAGGTCCTGCACGCCGCAGTACTGGGTCGGGCCGCCGCCACCTCCGCCGCCCGGCCCTTGGGTGAAGGACATCGCGTGCAGGTTCCAGCCGTTGGCGTCCTGGTCGACGGTCAGCGTCTGCTGCCCGGCCGGCAGAGTGACGTTGGCGGTGACCGTGGTCCACGTCTGGTATCCGCCGGTGTTCGGCACCGCGACCGCACCGCTGAGGTTGGCGCCCGAGGAGTTGGCGATGTGCAGCGCGTCGGTGATCCCGTACGGCGAGGCGAGCCGGAACGCGACGCTGTACGTGCCGGCGGTGGCGACGTTCACCGTGTAGTTGAACCATTGTCCGACCGCGGTCCAGCCGAGGTCGTAGGCGCCGCCTGCCGCGCCGGTGCCCTGCGTGTCGGCGGTGGCTTCGAGGTCGACGCCGTCGGCGCGATAGCTGTTGGCACTGCCGTTGACCGAGGCGACGTTGTAGGCCGAGCCCTGGCCACCGGTGTCGTAGTTGGCGGCCTGTACCTGGCCCGGGACGGCGGCCGGGGTGCCACCGAAGGGCGCGCTACCGGCGGCATGGGCCAAGCCGGGCGCACCGGCCAGCGACAGGGCGGACATGGCCGCGACCGCGAGCAGCGCGGATCGGCGGCGCGGCCGTCGCGATCTGCGGCGCGCGGGCAGGAGGGGGAGAGGCATCGTTGCATTCCCTTCGGTTGTTGTCTGGTCTTGTTTTCGAGCCCGCGATCGTCAACTTGTCGCGTAGGCCTGCAACTCCCACAGCGAGTAACCCCACTGCGTGCCGCGCGCGGTGCCGTACACGCGGAGGTAGCGGCCGCTGCCGGACACGCTCAGGTCCTGCGTGCCGCCGGTGCCGGTCGTCGTCGAATAGATCGTTGTCCAGTTCGTGCCGTCGGTGGACGTCTGGAGCTGGAATGCCTTGCCGTAGGCGGTTTCCCAGTCGAGGTTGACCCCGCAGATCGACTGGGTCGAACCCAGATCGACCTGAAGCCATTGCGGGTCGGAGAACGCGCTGGACCATCGGGTGCCCAGGTTGCCGTCGACCGCGTTCTGGGCCGGGAAGCTCCCGTTCTCCTGCGAGGACGCGGTTGCCGGCTTGTTCAGCGCGATATTGGTCGTGCCGCAGGTGCCGCCGGTTCCCTTGACGGTCCAGGTGAACGCGGCCGATCCGCTCGCCCCGGTGCCGTCGGTCGCGGTGACCGTGACGTTCGACGTACCGGCTGCGGTCGGGGTACCGGAGATCAGGCCGGTCGCCGAGTTGATCGACAAGCCCGCCGGCAGGCCGCTGGCCTGATAGGTGAGACTTTGGCCGGACGCGGAGTCGCTGGCCTGCACCTGAAGGCTCGCCGCGGTGCCGACCGTACCGGTCTGGTTGGCGGGGGTGCTCACCGTGACGCGCGATCCGCCGCCGTTGCCGCTGGGCAGGGTCCACAGTTGGTCGGCGGCGGCGGTGCAGGTCTCGATGTCCAACCGCGAACCGGTGTTGCCGCCAGGGTCGGTCAGGCACAGACCGGAGCTCGGATTGACGAGTTCGCCATTGGCCTGGTGCGTCCAGTTCTGCGCGTTGGTCGTGTTGCACGGGTACCAGTCGACGTTGGTGCCGCTCGTGGTGCCCGCGCTGACCACGTCGAGGCAGCCGCCCTGCACGCGGACGGTGCCGTCGGTGTAGGGCGACCACTGTTGGCCCGCACCACCGTTGCAGCCGCTTACACCGATCGGATTGCCCGCGGCGTTCAGCGAGTTCTGGTTGGTAAGGCACAATCCGTTGAGGCCGGTCAGCGCGCCGGTCGCGGTCGCGGTGCCGGTCGGCGTGGAATTGCCGCCTTTTTCATAGACCGCGACGTAGCCGACGCTCATCGACGCGCCCGAGGACGTCGCCGAGGTCGGTGTGGTCGTGCCCGAGATCCCGTCCGGGTAGTTGCCGCCCATGGCCAGGTCGAAGATGATGAACATGCCGTGGTCGATGGCCTCCTGCCAGGCCGTCGTGCCGACCGACGCCTCGGTGATGGTGCTCTCCACCGTGCCGTCCATCAGGAACTGCAGGGTTTCGGCGCTCGTGTTGGTGCGGTCGACGATCACCGAGTACGTGTGGTAGCCGGTTTGACAGCCAGAACCCGCGCCGGGGCAGGCGATGAGCGGGTGCCCGGGCGAGTTCGCGGCGTCGTGCAGGGTCTGCGATGCCTGGTTGAGGCCGTTGACGTCCTCCATCATGTCGATCTCGCCGGACGTGGGCCAGCCGCCGCCCGCGCGCATGGGGGAGCCGAGCGCCCAGAACGCGGGCCAGTAGCCAAGGCCGTTGGCGGGGTTCGGTTGTTGGATGGAAGCGGTCATCTCGAGTTCGCCGCCGGGGGGAGCGCTGAAGTCCTCGCGGGTACTTTCGATCCGCGCCGAGGTCCACGTGCCGCCGTTGTTGATCGCCTTGAGCACGAGGTGCCCGTTGCCGTCGACGTAGACGTTGTTGGTGGAGTTGGTGGTCTGTTCCTTTTCGCCCGTGCCGTAACCGGTACCGATGTCGTAGAACCAGTTCGACGCGGCGGGTGGCGAGCCCGCGCCGCCCGCGAAGTTGTCGCTGAAGACCGTCGTCCAACCCGAAGGCGGCGGTGGCGCGGTATCTGCGTGCGCCGCGGGAGTGCTGGCCAGGACCGCGCCTGCGAGTAATGCCGTCGCGGCGAGGGCCGCGCGGACGTTCGGGTGTCTTGCGTTGTTGCCGAACATGCTGCCTGCCTTTCCGCCCCATTGCGGAGCGCTTGTTCGGGCTGAGAGCGCTCTGCCTGGGTAAATAACTTTGAATTGGGCAATTCGGGTGATGCTGAGAGCGCTCTCACCAAGAGCGTGGCGGCGGGCACAGTCTCGCGTCAACCGCCCTTCGGAGTCTGAAGCAGGCAAGTAGCCACCTGGTCATCCACACTGATCGCGTTCGGTCTGTCCACTCTGGATGGTGTGAAACGGCTCGTGACGGGGTGTGCGTCGCCCACCCTGAGTTAGTCTTTCGAGAGGCATGATCGGTGGGGAGGTTGGCGTTGGATCATCGGGGAACGAACCTTCCCGCCATCGGCGAGTACAACCAGACGGTCGTCCTCGACGCCATCCGTCGCCGCCCCGAGGGGATCACCCGGTCGGAAATCGCCGCCCTGACCGCGCTGAGCGCGATGACCGTGACCAAGGTCTGCCGGCGTCTGCTCGATGCCGGACTGGTCGACGAACACGGCATGCGCACCGGCGGCCCCGGCAAGCCCGCGGCGGTGGTCACCTTGAACCCGAGCGGCGGATTCGCGGTCGGGGTGCACATCGATCCGGCCGCCGTGACCTACGTGCTCGTCGACCTGTCCGGCGCGATCCGCGATCACTCGCGCACCGGTACCCCGACCGCAGGGGACGCGAGTGCGGTGATCGAGGAGATGGCGAACGCGATCGACGCGCTGATCGCGGGTGCCGCGGTCGACCGGTCTCGTGTGCTCGGTATCGGCATCGCGTCACCGGGACCGGTTGAGGTGGACGAGGGCGTGCTGTTGAACCCACCGATGATGCCCAACTGGCGTCGCGTGGCGCTGCGCCGTTCGCTGGCGGAGGCGACGGGGCTGCCGGTCCTGCTGGAGAAGGACACGACGGCAACGGTGGTCGCGGAGTTGTGGTTCGCCGGTCCTGGCACCCGCCGCGACTTCGCGTTCATGTACTACGGCACCGGCCTTGGGACGGGCCTGTCCTTGTCGGGGCAGGTCGTCGGCGGGGTCAGTTCCAATGCCGGCGACGCGGGCCACATCACGGTCGACCCCGCTGGTCCGGTGTGTACCTGCGGCCGGCGCGGCTGCGTCGGTTACGTGACCGTGCCGCGCGTGCTGGTCGAACGCGCGGTGGCCGATGGCGCGCTCGCGCAGGCCGAGGTCGGCGACCTCGAGGACATGGCCGCAGTGGACGCGGCGTTGAGCAGGCTGGCCGACCTGGCCAAGGACGGACAACCCGAGGCGACGGCGATCCTGGTCGGCGCGGCACGGGCGCTGGCGCGGGCGATCGTGGTGATCGTGAACCTGCTCGACATCGACGAGGTGGTCTTCGGCGGGCCGTTCTGGGCGCGGATCTCCTCGGTGGTCCTGGATGCGCTGCCGGATGCGGTGCGCGAGGATCCCGCGCTGTTGGCCTCGCATCCCGTCCGGTTCGTCGAATCCACGATCCCGGTCGACGTTGCCGCCGTCGGAGCCGCGACTCTCGTGCTGGACAACGCCTTCTCGCCGCGACCGTCCGCGTTGCTCCTCGCCACCGAGTGAACTTTGCGCTAGCAAATCGTTGCCGGTAATTACGATATATGATTTAGTAACTCCACTCGCGGGACCTGACGTGCGAACCGACGTCGTCGGCTGTCCTCGCCAGGAGGCATCGCGACCCCTTGCCTGAGAGCTGTCAACGTCGACTCGGCTGGTGCCATCGCCAGTCGTTCTCCGGAAGGAAACCATGAGCAAGATCCGCTTCGCGGGCATGGTCGTCGCGGCGGCGACCACGGCCGCCGTGCTCGCCGCGTGTTCGTCGCCTGCCCCGTCGGGTAGCGCGTCCTCGGGTTCCTGCACGCAGGCCCAGGGCAAGGTCACGCTCCAGTACTGGAACACCGTGCCCGGCATGGACCAGGTCGTCGCCTTGTGGAACAAGGAAAACCCGAACATCCAGGTACAGACCAAGAACATCTCCAACGACGAGTACGGCACCATCGGCAACGCGCTCAAGGCCGGCACAGCACCGGATCTGGCCCAGGTCGGCTACGACGAACTCCCGGACCTGCGCACCCAGGACGCGTTCGTGGACGCATCGGCCTGCGCGGCGGCGGTCGCGGCCAAGTCGGATTTCGTGCCGTGGACGTGGTCGCAGACCAGCTTCGGTGGCACCGGCGTGTTCGCGATTCCGCAGGACACCGGCCCGATGGCCCTGTTCGTGCGCAGCGACATCTTCAGCCAGCACGGCCTGTCGGCACCCACGACCTGGGCCGAATACGCGACCGACGCACAGAAACTGCACACCGCAGACCCCAACCTCAGCATGACGTTCTTCGACCCGAACAACGCCGAGTGGTTCAACGGATTGCTCTGGCAGGCCAAGGCCGACATGTACAGCTACTCCGGTGACAAGTGGCACGTCACGGTGGACTCCGCGCAGAGCAAGCAGGTCGCGCAGTACTGGCAGAACCTGATCAGCGCCAAGCTGGTCCGCACCGATCTGGCCAACGGGTCGACCCCGATGTACGCGGCCTACGAACACAACCAGGTCGCCACCTACATCGGCGCCGCCTGGGGCTACAGCCTGCTCAGGGACAACCTGCCCGACCAGTCCGGCAAGTGGACGGTCGTGCCGATGCCGACCTGGAACGGCCGCGCCGCGTCCGGTGACTGGGGCGGTTCGAGCGTGGCGTTCATGAAGGGCAGCCAGCACCTCTACGAGGCGACCAAGTTCGACATCTGGCTCAACACCAACCCGCAGGCCCTCGCGCTGGAGAACGGCCTCGGCGGTCTCTACCCGGCCGCCACCGCCGGTTTGCAGCTTCCCGCGCTGTCGCAAGGTGTTCCGTTCTACAACAACCAGAAGATCTTCGACGTCTTCGCCGCCTCCTCCAACCATATCGACACCAGTTTCACCTGGGGACCGACCCAGAAGACGGTGAACCTGGCGCTACAGGACGCGATGGCCAAGGCAGCGGCCGGCAACGGCACGCTCACCGACGCACTTGCGACCGCCCAGTCCAGCGCACTGTCATCGATGAAGGCGCAGTCGATCCCCGCAGCGGCAGGAAACTGACCTCCGCATGACCGACCTCGCCACCCGCGCGGTGTCAGTGGTACCGGCCCGCCGCCGTCGACGCATCGGCGGCGGGCCGCGCGCGGGCACCATCGTCGCATTCCTGCTGCCGTTCTTCGTTCCGTTCGTGCTGTTCTACCTGGTGCCGATCGCCTACGCGCTGTGGCAGAGCTTCCTCGTCGTGCGGCGCACCGGCGGCCAGTACGGCACGCCGTACACGACCTTCGGCGGGTTCACGCAGTACGTGCAGGCGTTCCAGAACACCGAGTTCTGGGGCAGCATCGGCCGCATCGCGCTGTTCGGGATCGTGCAGGTACCGGTCATGCTGTTCGTCGCGCTCGGCATGGCGCTGTTGCTGGACGCACCGCTGCTGAAGCTGAAGTCGTTCTTCCGGATCACGGCGTTCATGCCCTACGCCGTGCCCGGTGTCATCGCCGCGATCATGTGGTCGTTTCTCTACTCGCCGCAGTTGAGCCCGATCGTCGACGTGCTGCAACACCTTGGCCTGCAACCGGATTTCCTCGGTCCGGGAGCCGTGTTGTGGTCTGCCGCCAACGTCTCCACCTGGCTGTGGACCGGCTACAACATGCTGATCATGTTCTCGGCGCTCCAGTCGATCCCGCAGGAGCTCTACCAGGCGGCCAGGCTCGACGGCGCGAGCGACTGGGCGATCGCCTGGCGGATCAAGGTTCCGATCATCGCGCCATCCATCATCCTGACCACGGTCTTCTCGATCATCGGCACGCTCCAGCTCTATGCGGAGCCCGCCGTGCTGCGCCAGATCTCCTCGAACATCTCCAGCACCTTCACCCCGAACATGCTCGCCTACGCGGTGGCCTCCGGCGACAACTACCAGCAGGCGGCGGCGATCTCGGTCCTCATCGCGGTGATCACCTTCGTGTTGAGCTTCGGGTTCATGCGGCTGACCTCCAAGAGGGCCGGACTGTGAACACATCGAAGGGGAGCCTCGTCGGCCGCACGGCCAGCATGGCGATCATGTTCCTGCTGGCCATCTACTTCCTCCTGCCGATCTACTTCCTGCTTGTGGCGGCGACAAAACCGCAGGGCGACCTCGCGTCCACGTTCGGGCTGGCCTTCTCGCACTTCAACCTGTTCCAGAACCTCGGCACGCTGTTCGGTCAGGGCAACGGCATCTTCGCCCTGTGGGCGTTGAACAGCGTGATCTACGCGGTGCTCGGTGCCGCCGTCGGCACGCTGATCTCCGCCCTGTGCGGCTACGCGCTGGCCAAGTTCCGCTTCCGCGGTCGTGAGTTCCTGTTCTCCGTCATCCTCGGCGGCGTGCTGGTCCCCACCACCGCGCTCGCGCTCCCGCTGTTCCTGCTGTTCTCGGCGGCCGGTCTGGTCAACACCTACCTCGCGGTGTTCCTGCCGAGCATCGTCAGCCCGTTCGGCGTGTACCTGGCCCGCATCTTCGCCGGCGCCGCCGTGCCCGACGAGATCCTCGAATCGGCCCGGCTTGACGGCGCGCGCGAATTCCGGACGTTCTTCTCGGTGGCGTTCAGGCTGATGACGCCGTCGCTGGTGACGATCTTCCTGTTCCAGTTCGTCGGCATCTGGAACAACTTCTTCCTGCCCATGGTGATGTTGCAGAAGGAGTCGCTGTTCCCGATCACGCTCGGGCTCTACGAATGGAACGGCCAGACCGCGCGGGTCCCGCTGCTTCAGGAATCGGTGATCACCGGCGCGCTGGTGTCGATCGTTCCGGTGATCATCGTATTTATTCTGCTCCAGCGATTCTGGCGCACCGGACTCGCCGCGGGCTCCGTCAAATAACGTCCATCTCGGGGGAAGGTGTCTTTTCGCATGCGCACAGCCGCTGTCTTCGTGCCCCATTTCCACTGGGACCGGGAATGGTACGAGCCCTTCCAGGTGTTCCGGCACCGGTTGGTCCAAGCACTGGACACCGTGCTGGAGACCGCCGAAGCCGATCCTGACTTCCGCTTCACCGTCGACGGCCAACTGGCCGCCGTCGAGGACTACCTCGAGATGCGGCCGGAAAACCGTGACCGGGTCACCGCTCTGGTCGCAAGTGGACAGTTGGCGATCGGGCCGTGGCTCATCCTGCTCGACGAATTCCTCTGCTCCGGCGAGACGATCGTGCGCAACCTGCAGATGGGCTGGGCCGCCGCGGAGAAACTCGGCGGGTCGATGCCCATCGGCTACCTGCCCGACATGTTCGGCCACGTCGCGCAGATGCCGCAGATCCTGGCCCGCGCCGGCATCGAACACGCGGCCCTGTGGCGGGGAGTGCCGCGTTCCGTTGCCGGCCACGCGTTTCGCTGGCGCGCGCCCGACGGCTCCGAGGTACGGACCGAATTCCTGTTCGACGGCTACGACAACGGCCTCGACGTACTGCTGGTGCCCGATGAGATCGGCCGCGCCCTCGACGAGTACGCGGAGATGACGGCGGAGCGGTGGGGGACCGACCCGGTGCTCGCGATGGCCGGCACCGACCACGTCGCGCCCGACCCGCGCCTGGCCAGCTGGCTGCGGCGCGACTCGACCGAACAGCGCCCGATCACCATCGCCACCCTGGCCGAGTACATCCGCGAGCACGCGCGCGACGAGGTGACCTCGGTCGTCACCGGCGAACTGCGCAGCCACGTACGCGGCAACATCCTCCCCGGCGTGCTTTCCGTGCGGCGCGGGCTCAAACAGCGCATGGCCGTGGCCGAACGCACAGTCGACCACGCCGAGCGGATGACCGCGCTGTGGACGACGCGCGACGAATCACGGTTTCTTTCGCTCGCCTGGCACAAGATCATCGAGTCGACCGCGCACGACTCGGTGGTCGGCTCCGGCACGGACGAAACCGCCGACCAGGTCGAAGCGCGCCTCGCCGAGGCGGCCCACATCGCCCGCGCTGTCCGGGACGCGGCCCTGGCCGAGCGCGCCGCGCTGGTGCCCAGCGACGGCTACCTGGTCGCCAACCCGCTGCCGTTTCCGCGCACCGCGCTGGTCGAGGTCGAGGTCCTGACCCCGCCTGACGGAACAGCGCTGCTCGCGACTGCCGCCGACGGCTCGACCCGGCCCGTCCAGCTGACGTCGGTCGCGCCGACCGTGCTCAGCGACGAACGCGTCGACGCCGCCCAACTCGAACGCGTCCTGCGCCGAATTCATCGCCGCGAACTGTTCGGCCGCCAGATCGACCGCTACGAACTCACCCCGGGATCGCTGGTGTTCCACCTCGCCGAGGTGCCCACCAGCGGACCGTTCGACCTGCTGATCCTGCGCCGCGAGGTCGCCGAGGCAGCTGCCGCGCATCCGGGTGAGTGGAGCGTGCTGACGCTGGAGGAGGCCCGCGCGACCGCACTCGTGCCCGTGCACGTCCCCGCGTCCGGACTGGCCAGCTTCCGCGTCGAACCGGGCGAAACCCCCGTCACCGAAGCTCGCGGCCTGTCGAACGGCCTGATCGATGTCGCCGTCAATGCCGACGGCACCCTCGATGTGACCGGCGCGGACGGCACCGTGCTGCGCGGAGTCGGGCGCCTCGTCGACGGCGGCGACCGCGGCGACAGCTACAACTACGGTCCACCGGCGCAAGATCTGCTCGTCTCGGCGCCGACCGACGTCGCCGTCGAAGTGCTCGAGAACGGCCCGCTGCGATCCAGCGTGCGGATCACCCGAACCTACGCCTTGCCCACCGCGCTGTCGGCCGATCGCGACATCCGCGCCGCCGAGACCGTGTCGACCCCGGTCGAGACATTGGTGGAAGTGCGGGTGGGGGAGCCGTTCGTGCGGGTGTCGACGTCGCTGCTCAACCAGTCCGCCGATCACCGGCTGCGTTTCCACCTGCCACTGCCCGAGCCGGTCACCGGATCCGCCTCCGCCGGCCAGTTCGCCGTCACCGAGCGCGGGCTGACCGCCGAGGGCGGCTGGGGCGAATACCCGATCCCGACCTTCCCCGCGAGCTCGTTCGTCTCGGCCGGCGCGGCGACGGTGCTGCTCGACCACGCCACCGAGTACGAAGTCGTCGGCGACGAACTCGCGATCACGCTGCTGCGCGCGGTCGGCTCGATCAGCGTCAACATCCACCCGTTGCGCGACGAGCCCGCGGCGAGCGAGATCCCCGCGCCGGGCGCGCAGGATCTCGGCGTCCGCGTCGAGAACCGTTTCGCCATCTTGCCGTCGGCGACCGGCTGGCAGGCGGCGGACGCGGTCGCGCTGGCCGAAGACTTCCGCAACGACGTACTCGTCACCCGAGGAAGCGCACGCGACGGCGGGCCGCTGCCCGACGACGCGGTTGGCATCCGAGTCGACGGCAAGGACATCCTCGTTTCGAGCATCCGCCGGGTGACCGAGGGCACCGAGGTGCGGTTGGTGGCGATGAGCGACACCGGCTCGACCGCGCGCATCACCGGCTCCTTCACCGAAGCAACCACGGTCGACCTGCTCGGTCGGCCGCTCCACGCGGCCCCTGCCACGGACGGCATCGACCTCGCGCTCGGTCCGTGGGAGATCAGAACGATCGTGCTCCGGTAGTTCTCAGAACCTGCCCCAGGCCACCGCCGACCGACCGCCGGTGTAGTAGACGTGGTAGTTGTGGCGTCGGGCCCATCGCTCGGCGCCTTCCCGGAGCACCGATGACCCCGAGTTGAGGTAGTCCATGGCCATGTCCCGCGTGCCGTAGCCGTTGAGTACCTGGACCAGGCGCTCCTCCGAGTCCGGCATGCCGACCTTGATCGCCAGGTGCAGCAGCTTTCGTCGGTCCTGATTACGGAGAACGCAGCGCACCACCGCCGGGTTGTAGATCCGCGCGGGCACCCGTTTCAGGTCGAAGTACACGACCCTTCCACGGTCGGGATCACGCCAGGTGCCGTCGCCGGCCAGGTAGCCGACGCCCTCGGTCAGCCTGGCCTCCGCCGTGGCCATGATCCCGATGTCGACCGGGGACAGGCCCTCCTTGTTGCGCAGGTTGTCTTTCGCGCCGTACGCCACCAGAGTGTCGATCGCCTGCTGTTCACCGTGGTCGTATGCGCGGTGCAGCGCGGTGTCGCCATGCCGGTCCCGCAGGTTGATCGAGTTTCCCTGATCAACCCACTGCCGCAACTCCTCGCCCCGACCCGAGACCGCGGCTGTGTAGAGGGCATCGACCCGGCGATCGATCAGTCTGCGGCGCCATGCGCGCACCGTGACCAGGGCAGCAACGACCACGCATCCGAGGATGACCGCGATAGCCATGGCGCGAAGCTAGCAGGGTCAACCGGGAGGGGTCCCCGACCAGCCGGTGTCGCCGGACCATCCACAATGGTCTGATGAAGATCCGGCCGTCCAGCGCCGCGTCCAAGCGGATCTCGTGTCTGTTGCGCACCTCGGCCAGGTCCGGACGCGGGCCATCCAGGTCGAGGTCGGCCTCGGCCGCTTGCGGGTGTTCGGCCTCGGCGTGTTCGCGCAGCAGGATCAGCGCTGGTCGCGTCGCACGGTGTCGCCCTGACCGACCAGCACCCGCCCCGACCGAGCCCAGCATCGGCGCCAGCACCTGCGTGTCGTCCATGCGCCGAATTCTGCCAGCCAAGACGTGCGCGGATGCTGTGTCGGTGCCAGGATCAGCGTGTTCCAGCCGGCATCGCTTGGAGGACATCACCATGACGGACGAGCATGAACGCCACCGGGTCGTGGTGATCGGCAGCGGGTTCGGCGGCCTGTTCGCCACTCGGGCCCTTCGCCAGGCGCCGGTCGATGTCACGGTGATCGCGAGCACCGCGAACCACCTGTTCCAGCCGCTGCTCTACCAGGTGAGCACCGGTGTCCTCTCTGAGGGCGAAATCGCCCCTGCCACGCGCGAAATCCTGCGCCGGCAGGCCAACGCCACGGTGCTGCTCGGCGAAGTCACCCGGATCGACGTCGCACGGCGCCTCGTCGTCTCGCGCTCGCCATTGGGCGACACCGAAACCTCGTACGACAGCGTGATCGTCGCCGCAGGCGCCGGACAGTCCTACTTCGGCAACGATCAGTTCGCAGAATTCGCGCCGGGGATGAAGAGCATCGACGACGCGCTGGAGTTGCGCGGGCGGATCTTCGGCGCATTCGAGATCGCCGAACTGCTCGACAACCCGGACAAGATCGGTCCGTGGCTGACGTTCGTCGTGGTCGGTGCCGGCCCGACCGGCGTTGAGATGGCGGGCCAGATCGCCGAGCTGTCCCGGATGACGCTGCGCGGCGACTTCCGTCGCATCGATCCGACCACGGCGCACGTGATCCTGCTCGACGCCGCCCCCGCCGTGCTGGGCAACTTCGGCGACCATCTGTCGATCAAAGCCAAGACACAGCTGGAAAAGATCGGCGTCGACGTCCAGTTGAACGTGAAGGTGGTCGGCGTCGATCAGACCGGAGTGGACGTCATCGACCCGGACGGCAGCGCCCGTCGCATCCTCTCCCGAACGAAAGTCTGGGCCGCGGGAGTGTCCGCGTCGCCGCTGGCCGCGATGCTGGCCGAACAGACCGGCGCGGCCGTCGACCGGTCCGGCCGGATCGCCGTCGGACCCGACACGACCCTGCCAGGACACCCGGAGATCTTCGCCATCGGCGACATGATGACGCTGGACAACCTCCCCGGTGTCGCCCAAGTGGCCATGCAACAGGGCAAGTACGCGGCGAAGACCATTCAACACCGACTGGCCGGGAAGCCGGCCCTTCCGCCATTCCGCTATTTCGACAAGGGCAGCATGGCGACGGTGTCCCGTTTCCACGCCGTCACCAGCGTCGGCTCGCGGATCAGGCTGGCCGGCTTCGTCGCTTGGCTGATGTGGCTCGGGGTGCACCTGGTGTACCTGGTCGGGTTCCGAAATCGAGTCACCACGCTGCTGCACTGGGCCATCACGTTCATCGGTCGCGGCAGGTCCGAGCGAGTCGCGACCGAACAGCAGGTATTCGCGCGGGTGGCCATCCAACGCGACCGCGAGGGCTCCAACTAGAACAGGGCCAGCGGCTCGGTGGGCAGCGGCTGCGGCAGCGGTTCGACCTCGGGGACCCTGACGCGCACGGCAGCGTGGAACTGGCGGGCGAGGGAGAGCGCGTCGGCATTGTCCGGGGTGTGCAGGAACACCGTTGGCGAACGGCCCTCGCGCAGCCAGTCCACCACCACGTCCAGCCAGGGTTGCCAGCCCTCGACGGTACGCGCGACATCATCGCGGCCGATGTAGCGGACCACCGGATGGTCGGTGAGGGCCCTGGTTCGACGCGGCAGGCGCGGTTTGCGTTGCCAGGCATCCCGTTCCGCGTCGCTGCTCGGCGAACCGGTGAACAGTACGGTGGTATCGAAACTCACCCACTCCGCGCCAAGGTCGGCGAGTACCCGCTCCAACTGTTGCGCGCACCCTTGCTCCTCGAAGAACGCGCGGTGCCGGACCTCCACCGCGTAGCGATACTCCGGCGGCAGACGGCGCAGGAATGCCGCCAGCGCACCGAGATCGGTGGGGCTGAACGCCGGCGGCAGCTGCGTCCACAGCGCGTGGGTACGCGGGCCGAGAGGTTCGATCGCGTTCAGGAAAGAACGCACCGGCTCGGCGACATCGCCGAGGCGGCGTTCATGGGTGACCACCTTGGGCAGCTTGAGCAGGAAACGGAAGTCGGGCGGGGTCTGCGCGGCCCAGGAGCGGACCGTGTCTGCCGTGGGCGTTGCGTAGAAGGTCGTGTTTCCCTCCACCGCGTTGCACCAGCTCGCGTAGGCCCGCAGCCGGTCCTTGGCCGCCAGCGGATGCGGCAGCTGGCGGCCCTGCCACGCGGCGTGCGTCCACATCGCGCAGCCGACGTGTAGCCGCATGACCCCGACCTCCTCCGGCAGTTCTGGTTGAATCCATACCACGCGGGTCCGACGATCAGCCGGTTCGCCTGCGGAGCCGGGGTGCGAGCACCCCGCGCACGACCTTGGCCACCTTGCTCGCGGGGGATTCGCTCTCGTTTTCGGCTTCCGGTTCCAGCATGCTTTGGAACTGCTGCAGCAGTTGGTTGGTCGAGCGCCAGATCGGGACGAACATGCCGGCGACCGGCCCGACGCCATGGATCGGGCCGTCGGAGAGCTCGGTGACCTTCTTGGCGACAGTGACCGTTGCGGGGTCTCGCAGGATCAGGTGCACCTCATCGTCGACAACACGGATTTCCATCTTGCGCGCGGCGGCCTCCTCCGGGTTCGCGTCGGTGGTCGTGTCCGGGTCCAGTTCGTCGATCTTGTCGGCGACCGCGTCCGGGTCGACCCCGAGTTCGCGCAGCACCTTGGCCGCCATGCTGTTCTCCGCCCGCAGCATCGCCTCGAGCAGGTGATGGCTGCCGACCGGTGCGCCACCGGCCAGCGCGGTGGCGGCGGTCACGGTGTCCTGGGTGGCAGGTGTGCCGGCAGGCCAGGGACCGGTCATGTCGTCCTGTGATCCCTGAATCGATGCCAGCACCGCGGCCCGGATCCTGGTGATCGGACTGATCCGCTCGGCAAGCACCTTCGCGCCGACGCCCTGACCTTCCCGGAGCAGGGCGAGCAGGATGTGTTCGGTACCGATGTAGTTGTGGTGCAGCTGCACCGCTTCGCGCAGGGCGAGTTCCAGCGTCTTCTTCGCGCGCGGGGTGAACGGGATGTGGCCCTTCTTCTCCTCCGTGCCGGGCGGGACCGCAGCGGCTACATCGACCTGCGCCGTCTCCTTGTTGTACCCGAGCTGGTTCAGGACTTTCCCCGCCATGCTGTCCGGCGCGTCGAGCAGCGCCAACAGGATGTGCTCGGTACCGATGGCGCCGTGCTTGAGCAGCCTCGCCTCCTCCTGGGCCGAGACGACGACCTGGCGGGCTTTCACGGTGAATTTTTCAAACATGGTTCCATGGTCGCAACCATGTCAATACACTGCTATTGGTATGGTCACTGTGCCGGAGGGAGGGTGTCATGGAGACACCGTCGGACTGGGAGGACCGGCTCGCGCGCTGGCAGAACGAGCTGGAGCTGTTCGAGCAGCTGGACGAGACACCCTGGGTCACGCTGGCCAAGGCCGAGGCTGAGGCCGGCGTTTCCCGCTCAGCCTTGCGATCCTGGTACCGCAACGGCGAGATCCAGTCCCGGCTGGTGGACGGCCCGAACGGGCCGCAGCGCCTGGTTCAGCTGGACGCGGTGCTCGAACGCGCCGCGGCGTCACCGCGCATTCAGCGTAGAGCGGAACGGGAAGTCAGCCTGGAAGCCCAGCTCACCCTGCTGCGGCACCGGGTTGACCAACTCGAGTTGCGGCTCGCCGCGCTGGAGCGCAACGGTGAGCGTTAGACGTTGATGTTGGGGTCGGCGGGCCAGGCGTGCTTGGGGTAGCGGCCCCGGAGCTCGGCGCGGACCTGTAGGTAGCCCTCCCGCCAGAAGGAGGCGAGGTCGCTGGTCACCGCGATCGGCCGACCGGCCGGCGAGAGCAGGTGCAGGAGCACGGGAACCCGGCCGTCGGCAATCCTCGGGGTGTCGGTCCAGCCGAAGGCCTGCTGCACCCGCACCGGCAACACCGGCTCGTCGGCCGAGTAGTCCACCCTGATCCGGGTGCCGGTGGGCAGCGCGAGCCGATCGGGCGCCAACTGCTCGAATCGGGTCGCGGCGGGCCAGGGCAGCAGCCGGGACAGCGCCTGCTGGGTGGAAATACGGGCAAGATCGGCTCGTTTGTCCGCTGTGGACAGTTCCGGTTCCAGCCAGGAATCCACGGCCGCGAGCAACGCCTCATCGTCGACGGCGGGCCACGGTTGCCCGATGGCTCGGTGCAGGAATGCCAGCCGCTGCCGGAGCCGTTCCGTGTCGGCGCTCCAGCGCAGGATGCTGAGACCTTCCTTGTGCAGCCCGGTCAGCAGCGCCGCGCGCACCGCGTCTCGGCCCGGTCGGGCCAGCGGCCGCTCGCGCAGCACGATCGTGCCGAGCCGCTCGACCCGTCGGGCCAGCGCGTCGCCGTCCACCCAGCCGACTTCATCCACTGTGGACAGAAGCGCGGGTGCCGCGCGTTCGGCAAGGCGCTGATCGGCCCTTGCGGCCAGCCGGATCTTGCCGTGTGCCCGGCCCGGTTCCCGGTCGACGCCTGCGATCGCCAGCCACTCGGCGTCGGTCGCGCCGGCCAGTTCGGCCGCTGTGCCGCCTGCCATCAGGTACACCGGCGAGCCGCTCGCGCGCTGTCGGGCGAGCCGTTCCGGGTAGGCCAGCGCCACGATCAGCGCAGGGTCCGGTGTGGACACTGCGTCCGGTTCGGTGACCAGCGCGGCGAGCCTGCGTACCTCACGGCGCCAGCGCCGGGTCGCGTCGCCGTGTTCGTCGCCGCGCAGTCGGCGCAGCGCGGTTTCCACGTCTGGTCCGTTGGCCAGGGTGTCATCGTCGAGCAGGGCCACCACTTCTGCGGCGGAGGTCGCGCCGACGACGGCCGCGCCGTCCAGCAACGCCCGCGCCAGTCGCGGATGCAGCCCGACGCCGGCGATCCGGCGGCCCCGCTCGGTCACCGTGCCCGTGTTGTCCAGGGCGCCCAACGCGGTCAGCACCGCTCGGCCCGCGGCCAGCGCCCCGGCCGGCGGCGGGTCCCACCAGGCCAGTCCGGTGCCGTCCGGAGTGCCCCAGCAGGCCAGCTCCAGCGCGAGCCTGGTGAGGTCGGTGGTGCGGATCTCCGGTTCGGGATAGCGCGGCAGCGTCGCGTGTTCGTGTTCGGGCCAGCAGCGGTAAGCGTGTCCCGGTGCCTGCCGTCCGGCCCGGCCGGCCCGCTGCTCGGCGACGGCCGCCGACACCCTGATCGTCACCAGCCCGGCCAGTCCACGCCGGTGGTCCATCCTCGGCGACCTGGCCAGCCCGGAGTCCACCACGGCGGTCACGCCCGGCACGGTCAGGCTGGACTCGGCGACCGCGGTGGCCAGCACCACCCGACGGCCCTGACCGGCTCGCAGCGCCGCGTCCTGCTGGGCCGCCGGCAGCCTGCCGTGCAGGGGCAATACGGTCAGATCGGTCAGCAGCGCGGCGACCCGGTGGATCTCGCCGACGCCGGGCAGGAAGGCCAGCACATCGCCGGTCGTCTCGGCCATCGCCGCGCGGACACCACGGGCCACACAGTTCTCGATCCGTTCCCGACGCGCCTGCGGCAGGTAGGTCAGCTCGACCGGATAGGTCCTGGTGTGCGCCCGCAGCACCGGAGTGTCCTTGCCGAGCAGTTCGGCCAGCCGCTCGGTGGCCACCGTCGCCGAGGTGGCCAG
This sequence comes from Pseudonocardiaceae bacterium, assembly GCA_036500685.1. Classification (GTDB taxonomy): domain Bacteria; phylum Actinomycetota; class Actinomycetes; order Mycobacteriales; family Pseudonocardiaceae; genus CAJCJE01. The sequence goes on along the minus strand of DASYBO010000128.1, from coordinate 9,827 downwards.
CAACTTCAGGTCCGGCCGCAGCCCGGCGCGCGCGTCCAGCAACATCGCGAGCAGCAGATCGGCATCGAGGTGACGTTCGTGACACTCGTCGAGCAGGATCGCCGTGATGCCGGGCAGTTCGGGATCGGCCTGCAGCCGCCGCAACAGCAGTCCCGAGGTGACGACCTCGATCCGGGTGTCCTTCGAGCTACGGCGGTCGCCGCGCACCGCATAGCCCACGGTCCGGCCCACCGGTTCGCCGAGCAGTTCGGCCATCCTCGCCGCCGCGGCCCGAGTGGCCAGCCTGCGCGGCTCGGCGACCACGATCCGACCGGGCATGGCCGCCGCCATGGCCAGCGGGACGATCGTGGTTTTGCCGGTTCCCGGCGGAGCGACGAGTACGGCGGCGCCGTGTTCGGCCAACGCCGCGGTCACCTCGGCCAGCACCGCACGCACCGGCAGGTCGGGGAGGTCCGCTGGCAACCGCACCCTCAAGATTGTGCGGCAACTCGCGCTCCGAAGCTGATTCGGGGCACGGGGGAGTCGTCTTTGCCAGGGATTTCCCAGTGTTCTCCACAGAACCACGGCCAAACCCCCTCCAAGAATTCCACGAGAGACTCAGGCTCGTGCAAGCGACCCGAACGGTGAGCGATCGTCGTGATGCGCGACGCGCGACATCCGGGAACAGCGGGCATTGGCCGGTCCGTGTCGCCATGCTGCTGGGTGGCTGCGCGGTGTGTTCGCTATGGTGGTTCAACACCGCACCCACCGCATTGCACGGTCCCGGTGATGTCGCGACATCGGCTGGTCGCGTCGCCGGCTTGACCGGTGCCTATCTTGTGCTGCTGCAACTGTTGCTGTTGGCTCGCCTGCCTTGGTTGGAGCGGGCCGTCGGGCTCGACCGGTTGGCCTCCTGGCACCGTGGGCTCGGCACGAACGTGGTAATCCTGTTGTGCGGCCACGTGTTGCTCATCGTCGCCGGGGTCGGGTTGACCGAAAAGGAGACTCCGTGGTCGGCGACGTGGGAGGTGCTGACCACGTACCCGGACATGCTGCTGGCCGTCATCGGCATCACGCTCTTTCTCGCTGTCGCGATTACCAGCGGCCGTTTTCTGCGCGCGCGGCTTTCCTATGAGAGCTGGTATTGGATTCACGTGACCACCTACGTCGCGGTGGCTCTTTCCTTCTTCCATCAGATCTCGGCGGGCGCGGACTTCGTCATGGTCCCGGCCGCGCGTCTACTGTGGATCGGGCTGTACGCGGCAGTGGCCTTGTGTGTGCTGTGCTGGCGGGTGGCCATCCCGGCGCGCGGATGGTTCCACCACGCGCTGTCCGTGGACCGCGTGGTCCAGGAAACACCCAACACGGTCAGCGTGTGGCTGCGCGGACGCCACCTCGGTGAACTCAATGCCCGGCCCGGTCAGTTCTTCCTGTGGCGATTCGTCACGGTCGGCCACCTCTGGTCGGCCCACCCCTATTCGCTGTCGGCGGCGGCCCGCGACGATCGGCTGCGGATCACGGTGAAGGCCCTCGGCGATCACTCGCACGGTCTGGCCCGATTGCGGCGTGGCGTTCCGGTCTTCGCCGAAGGTCCGTTCGGTCACTTCACCGCCCAGACGCGGCGGCGCCCCGGCGTGCTGCTGATCGCGGGCGGCGCCGGGATCGGTCCGGTACGCGCGCTGGCGGGCGAGCTACTGGGACAGGGCGGCGACATCGCCGTGCTCTATCGGGCCAGCAGCTGGGACGACGTGGCGCTGCGGGGTGAACTCGACCGCCTTGCCAAGCATGGACTGCGGGTGCGCTACCTCGTCGGCCGGCGAAGCGACCTCGGTCATGACCCGTTGGACCGCCGCGGCCTGCGCAGGCTCGTACCGGACGTCGTGCACCGGGACGTTTACGTCTGCGGACCCGAGGGCATGACCGCGACCGTCTGTGCCACGCTGCGCGGCCTTGGCGTTGCCCGCCAACAGATCCACACCGAGGAGTTCAGCCTACGATGATCAACAGCTCGAATTCCCGCTGGCGCAGCGCGGGTGGACTGGCCGCGCTGATGGCCGGGGTTGGTCTTGTGGTCGGCCTCAAGGCCGCCTCCGGCGGTGCCTCGACCGCTCATCCCGTTTCCCTGCCACCCGCAGTCGCTCCGGTGACCGGTGGCGCGTCGACGACGACCGGAGCGCCTGCTTCGTCAGCGGCACCGCCGACGTCATCGGCTCCTGCGACTCCGTCCAGCCGGCAGGTGCAGGGCGACGTCGCGCAGACACCGTACGGTCCGGTCCAGGTCGAGCTGGTCCTCACCGGCACCAGGATCGTTGACGTTCGCGCGCTGCAAACACCCGACGCGGCGTCGCGCAGCCGAGTAATCGCGTCGATCGCGATTCCGCAGCTGCGTTCGGAAGTACTCACCGCGCAGGCCGCGCGGATCGACACGGTTTCCGGCGCGACCTACACATCCCAGGGCTACGCCGAATCCGTCCAGTACGCGATCGACCACGAGTAGCACCAACGGCTCAGGCCGGGACGAGCAGATCGTCAAGTCCCGGCGACCGGTGCACGCGGCCGTCGTCGGTGACGGCGAACACCAGGCAGTCCGGTTGTTGCTCGGCCCAGACCGCGCCGACTCGGCCCAGCGCGAACGCGGCCGTGGCCGTGGCATCGGCGATCGTCAGGTTCGGCGCCACGATCGTCATGCTGAGCAGCCCGTTGGCGGTCAGGCCGGTCCGTCCGTCCACAATGTGCGGACCGCGTTCGTAACTTCCCGAGGTGGCAACGGCGGTGGAACCGACCGTCAACGTCGCGCACATCCGGTCGGCCATGAGCGGATGCCGAATCCCCACCCGCCACCGCCGTCCCGGTTCGGGCTCGCCCGCCGTGACGATGTCCCCGCCCGCGTTCAGGCAGAAGTTGGTGGCACCGGCCGCGCGCAACCGGTCGGCGAGCCGCTGCACCGCCCAGCCCTTGACGATGCCGCACAGGTCCAACCCGCGCCCGCCGACCCGCGCCCGAAACGCGCCACCGGTCCGAATCTCGAACTGCGTGCTCAGCTCCAGGACTTCGACCAGGTCCGCGCTCAACTGCGCAGGCCCGAGCTCACCCCGGTCGAACCGGCACGCCTCGCTGTCCGACCGGAACGGACTGAACCTCGCGTCCACCTCGTGCAACCAGCCCAGCCCGGACCGCACCGCCGCCATGATTGTCTCGTCGTCGGCGTCGTCTCCTCGGAGGTCGACCGATACGGGCAAGCCCATGACCTGCTCGATCACCCGGTTGCTTCGCGACGGCACGGCCGACATCGTGCCCGCCGAACCTGGGAGCGTTCTTGGACCGGGATACCGACACAATGGGCCCGTGACGGCTTCGACTGGTGGGCTGGCCCGCAGGCTGAGTGCGGGGGACGCCGTGGTGATCGGGTTGGGCTCGATGATCGGCGCAGGCGTCTTCGCCGTGTTCGGCCCGGCCGCCGCGGTCGCGGGCAGCGGCCTGCTGATCGGGTTGCTGCTGGCCGCCGGGATCGCCTACTGCAACGCGATCGCGTCGGCCCAACTCGCGGCGGCCTACCCCACCTCCGGCGGAACCTACATCTATGGCAGGGAACGGCTCGGCCCGTGGGCCGGGTTCACCGCGGGGTGGGGGTTCGTGGTCGGCAAAACCGCCTCATGTGCGGCCATGGCATTGACAATGGCCTCCTACGCGGTGTCCGGGCCGTGGTGGGTGCACCGCGTCGTGGCCGCAGGCGCCGTACTCGCGCTGACCGCGCTGAACTATCGCGGGGTGGCCAAGACCGCGTTCGTCACCAGGCTCCTGGTCGGTGTCAGCCTGCTCGTGCTGGCCGTGCTGGTGATCGGCATCATCCTGGGCGGCCACATCGAAGCCGCCCACCTGAATGGCTGGGCCGGCGGCGGTCCGTACGGCGTTCTGCAGTCCGCGGGGCTGCTGTTCTTCGCCTTCGCCGGCTACGCCCGCATCGCCACGCTCGGCGAAGAGGTCCGCGACCCGGCCCGCACCATCCCACGGGCGATCCCGCTGGCCCTTGGCATCACCGTGGCCGTCTATCTGGTGGTCGGTACGGTCGCGCTGCTGGCGGTGGGTCCGGACGCGCTCGCCCGCAGTGCGGACCCGCTGAGCACGGCGGTCCAGGCGGGCGGGGCCGGTGCGCTGGTACCGGTGGTGCGGGTCGGTGCGGCCGTGGCCAGTCTCGGTGCGCTGCTCGCGCTGATCGCCGGGATCGGCCGCACCAGCCTTGCGATGGCCCGCCACCACGATCTGCCCGCCTGGCTGGCCGCCGTGCATCCCCGCCACCAGGTCCCGCATCACGCCGAGCTCGCGCTCGGGGCGCTGGTCAGCGTGTTCGTGTTGGCCGTGGACGTTCGTGGTGTGATCGGCTTCTCGTCCTTCGGCGTGCTGATCTACTACGCGATCGCCAATGCGGCCGCGTTCACCCAACCGCCTGAGCAACGCCGCTGGCCGCGCTGGCTGAACCTGGTCGGCATCGGCGGGTGCCTGATCCTGGTGGCGGCGCTACCGATCAGCTCGGTGATCGCCGGACTGGCCGTGTTCGGCGTCGGTTTGCTCGGCCGCGCGGTGGCCGGGTGGCGGGCTGCCCGCAGACGTACGCTGACCTGATGGTGACCAGATGAGCCGCAAGTTGCCGCGCGCGGTCTACGAACGCGAACTGTTCCGGCTGCAGGGTGAGCTGGTGAAGTTGCAGGAATGGGTGCGCACGGAGGGCGCGCGGGTCGTCGTGGTGTTCGAGGGGCGCGACGCCGCAGGCAAGGGCAGCACGATCAAGCGGGTGTCGGAATACCTCAATCCCAGGGTCGCGCGGATCGTGGCATTGCCGAAACCGTCCGAACGGGAGAGTGGCCAGTGGTATTTCCAGCGCTACGTCGAGCATCTGCCCTCGGCCGGTGAGATCGTGCTGTTCGACCGGAGCTGGTACAACCGGGCCGGCGTCGAGCGGGTGATGGGATTCTGCACGCCGGATGAGTACCGCCGGTTCCTCCAGCAGTGCCCGATCTTCGAACGGCTACTGGTCGAGGACGGGATTCTGCTGCGCAAGTACTGGTTCTCGGTCAGCGACACCGAGCAGGAGCGTCGATTCGAGTCCCGATTGGACGATCCGATGCGGCGGTGGAAGCTCTCGTCGATGGACCTGGAGTCCATCACCCGGTGGGAGGACTACTCGCAGGCCAAGGACGAGATGCTGGTACACACCGACATTCCGGAGGCGCGGTGGTTCGTGGTGGAGAGCGAGGACAAGCGGCGGGCCAGGATCAACATGATCGCGCACCTGATCTCCAGCATCCCCTACTACGAGGTGCAACGCACGCCGTTGCGGTTGCCGCCCCGCCCGCCCTCAACGGGTTACCGGCGCCCGCCCCGTGACGAGCAGACCTACGTGCCGGATCACGCGGCCTCGCTGAAGCATTGAACCCATGGACACACCGCGGTGGAGCGGCCGAGGGATAGCCGCTCCACCTTGGTGTGTATCGACGTCAGCTGGTCGTGAGCGCTGTGTCGTCGACAACGAACGAGGTCTGCAACGAGTTGTTCTCGGTGCCGGTGAACAGCAGCGTCACCGTCTGGCCCGCGGAACTGGACACGTTGTAGGTGTGCTGGGTGTAGCCGTTGTTCGCGTTCAGGTTGGAGAACGTCGCCACGGTCGTCGAACCGACCTTCACCGTGAACACGTCATGCGCCGTGCTGCCGGTGTCAGAGGTGTCGATGTGCAGCCAGAACGACAGGCTCGCGGAGCAGCCGGCCGGAATGGCCACCGACTGGGACAGAGTGTCGGTGTGCGTGCTGCCGTAACCGTCCAGCCAGGCGTTCCAGCTACCCGAGTGCGCGGGCTCGCTCGGACCGTTCTGGCCGATCACACCGGAGGTCGCCGACCAACCACTGCTGCCCGATTCGAAGCCGGGGTTGCTCAGCTTCTGGCCGGGCGAGGTGCAGCCACCGCCGCCACTGCCGGCAATGGTCCAGCTGAACGTCGCCGAACCGCTCGTGCCGGTGCTGTCCTTCGCGGTCGCGTTGACCGAGAAGGTGCCGGCCGCGCTCGGGGTGCCCGAGATCAGGCCGCCACTGGAGATCGAAAGGCCAGTGGGCAGGCCGGTCGCGGACCAGGTGTACGGCGCCGTGCCACCGGACGCGGACAGTTGCAGGCTGGCCGCGGTGCCGACGGTGCCGCTCCGGCTGCCGGGGTTGGCCACGGTGACCGAGCCGGTACCGCCGCCACCGACGATGGCGTGCGCGATGTCGCACCGGTTGGTGTCATTGGACCAGGTCGACTGCATGGCGAAGCTGCCGGCGCCCGTGCTGACGTTGGCCGAGGCGCCCTGGCCGGAACTGATCCAGGCGCACTCGTCGCCGTTCTCCTGGCCGTTGCTGGCGTTGGTCCAGCCGCCCGCCGGGTTCTGGTCGGAGACCGTCTCCGCGAACTCGTGGCCGTTGACGATCGAGTAGCCGTCGAGGGTGCCGCTGCCGTTGACGAAGTTCTGGCCGCAACTGGAACCTGCGTCCATCACGTACGGCATGTTCGTGAAGGCGATGTCACCGTAGGGGGAGTTGGCCGCGCCACCACTGAGCGTGCTGTCGCCGTTGTAGTCGTGCCAGGCGCAGAAACCCTGAGTCTGGTAGTTGTCCGGGTTGGTGCCGGTCGGCGAGAGGATGTCGTACTGCACGTACCGGTTGGCGCCCGCCGTGGTGTTGCCGAAGTGCGCCGCCGCCTTGATCGCCTCGTTGGCGATCTGGTTGCCGTTGGCCGCGCTTGGCTCAGCGCCCGAATTGTCGTACCAGGCGCCCGCGAACGCGCCGCCGGTCGGGTAGCCGACGTGCGGCGCGCCGGACGGACAACTGGTCGCGCCGGTGGACACGCTCGGTCCGTCGCAGTACTGGGTCATCGTGCCGGACCAGGTCTCGCCACCGGTGCCGAGGCCCTTGAACAGGTTCTGGATGTACGGCGCGCCACCGCTCGGGTCACCCGAGAAGGTCAGGTTTCCGCCGCTGCTGCCCTGGGTGCCCCACTGGGAGCCCCAGAACACCAGGTAGATGCGGGGAGTGCCGCTGGTGACGCCGATCCCGTCGATGCCGCCGCCATAGGCGAGGGTGTTCGGGCCGGTCGCCGCCGGGGCCGCGGGGTGCGCCTGCTGGTAGGACTGCATCTTGGCGGCCTGCGAGCGGGTGGGCACCGCACCGTGCCGGTAGCTGTGTTGGTACGCGGGGTTGTATGGATTCGCGGCCGGCGACGCCGAGGCGGTCGTCACCAGTCCACCTAACGACAATGCCAGGGCCGCCACGGATATCAGCCCTCGCGCTAAACCGTGCACTGTTCCTCCACAGGGTTGGGACCGCGACCAGTGCGTAACTGGTCGCAGTCATGAAACGTCGGAAAAACCCCTGGTGGTGGCACTGTTCGGCCGGTGACACAAATCTGCCATTAACAGTTCACTTTGACATCGAATTAGATGCCTATAACGCTATTTTTACGACTAAAGTAGGTTCATCGACACGATTACCGGAGCTACGGTGGAGCGGAATTATTTGAGTTTTCTTGGTAATTCTTGGTATATCCTTGGTACTTGTTTCCCGGACTTGGCTGGACGCGAGGCAACCGAACCACCGGTTCACAACGTCTGACCGGTATGAACCTTTCGCGTGTCGGCCTTGTCGCCGGGTCCGTGTTCGGCATCGCCGTGCTGGTCGCTTGCGGTGGGGCCGCACCGCAAGCCACCGTCCAACCGCTGCCGAAGGTCGCCACCCTGGACGCGGCCGAGGTGAGCGCCGCGGTCGGCGCGGACGACGCCGTCGGTATCGACCTGCTCGCTGCCGAAGCCGCGCAGAACCAGGGGAACCTCGCGCTGTCCCCGGCGAGCGTGGCGATCGCCCTGCAGATGGTGGCCACCGGCGCGGACGGCGACACCGCGACCCAGATCGCACACGTGCTGCACCTACCCGACGTCGCGGCGGCCGGACCGGCTGGCCAGGCAGCGACCGCCGGTATCGCCGCGGACGCCCGGCCCGGCTCGGTCACCCTGCACACCGCGAACACGCTCTGGACCCAACAAGGCAAGCCGCTGCTGCCCGGCTTCACCCAGGGCCTCGCCAGCCACTTCGGCACGACCGAGCACACCGCGAACTTCGCAGGAGATGCCGAAAGCGCACGGCAGGACATCAACCAGTTGGTGGCAACCCAGACCGAGGGGAAGATCGCGGCTCTGTTCCCGCCAGGGACCATCAGCGACACCACGACGACGGTCTTGACGAACGCGCTCTACCTGGCCGCTGCGTGGCAGAACCCGTTCCACCCGGACGCGACCGCACCGGCCGCGTTCACCACCGGCACCGGCGCGAGCACCACGGTGCCGACCATGACGGGGGAGTTGACCGCGAACTACGCCAGCAGGCCCGGCTACCAACTGATCACCGTGCCCTACGTCGGCGGCAAACTCGGTTTCTCCATACTGCTCCCGGCGCCCGGATCGAACACCGACGCGCTACTGAGCGCGGTGCGCGGCACCGGACTCGTCTCGGCACTGGCCGCCGCCAAGCCGACCGAGCTCACCCTGAGCATGCCCAAGTTCACCGTGAAGTCCACAATGGACCTGTCGGGCGTGCTGGCCGCGCTGGGCATGCCGACCGCGTTCACCCAGCAGGCCGACTTCGATCGGATCAGCACGCAGCATCTGTTCATCCAGAACGTCGAACACGACACCTACGTGCAGCTGGACGAGAACGGCACGGTCGCGGCAGCCGCGACCGGCGTCGCCATGGGAATGTCGGCCATCGCGGCCTCGCCGTCGATCCACGTCCAGGTGAACCGGCCGTTCCTGTTCGCCATCACCGATCTGGGCACCGGCCTGCCGCTGTTCGTCGGCCGGCTGACCAATCCGGCCTGAGCACGCGGCGATGCCGGGCGAGTCCGCGATCGACTCACCCGGCATCGGTGTCCTGGCTGGAACGGCTCAGCCCGCGGCGCACAACAGCGGACGGAAGCTCAGAGCCGGCTGGTTGTTGACCAGAATGCTGTTGCTGTCGCCCTGGTGCAGGTTGAGGTACCAGGTTCCGGTGGCGGGCATCGAGGTGACGCCGGTAGCGGTACGGGTCTGGTTGACGACGTCGCCGCTGCCATCAGCGGTGTAGTCCATCAGCATGTACAGCACGCCGCCCTGGGCCTGGCAACTACCGGAGTGGATGTGCGCGGCGTGGTTGCCCGGGGTGAGGCCGCGCGCGTTGAGGGTGACGGCCAGGGTGTGCGCGTTCGGGTCGTAGGTGACGGTGGCCGTACCGGACAGGGTGCCGAGATCGACGCCCGAGATGCTCTGATCGACGGCGGTCAGCGCGGTGGCGGCACCGTAGGGCTTGGCCGACAGGACGGCACTGCGCGCCATGACCTCGGCGGCAACGGCGTTGCGGTTGAAGTCGCCGGTGTTGTTGCCCAGCCTGATCACGAACCGGCTGCCGGAGGGCAACATGGTGTCGGTGTCGACCGAGTCGGTGGTGGTGTCGATGACGCCGGTGGCATTGGCGGTGACCGCGCCGAAGCGGACGACCGGACCGGCCGCGCCAGGGGCGTCGATCTCGACCGTGTGCGCCGAGCCGGGGGTGAAGCCGTACGCGGAAATCCGGGTGCGGTAGTGGCCGTCGGAGGTCTGGCTGACCGCGACCGTGCCGGTAGGCATGGCCGAGAGGGTCAGGTGATCGGTGACCGGCTGCTGGCCAGTGGTGGTCGGCGGTGCCGGGGTGGTCGTGGGTGGCCTGCGGTCCGTGCCGGGCTTGGCCAGCATGCCGTCGGTGTTGCCGGCGCCGTCGACGTAGAAGCCGACGAGCACGCCCGCGTCGTTGACGCCGTTGAC
>DASYBO010000127.1:0-10370 GCA_036500685.1 Pseudonocardiaceae bacterium | reverse complement strand
TGGTTCGACCCCGCACGCGACACCGCCTACGCCGACCGCATCCGCCGCCGCGAACCCGGCGACTCGTCCTTCGGCCTCTCCCCGCACATCGACTCCGGCTCGGTCGAACGCTGGCTGGTTCCCGCCTACCAGAACGTGTTCCGGCACGTACTCGACGGCAACTGGCGCGCCTACGACCCGTGGGACGCCGCGCACCGCACCGAAGTCGAAGAATACGAATCGACCCAGATGTGCAGCGTGTTCCGCACCTTCCAGGGCTGGACCGCGCTGTCCGAAATGCGCCCGGACGACGGCGTGCTGCACCTGGTGCCGATCGCGAACGCCGCGTTGTACCTACTGGTACGTCCGTTGCTTGACGACGTGCCCGACGACGAACTGTGCGGCGCTGAGATCGGCAGGGCGCTGCCGATCACCGAGAAATGGCATCCCGCGCTGCTGCCCGCGCTCACCCCGATCCCGACCGTGCATCCCGGCGACACCGTCTGGTGGCACTGCGACCTGATCCACTCCGTCGGCGACGTCGCCGGCATGCTGCGGTGGGGAAACGTGATGTACATCGGGTCGGCTCCGTACTGCGCCAAGAACGCGGCTTACGCGGCACGCCAACAGGCGGCGTTCCTGCGCGGCGGCAGCCCACCGGATTTCGCGCCGGAGGATTACGAATCGGAGTACGCGGGCCGCGCGACTGTGGCGGACCTCACCGAAATAGGCCGTGACCAGCTGGGTTTGTCGCCACAAAGGATGACACCCGACCGGTAATGCTTAGCCTGATCGGGCGAGTTGAGCGGATTTCGCGTCAGAACCGCCTAACACCTGGCGTCTCACCGTCGACAGCGCGAGCGAACGACCGAACATCGGTGCGGGACAAGCGCGGACGATGATGACAGGAGGGTGAGCAATGACCACCAACACCATTCACCACGAACAGGTCGCTGCCCTGCAGGGCGCCACCGAGCCGGTTCAGACCCGCTGGGCCTACCGCGACGACGAGCCCTTCGCCGTCACCGTCGCCTTCTGCACCGAACGCGGACAGTGGATCGAGTGGGTCTTCGCCCGCGACCTGCTGGTCGCCGGCATCGACGCGCCCGCAGGCGTCGGCGATGTCCAGATCCGCCCCGACCACGAGGACGAGGACCTGCTGATCCTGGAGATCTCCTCGCCAAGCGGCAATGCCGTGTTCGAACTGGGTCGCGACGCGACCGAGGAGTTCCTGCGCACCACGCTCGAACTGGTGCCGGCCGGCACCGAGAGCGCCTACTTCGATGTCGACCGCCTGATCGAGGAGATCAGCGGCGTCTGAGTCTTTCCGGCCTCCCGCACCGGCTGCTGCCCGGGTCCTTCAGGACTCGGGCAGCAGCTTTTTCTGCACCTTGCCCATGGCGTTGCGCGGCAACGCGTCCACCAGGTGTACCTGGCGCGGTCGCTTGTGAACCGACAGTTCACGGGCGACGAACTCGGTCAGTTCCGCGCCGCTCACGCCCTCCGCGACCACGAACGCGGTCACCTGCTGCCCGAGGTCGGGGTGCGGCGTGCCGATCACCGCGGCCTCACGCACCCCTGGATGACCGAGCAGCACGTCCTCCACCTCGCCCGCGCCGATCCGGTAGCCGCCGCTCTTGATCAGGTCCGTCGATGCGCGGCCGACGATCCGGTGCCAGCCGTCCGCGCCGATCCTGGCCACATCGCCGGTGCGGAACCAGCCATCCTCCGTGTGCGAAGCCGCGGTCGCGTCCTGCCGATTCAGGTAGTCCCGGAACAGGGTCGGGCCGGACACCTGAAGTTCGCCGACCGCCTCCGGGTCGTCGAGCACCGCGCCGTCCTCCCCCACCAACCGGGTGCGAACCCCGCGCAGCGGCAGCCCGACCTGGCCCGCTCGGCGCTCGCCGTCGGCCCTGCTGCTCACCGTGATCAGCGTCTCGGTCATGCCATAGCGCTCGACCGGTGGCCGCCCGGTCAACTCGGCCAGCCGCTGGAACACCGGCACCGGCAACCCCGCGCTGCCCGACACCAGCAACCGCGCGCCGGCCAGCGCCCGCGCCGCCGACTCGTCGGCACACACCCGCGACCACACCGTGGGCACGCCGAAATACAGGCTGGCACCCGCGGCCGCGTACCCCTCCGGGGTCGGGCGCCGGGTGTGCACGAGCCGCGACCCGATCCGCAGCGGGCCGAGCACACCGAGGACTAGGCCGTGCACATGGAACAGCGGCAAACCGTGGGCGAGCACGTCGTCCGGGGTCCACGACCAGGCGTCGGCCACCGCGTCGAGGTCAGCCGCGATCGCGGCGCGGGTGAGTCGAACGCCCTTGGGCGCCCCGGTGGTCCCGCTGGTGTACAGGATCAGCGCGACCGCGTCATCGGGCGGTTCCGGATAGGAGGTTGCCGACACCGCGTCGAGGTCGATCGGGATGACGGTGACACCGTCGGTCGGCGGGAAGGTGTTCTCCGGGTCCAGGACCAGGGTCACGCCGGAGTCGGCGAGCAGGTGGCGCCGCTCGGCCGGGCCGGAGTCGGGCGGCATCGGCACCACTGGCACCCCGGCAAGCAGCGCCCCGACCACGCCGACGATCGTGCCCGCGCTCGCGGTGGCGGAGATCGCGACCACCGGGGCACCGGAGATCCGATCCGCGACCGCGGTGGCCGCGCCGAGCAGCCGCTGGGCCGACAGTGCGGTGCCGTCGATCCGCAGCAGGTCGGCCGGATCGCCGAACGCGCCGCCCAGTGTGGGCAACAATGCCGTCATGAGATCAACGTAGCTCGTTGACGCCCGGTAGCGAGTTGGTCACAGCCGATTCCCGCGCGGCTGCGTTTCTCGTTCAACTGGGGGCCAATAGCGATATCTCGTGGCCTGTTGAACACAACGACGGCGACCGCCCGAACAGGACCACGGCTCGGCACGCGCGGTGCGCTGAGCGTCCTGTTCGTACTGACGATCTTCGGCGGGGATTCGTCAAGGCGGGCAACAACAACGGCGCGTTCCCACCGACCATGACGACCATGTTTCCGACGCCTTCGCACTGTCCTTTTTCACGACGGAGAGAAGGGGCAGTCACTGCCGGCATAATCGCCGGATCGGCGTCGTCGTAAACTATGGCCCCTGCACACGAAGAGGGGATTTGCTCGTGCCACAGGAAGAAGACAAGGACGTCGAAGCGCAGCCGTCCGGGCGCCACGCGCGCAAGGAAGGCACGGAGGTGGACCCGCTGATCGACCTCAACCGGGATCCCACGCCGGGTGTCGCCGATCACGCTCGCCCGGACAACGGCGACTGATTTCGGCAAACGGGGCTGGTATTCGCAACGGTGGGCTGGTGTTCGTCAGGGTGGGCTGCGGACACCAGTACCTTCATTCCGGAGGGGTTGGTAAGCGAAATGACCGGACAGGTCCATTTGAATTAACTTCATTCAACACTGAAGCCACTGTGAATAATATTCCATGCTTGGTCGAACCGGGAACGGCACGATGAACCCATGGACGACGCCCAGTCGGTGCTGCTCCCCCACGACGGCCAGCACACGCTGGCCGACCTGACCCCGGCGCTGCTAGCCGCGCAAGGTGTCCCGGGTCTGGCGAATCGACTCGCGGTGCCGCAGGCGCGCACGGTGTGCCTGCTGCTGATCGACGGTCTCGGTTGGCGGTTGCTGCGCGAACACGCGGATCGCGCGCCGTTCCTCGCCGAAGCGCTCGGCGACGGCGCGCCGCTGGCCGCCGGCTTCCCGGCCACCACTCCGACCAGCGTCGCGTCCCTCGGGACCGGCCTGTCATCGGGCCGGCACGGCATCGTCAGCTTCACCTTCGAGGTGCCGGGCCACCCGCTGCTCAACGCGTTGCTGTGGGCCACCCAACTCGGTGTCCGGCGGGACCTGCGCGACGAGGTGGTGCCGGAAGAGGTCCAGCCCGAACGGACGCTGTTCGAGCGCGCGAAGGCCGACGGGGTCGCGGTGAGCATGGCCGCGCCACCGCACCATCGCGGCTCGGGGCTGACCAGGGCGGTGCTGCGCGGCGCGCGATTCGTGCGCTGCCACGCCCTTGGCGACCTGGTGACCACCGCCGCCGACGCGCTCAACGCGCAGGGCCGCGCGTTCTGCTACGCCTATCACGGCGATCTGGACACGCTCGGCCACGTCTACGGCCCTGGTTCGGCGCCGTGGCGCGAACAACTCGGCTTCATCGACCGGATGGCCGCGGCGATCGCGTCGGCGCTGCCACCGGACGGTCTGCTCGCGATCACCGCGGATCACGGCATGGTCAGCGTGACCGGCGCGGACCGGATCGACTTCGACGACAACCTGGAGTTGTCAGCTGGGGTGCGGGTGTTGGGCGGCGAGCCACGGATCAGGCACGTCTACACCGAACCCGACGCGGCGCGGGATGTGGTGGCGCGCTGGCGTTCCGTGCTCGGCGAGCGGGCCATGGTGCGTACCCGCGAGGAGGCCATCGCGGCGGGTTGGTTCGGCCCGACCGTGGCCGAGTATGTCCGACCCCGGATCGGCGACGTGGTCGCGGCCATGCTCGGCAGCGCGGGCGTGGTCCGCACCGCACAGGGGACCAACGAGACCATGATGATCGGCCAGCACGGTTCGCTCACCGCGGTCGAACAGCAGGTCCCGCTGATCCTGATCCGGCGCTGAGGTGACCGCGAACCTGGCCACCCGGCATGTCCGGCACGGGCACGTCGACAACGCTGGCTGCTCTTGCCGAGCGCGCTTACCGGACGGTGGACACCGACTCAGGCGACTGGATCGCACCGGTGCGACGGTCGTGTCGACACGAGGGCGTTGGCCGGCAAGGGGATCCTGGCAACGAGTAGGTGGCTCGACGTCGCGGGCGACGAGCAGCGAACGCGGCTATCCAGCGTGGGCCGCCGCAGCCGCCAGTGACCCGAGCGCGGCGTGGTTGTGGTAGTCGCGGGTGGCCACGATCAGGCCATCGCGTACCCGCATGATCTGCACGTTGGCCAGCGGGCCCGCGCCGTTGACGGTGTAGTCCCATTCCGCGACAACGACTTCCGGGTCATCGGTCGTGCGGACGACGATGTTGCTGGCGACGAGTTTCAGGTCGACGGGCAGCGGCGTGGTGAAATGCGTGCGCAGCGCCTCTCGGCCGACGAGCCGGACGGGTTCCGGCAGCGCGAAGGGCTGTTCGACGACGGCGTCCTCGGTGTAGAGGTCGGCGAGTTCCGCGAGGTGCCCCTCGGTGATGCCGGCGAGCAGGCGGTGGAAGATCTCGGTCGGTGTGGCCATGGCCAACCCCCAGGGGTCAATCGGAGTTATGGTTCCGCTTCTGACGATACGGAACCATGGTTCCGCATGTCAACGCCTAGGATCATGCCCATGGACCTGCCGCTGCTGGACGGCGACTTCGAGTCGACCGGCATCCTCGAACCGACCGAGATCTACCAGGCCCGCGATCTGCCGGAAGCGGCCGTGTTGTGCTTCTTCCCCGAAGTGGTGCGGCAGATCGCCGAGCGGCCGGACGCGAAGCGGGTCGCCACGCTGCGCAGCGAGATCGGCCCCAATCCGGTGTGGGAGATCGAGCACAGCGGGACGCGGCTCGCGGTGCTCCAGCCGGGGGTCGGTGCGCCGCTCGCGGCCGCGTTCACCGAGGAGATCATCGCGTTCGGCGTACGTCGGATGATCGCCTGCGGCGCGGCCGGCGCACTGGTGCCGGAGCTGGCGCTGGGTCACGCGGTCATCGTGGACAGTGCCGTTCGCGACGAGGGCACCTCCTACCACTACCAGCCGCCGGCCAGGGTGATCGACGCCGACCCGCACGCCACCGCGACGCTGCTGAAAACCCTGACCGCACAGGAGATCGCGCACCTGGTCGGCCGGAGTTGGACGACCGACGCGATCTACCGCGAGACCAGGAACAAGGCGCGGCAACGGGTTGAGGAGGGTTGCGTCGTGGTCGACATGGAGGCGTCCGCGTTGTTCGCGGTTGCCCGGTATCGGGGTGTCGTCCTCGGCCAACTGCTGCTCGCCGGCGACTCGCTGGCCGGCGAGACCTGGGATCATCGCGGCTGGACCACCGCGCATTCCGCGCGGGAGAAGCTGTTCTGGCTCGCCGCCGACGCGGCGATCGCACTCTAGCGAGCCGATCAGTTCGCGGTCAGCCACTCGCCGATGCGCAGGACCGCTTCGCGCGCGGCCACCTCGCGGGATTCCGCGAACGCGACGCCGAGCCGGGCCAGTCTGGCGCGACACCAGGCGGAGTCGCGGTGCGGCGTCAACGCGTCCAGTGCCGCGTCGGCGGCGCCGCCGATCCGGCCGAGCCGCAACCGGGCCTCGGCCAACGAGGCCAGGTAGAGCGCCCGCATCGTCGGCAGGCCGTCGCCAAGCCCGCCGACGGCGGCGAGCAGGTCGCGTTCGGCCTCGTCCAGCAGGCCGAGATCGAGCCAGGCGCGGCCGGCCTCACCGCGCAGCACCGCGCTGCTGATCCAGGAATTCCACGGCGTGATCGCGGCCGGTCGAGCGCCGGCCAGCAAGCGCGCGGCCTCGTCGACCCGCGAGCGGCACGGCCCCAGTTCGCCGCGCAACGCGTGCACCTGGGCCTGCCGGGTAGCCATCAGGGCAAGGCCGGGGCTCGGCGGCAGGCCCGCGCAACCCTTGCGCGCGATCTTCAGCAACTGGTCGGCTTTATCCGTTTCACCAGCACGCAGGCACACATAACCGAGACAGGCCACGATGTATCCGCCGAGCCCCCGATCACCGGAGCGGGCCACCGCGTCGAGCCCGATCGCCAGGTACTTGCGCGCCTTCTCCCACTGGTTCGCGTGCGCGCACAGCCAGCCGACCAGATGCGCCAGTTCGGCGATCACCCGCACCAGCGCGAGCGCGGTTTCCTTGTCATAGCTGCCTTTCACCAGCAGCCGCTGCGCCCAGCGCAGATCATGGATGCCCCATTCGGTGAGTAGCGGGCTGCCGTCGCCACCTTCACCGAGCGCACGCAGTTGGTCGACCCGATCTTGCAGCGCGGCCAGCATCGCGGCGTCCACCGGCGGCCCGTCATGGCGCTGCGCGGGCCGCCGGGTCGGCGTGACCAGCCAGTCGATCGCGGCGACCACCGCGTCCCCGAACCAACTCTGGGCCGGTCCATCCGCCGAACTCCACACGACGTGCACATCGGACGGAGTCCGCGTGGACGGCCAGAGATCGTTGACGTCGATGGTCTCGCAGAGGTGCTCGGACAGGATCATCGCGACGACCGAGCGCATCGGCACCCGCGGTTTCACCCCACGCATCCAGTGGTAAGGCGCCTTGTTGCTGATCGTGCCCGGTCCACAGACCCGGTTGATCTCGCGCGCCAACCGGTCGGGCGACCAGCCGAGCCGGGCCAGTCCATCGACGAGCACGGCGTTGTCCCCGCTCGTGGACACCGCTGCCACGCCGCAAGTCTCACGCATCGTTCCCCCAAACCAACGCGGAAAGTCTTGCTGGTTCGTGGCGCTGCGGACTTCCCGGTTCGGCCGACCATAGCCCCACCGGCACCGCTGACAATCGGCCATCCGGGTGATCGAGTTCCCGATTCGTTCGGCGTCCGAAATTTCGACCGGCCCTAGCCTGCTGATCGAATCGGGGCGCCGACCTGGTGCAGGTGGCCCAGAGCGCGGGAGTAGGAGTCGATCACTGACGTCTGTTCGTAGCGGATTCCGAGGTGGGCGCAGTAGTTTTCGATGATCGGCTGGGCGCGGCGCAGGTTCGGGGTGGGCATGTTCGGGAACAGGTGGTGCTCGATCTGGTAGTTCAACCCGCCGGTGGCGATCTCGACCAGGATGCTGCCGCGCACGTCGCGTGAGGTGAGCACCTGGCGACGCAGGAAGTCCAGTTCTTGCTCGCCGGTTAGGGTGGGCATGCCCTTGTGGTTGGGCGCGAACGTGCAGCCGAGGTACATCCCGAAGATGACCTGGTGCACCACCAGGAACAGCACCGCCTTGCCGGGCGAGAGGACCAGGAACGGCGCCGCGGCGAAGGCCAGGAAGTGAATGCCGAGCAGGATTGCCTCCACGGCCCGGTTGCGCAGCGCGGGCCTGCGCAGCGCGCGGACGCTGGACACGTGCAGGTTCAGACCTTCAAGGGCGAGCAGCGGGAAGAAGTAGAACGCCTGCCAGCGGCCGATGAACCGGGCGATGCCGCGACTGGACTGCGCCTGTTGCTTGGACCAGACCAGGATGTCCGGCATGACGTCCGGGTCGAGCTCCTCGTGGTTGGGGTTGGCGTGGTGGCGGGTGTGTTTGTCCATCCACCAGCCGTAGGACATGCCGATGCACAGGTTGCCGACCAGCAGGCCGGCGATTTCGCTTGGCCGGCGGGTGCGGAACACCTGGCGGTGCGCGAGATCGTGCGCGACGAGCGCGATCTGGACGGACACCACGGCGAGGAAGGCGGCGGTGAGCAGTTGCCACCAGGAGTCGCCGGCCAGCGCCAGCGTTGCCCAGCCCGCCGCGAAAGCCAGCGCCACCAAGCCGATCCGGGCGGTGTAGTAGCCGGGGCGCCGGTCCAGCAGGCCGGCATCGGCGATCAACTTGCGCAGTTGGGCGAAATCGCTACCGGTCTCGAGGACGGGCGCAGTCGTGGGGAGCACGGGACCGAGTCTCCGCGAACCTTCGCCGACCCGGACAGCAGGGCTGCTCCCCTATCGATGGTGGGGTTTACCCCACCATGGCGGCAAAAAACGCGCGCCGCCCGTTGACCGGGCGGCGCGCGTTTCGCTGAGGTGTTCTTCGACTAGCGCGGCTGGGCGCGCGGACCGTCCGGGGTGCGCATCCGGCCGTCGATGACACTGCGCATCAGCTCACCGACCCGGTCGTCGGCCACCTGCACGTTGCCCGACGCGGTGGTGGTGTAGATGATCGGGTAGATCGCGCGGGTGAGGTCGGCGCCCATCGTGTAGATGTCCTCCTCGCTCGCGTCGTAGAGCGACTGGATGCAGACCAGCAGGGCCTCTTCCTCGCTCATGTCCTCGGCGTAGAGCTTCTTCAGCGCACCGAGCGCGATGATCGAGCCGGAGCCGATCGAGTGGTACTTGTACTCCTCGGTCCGGCCGCCGAGCGCGTCGTAGGAGAAGATCTTGCCCTCGCCGGTCTCCGGGTCGAACCCGGTGAACAGCGGGACGACGCTCAGGCCCTGCATGGCCATGGCGACGTTCTCGTAGATCATCTTGGACAGTCGGTTGGCCTTGCCGGCCAGGCTCAGCGGGGAGCCCTCGATCTTCTCGTAGTGTTCCAGTTCGACCTGGAACAGCTTGGCGATCTCCACGCCGAGGGCGGCAGTACCGGCGGTGCCGATGCAGCTGTAGTCGTCGGCCGGGATGATCTTCTCGCCGTAGCGGCTGCTCACCGTCGAGCCCGAGGTGACCTGGCGGTCGGCCGCGATGATCACGCCGTCGGCGAAGGTGGTGGCCAGAATCGTGGTGCCGTGCTTGGCCTTCTCGATGACGTCGTTCGCCACCAGCGAACCCGGCTCGATGGTGAACCGGCTCATCAGCATCTCCGGCGCCTGCTCGGCGAGGTACCTGCTGAAGGACGAATTACCGGCCCGCATGATCGCCTCGTCGAGACCGTTGATGATCCCCAACTGACCTCTCACTCTCCCTCTGACCGGCTGCCCTGGATCGCCACGCTAGCACGACCGGACCAGGTTCAGACGTGCACCGCGACCGCGCCTTCTGACTTGCCGGGACGGGCAAGCAGACCGATGAACGCTCCGCACAGCGCCACGATCGCACTGATCAGAAACGCGCTGTGCATGCCGTCCACGAAGGTGTTGTGCGCGATCTGGGTGATCACCTGCGCCACCGGTCCTGGGGTGCCGGGCGCGATCGGTGCGACGCCAACCGAAATGGCGCCCTGTGCCTGGGTCGACGCGGCGGCCGAGAGCGGCGGCAGGTGCGCCGCGGCCCACTGAGCCGGGAACAGGTCGGCGATCCGGCTGGACATCACCGCGCCGAGCACCGCGGTGCCGAGCGTGCCGCCGAGCTGCATCGAGGTGGACTGCAGGCCGCTGGCGACGCCGGCCAGTTCGACCGGGGCGTTGCCGACGATGATGTCGGTCGCGCCGACCATGACCGGGCTCAGGCCGAGACCCAGCAGCATGAACCACCACAGCGTGCCCCAGCTGCCGTCGGCCGGGCTCACGTGCGAGAGGCCGTAGAGGGCGATCGCGGCGAAGAGCATGCCGGCCACGATCGGGATGCGCGCGCCGATCTTGTTGCTGACGATGCTGGACAGCGGCGATCCGACGATGAGCATCGCGGTCATCGGCAGGATGCGCAGGCCGGCCGCGACCGGGCCGAGACCGAAGACGTTCTCCAGATAGAAGGTGACGAAGAACAGCGCGCCCAGCATGGCGAACATCAGCAGCAGCACCAGC
>DASYBO010000126.1:0-3701 GCA_036500685.1 Pseudonocardiaceae bacterium | reverse complement strand
CCGGCGCCAGCACGCACGCCAGCACGAGCAGCACGAGCAAGGCCAGGAAGACCAGGGCTATCTTATTGCGCCGCAGGCGCCGGAGCGCCAGCCGGTACGGTCCGACGGCCGCTGTCTGGCGCGCCTCCGCCGCCGGGGCCGGGGAGGCGGCCGACACTGCGATGCCGGCCGCTCCCCTGCCCTCAGGTGAATCAAGTGCCATTGATCAGCGCCACTACTTGAGTGCCAGGCTGGTGAGGTCAGTCTGGTACTCCACCGACATGGTGCCGGTGGTGAAGTTCAGCCGGTTGGAGTAGAACTTCGGGAACTCCTCGTGGCCGTAGGCCGCGTAGTAGGCCTGCCCGACCGCGTAGTTGTCGAGAGCCGTCCACTGGCTCTTGACGGCCTCCGGCTGGGACTGGAACAGCGTGTTCAGCGTCGTGTTGTAGTGTTTGTCGTTCACGTAACCGTAGTTCAGCGACGAGCCTGCGTTGCCCGCGAACAGCTGCATGAAGTCCCACGGGTTCGGGAAGTCCTGCACCCAGTCACCGAAACCGGTCTGCGGCTTCAGCGTCGGCGCGCCGATCGTCGTGAAGTACACGCTGGAGTTGACGACCTTCTCGGTCGCCTTGAACCCGAGCGAGTTCAGCACGGACGTGTAGTAGTCAAGCCACTGCCTGCGCGGTGCCCGCTCCTCGCCGTACACCGTCACCGGCTGGCCGATCATGCCCGACCTCTGCATGAGCGCCTTGGCCTCCGTCATGTTCGGCGCGGCGTTCGGGTTGTGGAAGGGGCAGGAGGACGGGCTTGAGCCTCCGACGATGCCGGGCGGGATCAGGTGGCAGTCCGGCTGCAGGAAGCCGCTGTCCAGCCTGGACAAGGCCCGGTCGTCGAGCGCGGCGATCACCGCTTGGCGGGCGTACAGGTTGTTGAACGGCTTTTGGTTAACGCCGAACCAGAAGTAGTAAGAAGAGTTCGTCGGGATCGGCGCGTACCGGTCCTTCGCCTGCGACTGCACCTGCTGCAGGAGCGACGCGGGAAGCGTGTCACCGGGGTCGAACACGTCGGCCTGGTTGTTGAGCACCGATTCGGCGTCGGCCGTCACGTTGGAGTTGACCTGGAAGACGATCTTGTCCGCGTGCCCCTTCGGAAGGCCGGGGACGTCGAACTTGGGGTTCTTGACCAGGGTGTACGACTGGCTCGGGGTGATCGTGCTCCACATGTACGGCCCGTCGCCGACCGTGCCCGTGTTCGCCAGGTTCTTCATCGGCGTGGTCTGCGGCACCGGCGCCGTGCCGGCGAGCGCGAAGATGTCCACGATCGGGGCGAACGGGGAGACCAGGTTCACGACGATCTTGCCGGTGGCGTCATCGGTCGTGATTCCCGAGATCGTCTTCGCCTTGCCGCTGGCGTAAGCGGTACCGCCCACGATGTAGGCGCTGACGAAGGACGCGGCCTGCCACGGGATCTTGATGTCCCGCTCGAGGGCGTACGTCTCGTCGCTCGCCTTGATCGCCGTCCCGTTGGAGTACTTCAGGCCGGGACGCAGCATAAACGTGTATGTCTTGCCGCCGTTGGACACCGTGGGCAGGCTCTGCGCGAGCGCCGGGACGATCTTCGCCCCGCCCACTCCCTGCACTCCGCGCTGGAACGTGAGCAGCGGGGTGTTCACGACCGAGTAAAGCTCGGTGCCCTGAGTGGTGAAGTCAAGTCCCTGGTCGGCCGATAGCGGCGCGGTGCCCGCGGCGATCGTGATCGTGCCGCCGGCCTGGCCGCTCGCGCTGCCTCCAGTGCTGCTGTTCCCTGGGCTACTCCCCGAGGTTGATGTCGAAGAACTGCAGGCCGCGACGGCGGCAACCGTCCCGCAGAGCAACAAGGCTCCTAGCGGCCTGAAATATCTCTTCATTGGTCCTCCAGCCAATTCACTGCCGGTGTCACCTAACCCCCGGCCTAGCCCTTACGTATGAACTACCTAACCCCTGCTGCCTACCCAGCGTCCATGCCCGGGCAGCTGGCGACGCGATATCGTAACATGCCCGAAGTCGGTCTGTTTTCCTGTCTCCATCGGCGGGTCACGGAAGATTTCCGCCAACATGCTCGTGTTAGAGGTTAACCGGTAGATGTCCGGTTTGTCCGCTATTTGGGGTGCCGCGTGAGGTACGCCGCGGGTCGCGAGGCCTGATTGTAACCGCTGAAATCATTCCGTAACCTTCCCGGAATGGCGCAAGTACCACGTTCGGCGCATGCTCCACGTAAGCGTTTTTCCGCCAAAAAGTGGAGGATTCTGGATGATCCGGCGAAGGCGACCGGTGGCGCTTGGCGTGGCGCTCCTCGCGGTCTCAGTGATCACAGCATGCAGTTCCGGCTCGAATTCCACGGGGTCGTCGCCCGCGTCCGGCTCCGCCTCGGCGTCGACCCAGGCCTCCGCGAAGCCGGGCGGGACCTTCACGATCCTCGCCAACTCGGCCTTCGGCCAGGCCGACCCCGCGCAGAACTACACCCTCGAGGAGTGGCAACTCCTCATCGACACCCACGACGGCCTCACCGCCTTCCAGAAGGTCGGCGGCGTCGCCGGCACCAAGATCGTACCCGACCTGGCGGTGTCCCTGCCCACGGCCACCAACGGCGGGAAGACCTACACCTTCCAGATCAGGAAGGGCATCAAGTTCTCCAACGGACAGACGCTCAAGCCGAGTGACTTCGTGACGACGTTCGAGCGGCAGTTCACCGTGCCCGGGCCGACCTCTTTCTACAGCGGCATTGTCGGCGCCTCCGCGTGCTCCGCGAAGAAGTGCGACCTGTCCAAGGGCGTCGTCGCCGACGACAACGCCTACACGCTCACCCTCAACCTGACGGCGCCCGACCCGGAGCTCTTCGACCAGCTCGCCCTGCCGTTCGCGTACGCCGTGCCGTCCGGCACCTCGATGAAGATGACCGGCAACAACGTGCCGCCGGGGACCGGGCCGTACATGTGGAAGTCGTACAGCCCGAACACCGAGGCGGTCCTCGTCCGCAACCCGTACTTCAAGGTGTGGAACGCGCAGGCGCAGCCCGCTGGCAACCCCAACGAGATCATCGAGAAGTACGGCCTCCAGGTCTCCGAGGAGATCACCGAGGTCGAGAACGGCCAGGCCAACGAGGTCTTCGACGGCGACCAGATACCGTCCGACCGGCTGTCCGAGCTGAACGGCCCGCAGTACGCGAACCAGGTGCACGTCAACACGCTGACCGCCGACTGGTACTTCGCGCTGAACGCCAGCCGGGCGCCGTTCAACAACGTGCTCGCGCGGCAGGCCATCAACTACGCGGCCAACCGGTCGGCGTACGTGAAGATCGCCGGCGGCCCGTCGCTCGCGGTGCCGAGCTGCCAGATCCTCCCGCCGAACTTCCCCGGCTACAGCTCGTACTGCCCGTACACCGCGGGGTCCACCGGCAAGTGGAGCGCCCCCGACCTCGCCAAGGCCAAGCAACTGGTGGCCCAGTCCGGCACCAAGGGCATGAAGGTGGTCGTCGACGGCACCAACGACGAGGTGGGCAAGGCCCTGGTGCAGCAGATGATCTCCGACCTGGACTCCATCGGCTACAACGCCACGCCGCAGCTGCTCACCGCCTCCGTCCAGTACCCGTACGTGCAGAACTCGTCGAACGCCGGGAAGTGGAACGTCGGCTGGTCCGCCTGGTACCAGGACTACCCGGCCCCGTCGGACTTCCTCAACGTGCTG
>DASYBO010000125.1:0-34752 GCA_036500685.1 Pseudonocardiaceae bacterium | reverse complement strand
CCGACTCGTGCCCGACGCGGCGGCCGACCTCGTGCTCGGCCATGGCCTGCTGGAGATCGTCGACGATGTCGACGCGGCCGTCGCGGCCCTCACCAAGGCAGCCGCGCCCGGCGGCGCCCTGTCCATCGTGGTCGCCAACCGGTACGCGGCCGTCCTGCGCCGGGCCCTCGCCGGCCGCCCGGCCGAGGCGCTGCGCCTGTTGCGGGATCCGCAGGGTCGCCTTGTCGGCTCCGACGAATCCATCCAACGGCGATTCGACATCGACGGCCTGGCCGAGGTGCTGTTGCTCGCGGGCCTGGACGTCGAGGTGCTGCATGGACACGGCCTCGTGTCCGACGTGCTACCCGGTTCGGTGCTCGAAGCCAACCCCGGCGCGGCCGACGCCCTCGCCGAACTGGAACTCGCCGCCTGCGACGAATCCCCGCTGCGCGACGTCGCCGCCCGCATCCACGCCCTGGCTCGCCGTCCGGCCTGAGCCATGCTCCTGGTCACGAGGCGGCTCGCGCTGCGGCGCTTTCACGAGAGCGACGCGTCGACGCTGGCCGCCTACCGGTCGGACCCGGACGTCGCCCGCTACCAATCCTGGGACATCCCGATCACGGTCGAATCCGCGACCGCTTTCGTCCGCGCGGCCGAACAGGCGGACCCACGCGAACCCGGATGGTTCCAGTACGCCGTCGAACTGCGCGCGACCGCGTATCAGGGTCACGGCTACGCCGCCCAGGCGCTGCGGCGCGTACTTCGGTCCGCTCGACTGCTCGACCGACTCGGCTTCCGCCGTGAGGGACACCGGGTCGCCAACACCTGGATCAAGGGCGAATGGACCGACGACCTGCTCTTCGGCCTACTCGCCAAGGACTGGCGGCCCGGTGCTGGGTAATTGGTCGCGGTGTTCACCAATTCACGAAAACCACCCAATTCACGAGAGCCGGCTCTAGCCCTCGAAAGCCGGCGCCAATTCACGAAAGCCGCGCCAATTCACAAAAGCCTGCGCCAATACTCGAATTAGACCCACCACATACCCCCACCCATCCACGGGGGAACGGCCCTTTTCGAGAGTACTCTTGTCAAGCGGCTGTGAGGGGTTTTGGCGGGTGGTTGTGGATGGTTTGGCGGGGTGTGGACAACTTGGCGCGGGTGTGGGGATGCGCGGTATATTGTGGGGTTGGCGAGGGGCGCGGGGTCAGATCGCGGCGTGGGCGATGAGGCTGCGGGCGCAGTCGAGAACGGTTTCCGCGGCGGGGCGGGGTTGCCAGTCCAGGATGCGTTTGGCTTTTTCGGTGCTGTGGCGGTTGCGGCGGCCTAGGGCGGGGGTGATTTCGCGCAGCGATTTGTCCGCGAAGCGGGCGGCGAGGCGTATCGCGAAATTGGGGAGTTGGCGGGTGGCGACTTTTTCGCCGTCGGGACCGAGGCCCTTGTGCAGGGTTTCGGCGATCTCGCGCATCCAGGTGAATTCGCCGGTCGCGAGGAATCGCTGGCCCGCCGCTTCGGGTGCGGTCATCGCTTTGATGTGAATATCGGCCAGGTCGCGGACGTCGACGACTTCGAGGCCGATGCGCGGGACGCCGGGCATGGCGCCGCCGATCATGCGGGCGATGATGCCGACCGAACCGACGGTGTCCTTGGTCAGGACCGGGCCGAACACCGCGCCGGGCAGGATGGTGGTGAGCTCGGTCGAGCCGCCGTGTTCGGCCATGAACGTCCACGCCGCGCGTTCGGCGACGGTTTTGGAGCGGCGGTAGGGGATGAGCGTCGGGTCGTCGGGGTCCGTCCACAGTGTCTCGTCGGTCACGCCCTCGGTTGCGTAGGACGACGGGCTGGCCGCGTTGGCGGCGGAGGTCATGACGACTCGTGTGACACCCGCCGCGGTGGCCGCCTTCAGCACGTTCAGGGCGCCGTCGCGGGCGGTGGCGACCAGCGCGTTCGGGTCGTTGTTGAGCAGGCCGAGCGGGGAAGCGACGTGCAACACGTAGTCGACGTCTTTCATCGCCTCGGCCCAGCCGTCGGGCTTGGTGAGGTTGGCCACGGCGAAGGTGAGCCGGCCTGCCGAGGCGGCGAGTGCCTTGGTGACCTGCTGTTCTTTGGCGGGAGTGCGCACGGTGGTGCGCACGTCGTAACCGCGTTCGATCAGTTCGGCGATGCACCAGCCGGCGATGTAGCCGCTGCCGCCGGTGACGAGTACCAGGTCGGCCATTGTTCCTCCGATGAGTGGGCGGGCTGTGCCAGAATGAAGCGGAGGCCCCTCCGTGACGTCCTCCAAGGTATCGGAGGGCCCTCCGTTTGGCAAACGTGGCGACTCGGAGGGAGTCACTTGACGTCGGCGAAATCGACCAGGTCGGACGCGGTCAACAATCGCGAGCGGATCCTGGCCGTCGCGCGCGAGGCGCTCGGCTCGTCGACGAGCGCGTCGCTGACGGCGATCGCCAAGCAGGCCGGGGTCGGCATCGGCACGCTCTACCGGCATTTCCCGAACCGGGAGTCGCTGATCCTCGCGCTCTACCGCCATCACATCCAGGAACTCATCGACCTGGCGCCGCAACTGGCCGCGACCACGCCGCCGCTGACCGCGCTGCGGGCCTGGCTGGCCGAGGTCGCGCGCTACGGGCAACTCAAGTACGGCGCCGCCGAGGTCATTCACGCGGCGACCAACGACGCCGAGTACTACCAACCCTTCGTCGACGCGATCGGGACGCTGCTCGACGCGGGCGCCAGGGATGGGACGTTCAAGGCCGGGGTTGATCCGGAGGATGTGCTGTTGGTCCTCGGTGTGTTGTGGCGGATCGGTCCGGCGAGCCCGGGGGTGGCCGAGCGGGTTGAACGGATTCTGGAACTGATCGTGGACGGGCTGCGGGCGCGGTCATCACGCGAATCTGTCGGGGGGAATGGTTAGACTCACCAGCATCGAACCTGTGTTCGACGTGTGAGAGGTGGTCATGGGGCGCAGCGGTCAGTTGCCGCGCGGGCTGGTCGATCCCTATCTCGCCAAGGACGGCACCTGGCCGGACGACACCGGTTGTCCCATCCTGCACGTGGACATGGACGCGTTCTACGCCTCGGTCGAGATTCGCGATCGGCCCGAATTGGCGAATCGCCCGGTTGTCGTCGGCGGAATCGGCACGAGGGGCGTGGTGTCCTCGGCGAATTATCTGGCCCGCGAATACGGGGTTCGCTCGGCCATGCCGACCGCTCGGGCGCGCCGGTTGTGCCCGCAGGCCGTCTATCTGCCGCCGAATTTCACCGCCTATCAAGAGGTTTCCTCCGGGGTGCTTGGCATCTTCCGGGAAATCTCGCCGCTGGTCGAGCCGCTGAGCCTGGACGAGGCATTCGTCGACGTCGCCGGGGCGCTGCGGCGGTTGCGGGTGACCCCGGCCGCGATTGGCCAACAGATTCGCGAGCGGGTCCTGGCCGAACACCGGATCAACTGCTCGGTCGGGGTCGCGTCCACGAAATTCATCGCGAAACTCGCCTCGGGCATGGCCAAGCCGAACGGCATGCTGGTGGTGCCGGCCGCCGAGACATTGACTTTCCTGCACCCGCTGCCGGTGTCCGCGTTGTGGGGTGTTGGGCAGCGCACCGCCGAACAATTGGAGCGGGTTGGTCTGCGGCGGGTCGCCGACATCGCCGAGTTGCCGCTGGCCCGGTTGCGCCGGGTGGTGGGGAATGCATCCGCCGAGCACCTGCACGCGCTCTCGCACGGCCACGACTCGCGCGCGGTGGTCGCGGAATCGGCCGACAAGTCGATCGGCGCCGAGGAGACCTTCGACGTCGATCATCATGACCGGGACCTGCTGAAACGGGAGCTGCTCCGGCTCGCCGAACGGACCGCCGCGTCGCTGCGGGCCAAGGGAATTCGGGCGAGAACCGTGTCCATCAAGGTGCGCTTCGACGATTTCAGCACCATCACCCGGTCCAGGACCGTCCCGGTGGCCACCGACGTGACCATGGAGATCTACCAGACGGCGGCCCAGTTGCTCGATGAGCAGGTGCCGCCGGGCGCGGTGCGGCTGATCGGGATACGCACCGAGCAACTGGTGCTGGCGGCCGAAACTGGTGAGCAGTTGACCCTGGACGCGCCCGATCGCGGCTGGCGTGACGCGGACCTTGCGGCCGACGCGGCCCGGTCCAGGTTCGGCCGGGCCGCGATCGGACCCGCGAGTCTGCTGCGCGGCAAACCGCGCTCGGCGGACCCTCGATAAACGCTTTTCCTTGCGCTATCTCGGGTTCATTTCATTTGGTCATTGTTGATCTATTCTTGCTCAGCCGCGCAGCGCGAACGTCTGCGCGGGCCTGCCGGCCGAGTCGACCTCGACGGAGAGGATCGCGCCGGACGTTTCCGGCGGATTGTTCAACCCCACCCGTGCGGTCGTCACGAACAGCCTTCCGCCACCGGGAACCAGGCACACCGAGGTCGGCTGCTCGGCCGGTACCGGAAAGTGCGCGGCCACCGTGCCGTTCGGCGCGTATTTGCGAACGGCGCTACCGCCCCACAATGCCACCCACAGGAATCCTTCCTCGTCGATGACCATTCCGTCGGGTGCGCCTTCTTCGGCCGGAATTCGCACAAAGATTTCCGGCCGGCCGAGTTCGCCGGTTGCCGGGTCGACCGGCGCGCGGAATACCTTGCCGGTCGGCGTGTCCGCGAAATAGATAGTTGTACCGTTCAAGTCGAATGTCGGGCCGTTGACGATGGTCAGGCCGTCGAGCACCTTTCGCACCGTGCCGTCGGGGTCAGTGCGATACAACGAACCAGCGCCCTCGGTGCCGTCATAGGCCATGCTGCCGGCCCAGAACCGACCGGCCGGATCGCAGACCGCGTCGTTCATCCTGGTTTCCACCGAACCGCCGTCCTCGGGGCGGTCCAGCCATTCCAGTTCCTGGCCCGAACGCAGCAATGCGATGCCGGTGCCGGCCGCCACGATCCAGTCCCCTGGCTGGTCGCGCAGTGGTGCCACGGCACCTAGTGGCACCGACAATTCGGCGAGCAATTGCGGAGTCGCCGCCTCCGTTCCGGAGATCTCGAACAGGCGGCCGCTGAGGATGTCCACGTAAACGAGTCGATCAGCTACCCAGCGGGCACCCTCGGCGAGGTCGTATGCGCCGGCTGCCCATAGTGCGACGGGGGCAGTAGGTTGGCTCATGGGGTGGGGTCCTTCCGAATCCGTTGCCGCCTGCGACCCTTCGCGGGGCCGGGGCCGACGCCCCCGCAAAGGCTGTTCGGCAAATCTAGCCGGCGCGACAAACCGCGCGCACGGCGCGGGCGAACTCAGTCGTACCGGCCAAACCCAACCCGGATGGCAAATCTCGGTCGGGGATATGCGGGCCCTGTCCGAGCGCCTGATCAAGGGCACTTTTTGTTGATGTGCAAGAAAGTTCCGCGCTTCGCCGGGACTACCGGGTTGGGGCCGGGCGGCCATTCGGGGGACCTTGTGACGGGTTTATCCGACCGA
Organism: Pseudonocardiaceae bacterium; assembly: GCA_036500685.1. Taxonomy (GTDB): domain Bacteria; phylum Actinomycetota; class Actinomycetes; order Mycobacteriales; family Pseudonocardiaceae; genus CAJCJE01. Next base: position 29,305 of record DASYBO010000125.1, on the reverse strand, counting down.
GGGAAGTTTAGGCCCGATCGCGGCGAGGATGCTTCGGCTTTAGCGGGTGAGCCGGTGTCGAGCGTCCACCGTGGACTGATCCGTTCGAGCCAGGCGCCATGCCCGGGATCACGCTAATGGCTGAGTTTGCATAATGGCGCGGTATCGTTGAGAATATTGCAAACATAAGGGCAGGCCGAGCTGGTTCGCCTTTTTACGTGTCACGCGGGTGGCACTCCCTGCGAGGAAGAGAGAAACCATGGCACGCAAGGTGCTCGTTCGACTTGTCGATGACCTGGACGGCTCGCCGAGCGCCGATGTGGCTCCTGTCACGTTCGCGCTCGACGGCGTTACCTACCAGATTGACCTGAACCAGCGCAACGCGGGCCGGCTCCGGGACAGTCTTGCCACTTTCGTTGCCAGCGCACGTCGTACGAGCGGCCGGGCCAAGCGTGGTACCGCGATCCGTGCCGGCCAGGGTGCGACCGGCGGTGACGTTTCGGCAATTAGGGAATGGGCAAAGGAGCAGGGACTTCCGGTTTCCGCCCGCGGCCGGATTCCAGCGAACATCCTGGATGCCTACAACTCGGCCGGCGCCGAGAGTGCTCCGCGCGCCTCGCGGGCGAAGACCGCCGCCGCGGCCAAGGCCGCGCCGACCGCGACCGCTCCGGCGAAGCGGGGCCGTCCGGCCAACAAGCCGGCCGCGAGCAACGCCGCTCCCAAGACCGCGCCGAGGACCACGAAGGCCGGCGCGACCAAGTCGGCGGCCGCCACGAAGTCCGCTACGGGCAAGGCGAGCACCACAAGGGCGACCGGTCGGACGACCCGCGCTGCTGCGGCCAAGACGACCACCAAGGCGACGGCGAAGACCACGACGCGGGCGAGTGCGGCCAAGGCGAGCCCGGCCAAGCCGGCCGCCGCCAAGGCGACCCGGTCGACCAGGACCGCGGCGAGCAAGTCCTCGGCCAAGACGGCCGCGACTCCGGCGCCGCGGCGTGCGGTGGCGCGTAAGGCCAAGGGCTGAGCGGCCGAGCCTTGCGGCGTCGCGATGGCTTGGGTGAGCCGAGAAGTGGGCGATTCGCGCCGTGAAGCTCAAGCTCGATCTCCACGATATCTACAACGCCGGGGGTGAGATCGATCGCGCGTTGCGGGCGGTGATCGATGAGGCCATCGCCAAGAAGGCGAGTGTGGTCGAAATCATTCCCGGCAAGGGGTCGGGCCAACTGAAGAAGCATGTGCTGCGGTTTCTTGACCGCCCGGACATCAAGCAGCTCTACCACCGGGTGGAGAAGGACTCGAAGAACTTCGGCAGGGTGTTTGTGCACTTCCGCTGGCGGTAGCCGGCGGACATGGATACAGCCGCTGGAAGTGCCGCGGCAGTGAGGGTGCGGGGACGGCGGTGGGCCGGGGGTCCGGTTCACCGCCGGTCGACGTAGTGGGTGCCTCCGAACGGGGCAGTGGGTGCCAACCGAGGGTCGATGCCGGCGTCGCCCGATCACTACTTTTGGTCACATTTTGGTCACGCTATGGTGGGTGAATCGGTGAACGAGGCCGTCGGAGCGGCGATCGAATAGCCCGAGCGAATGATCGTCGTCCCAATCGGTGTCCAGGATCGGGCATCGGCTAGTCGACAGGCCATCCGGATCGTATCCTTGAGGTGACGACCCCAGGGCGGGGCGCCCGCCGGTAGCGCGGCAACCGTGAGCACCGGCGCCCACAGAGCTGTGCCGGAGGAGGAGCCAATGCCACTCTCCGAGCACGAGCAGAACCTGCTCGATCAGATCGAGCGCGCGCTCTACGCCGAGGACCCGAAGTTCGCCTCAACTGTCCGGGGTGCGCGACTGCGCCCGTCCCGGCGTCGGCGGATCCAGGGCATCTCCCTGTTCGTACTGGGTGTCGCGTTGCTCGTGTGCGGGATGCTCGTGCCACTGAAGGTGTTCGACATCCCTGTGGTGAGCGTTGTCGGATTCCTGATGATGTTCTTTGGTGCTGTGCTGACCCTGGCCGCCATGCGGCAGGGCAACGCGGCACAGGAAAAGGGCACTGACGAGCGTGGCGGTGCCACGCAGAACCGTAGCGGCTTCACCCAACGCATGGAGGAGCGCTTCCGGAAGCGCTTCGAAGGCGACTAGTCACGGAACCGAGAAGCAGTACCAAGCGCGGCCAACTTACGAAGCGCTGAGCAAGTTCGGTCAACCCCGAGCACGCGTCGAGCCCCACCCCAACCAGGTGGGGCCGTGCGCGTTTCGGGGTTGTTGTGCGTCAGGGCTTGCGGGGCTTGAGCACCGAGCGGGGGAGCAGCCGGGCGCCGAAGGCCAGCGGGGCGCTGCGGCGCAGGCTGCGCCGGACTCCGTCGAACGCGCTGACGATCGTGGGATCGCCCGCGTCCGCGCCGCTGGATCCGTACCAGGAGCGTTCGACCGCGCCGACCAGGGTGTGCAGGCTTTCCGTGCCCTCCGGGTCCAGGTCGTGCGCCTTGGCCAGGCGGGTGGCGGCGACCCGGACCGTCTCGCTGCCAGGAACGGCGGTGCCACGGTCCCAGGACTCGGCAAGCAGCTCCGACCAGGCGGCGCCGGCCGCGTTGGCGCCGAGCTTGGCGATGGTGTGCAGCCGCAGGCGGCGCCGGACCTCCCGGATCAGGGCCGGTGCGGCAGCGATGCCGAGCACGATCAGCAACACCACCAGCCACCAGGACACGAACGCCGCGGCGACCAGGACCGCCAGCGCCCACAGGAGGACCGCGCCGCCGACCAGGAGCTGATGTCGGCGCGGCGGATCGGTGCCTCGGGTTCGTCGGGCCAGCAGGGTGGCCAAGGCAGCGAGCACTGCTAGGACGCCGAGCAGCGACAGCTGCCAGGTTGGGAAGGTACTGGTGGCCTGCGCGGAGTTGGCGGCGCCGACGCGGATCGCCGGCTGGTTGGCCTGGGCGATGTTCGGCTTGGTCTGGTTGAGCTGGCCCTGGTGTGCGGGCTTGTCGTTGCCGGGGTTGGTGTTCGGGCCGGAGCTGTTGTTGCCGCCGAGGTAGGCGGGAGTTTGCGACCGGCCGTCGCTTAGTGGGGTCGGGTCGAAGGTGATCCAGCCGTAGTCGGGGAAGAACACCTCGTCCCACGCGTGCGCGTCCTGTGCGGTGATCACCCGGTGGTTGCCGGAGACGTAGCCGTCGGTGAAGCCGATGTCCACGCGCACGGGGATGCCGATCGAGCGCAGCATCACCGCCATGGTCGACGCGTACTGCTCGCAGTAGCCGGTCTTGCCGTTGAACAGGAAGTCGACAAGGGCGTCGCTGGTCTCCGCCGGCGCGGTCGAGGTGCTGTAGGTGAAGCCGTTGGCCGGGTTGTGGAAGAAGTCGTAGATGGCCTGGGCCTTGTCGAACTCGTTGTCGTAGCCGTTGGTCAGCTGTTGGGCGAGGGCGGTCACCCGCGAGTTCACGCCGCTGATCTTGAGGTATTTCGATTCGATCTCGCTGTAGTCGGCGCCCGCGCCGCGCAGCTGGTTGGCGGTCGGCTGCTCCAGCATGGCCGATTCGGTGTAGCTGGCCGGGTGCTGCGCCTGCTGGCTGTAGATGACGCCGGACGCGGAGTCGTAGTGGTAGTTGGCAGGGACGTTCTGGATACGGGCCGGCACGCCGAACACCGGCAGCCAGAAGTCCTCCCAGTTGACCGGGTCGATCCTGATGCTGGTGGTGGCGTTGTCCGCGGCCTCGCCAGGGGCCATCGGCAGCTGGACCTGGTTGGCGCCGACGCCGGCCGGCATCGGCGTCTCGGGTTGCCAGCCGGTGTTCGGCACGTAGTCGCTCAGGGTCACCGAACTGAGGTAGGGCCCGTTGTTGGGCAGGCCGTACACGTCGAACAGTTCGGTGGTGCCCTTCTCGTTGAGCATGCCGCGCAACGTGGTGAACGGCTTGATGCCGAGATAGCCGGTGCCGCCGCTGCCGCCGTCCGCGCCGGGCAACCGGCCCACGGTGCCGATCACGGTGAAAGTCGCCCCGACGATCAGCGCGAGCACGGCGGCGACGGCGGTGACGCCGACGGCTGCGGGGGCGATCCCGGTGGACGCGGCGGCGGGCAGGCCGAGTTTGCCCCGCCACGCCTGGTGCCGGGCGACTCCGTCGACCGCGAGCAGCAGGGTGAAGCCGGCCGCGCCGAGCACGAAACTGAACCAGGGCAGCAGGTCGTCGTCGAGCGAGGCGGGCACCGCGTACACGCACAGCAGCACGAGACCGGCCGCTGCCGGCACCCCCGCGGTGGTGACCAGGCCGTCGACGACCAACGCGACAAGGCCGATGGACAGCACGACGAGGCACAGAATCGGCGCGTCCGACTGCACCGGCGGTACCCCGGTCTGCACCTCGGCGACGGACTGGCTGAGCACCGAGCCGAGATCGCGCAGGGCCGAAGGGCCGGGCAACACGCCGAGCAGCGCGCTCTGGGTGAACAAGGTGACGACAAGGCACAGCAGCACGACGGCCTGGCCGAGCAGGACGAGCGCGGCGGGGGCGCGCAGGGCGCGCAGGCCGATGCCGGCGGCGACGATCACCAGCACGGTGACCAGTACGTAGGCGAACCAGGACGCGCCGCCGATGACACCGCTCAGCGCGGTCGACGCGCACACCACCGAGACCGCGCCGGCCAGGGCGAGGGTCATGACCGGCGCCCTGCCGGTGCGGGTGGGCGCCGCGAGAGCACTCATTCGGCCGCCGTCCTTCGACGTGGCGCTCATCAGAATCCTCCGGCCATGGTGCGGCCGCGTACCGAGCCGATGCGGCACAGGTCGGTCCAGGTGTTGTTCATCGAGATGTCGGGGCGGGCGATGACGACGCCCCAGCCTGCTTCGCGGAGCAGGCTGGCCGCTTCGGTGGGGTCGTAGGGCTTGTCGTCGGCGGACCAGCGGTTCACGTCCAGCAGGACGGCGAGGCTGCGCGGGCGACGGATGCGGGTCCTGGCCAGTTCGGCGGCGCCGGTCGAGTCGAGGGCGCCGAAGATCGCGATGAGTTCGTAGCCGTCGCCGGGGTCGGAGCCGGCCGAGAAGTCGCGCCGCGCGCTGACCTGCAACGCGGCCAGGCCGTCCAGCACCACGTCGTCGCTGTGCCCGGTGTCGCTGTGTTCGCCGGCGATGGTCACCGCGTCCTCGGTGACGAGCCGGACCTGGTGCCCGACGTGGTGCAGGTGCACGCACACGCTGGCGCAGAAGGAGATCGCCCATTCCAGGCTGCTGGTCGGGCCCGCGCCCCGGTGCGCGGGGCCGCGCCGGTCCAGCAGCACGGTGATGCCACCGCGCCAGGGCCGCTCCTCGACCCGGACCATCAGCTCGTCGCGTCGCGCGGTGGAGCGCCAGTGCACCCGGCGCAGGTCGTCGCCCTGGCGGTACTGGCGGACGACGGCGTCGTCCTCGCCCTGGCCCGAGCGCAGCCGGATCGAACCGTCGTCGCCGGCACCCTGGCCGGAGCCGCCGGGCAGGCCGGTCAGCCGCATGACCCTCGGGATGACCACGATTCGGCTGTGCGCCGCGAGTTCGCGTTCGAACTCGGCGAGGCCGAACGGGTCGGTGATGCGTCCGCGCAGCGGGCCGACGTTGTGGATGCCGCGCACGGTCGGGCGCAGCTGGTAGCCGAGGCGAACGGTGTTGCGTCGGCGCAGCCGTTCCACCACGAACCGGGGACGGCCGCCGAGCGTGTAGGGCACGCCGTCCTCGAGTAGCAGGCCACCGGAGGGGATCCGGCCGGTGGCGTTGATCTCCAGCACCACCTCGGTCTGCTCACCCGCCGGCACCCTCGGTGTGACCACGGTCCGCTTGGCCGAGAGACCGACCCGTGATGTCGCCGCGAGCGCGGCGCCCAGCAGGGGTAACGCGACCACGAACACGGCGACGCGCAGCAGGTCCCGTTCGTTGAGGACGGCCGAGCACAGCGCGGCCGCGATGCCGGCGGCGAGCAGGCAACGCCCTCGAGTGGTCAGCCCTGCCAAGGCTCCGCGCATGACGACCCTCCCAGGCTGGAGTTGATCTCTGGGCTGCTCAGCGCGGGCCCATGTTGTTGGAGTGCGGTACCGGGACCGGCACCCGCTGCAGCAGGCCCCGAACCAGGTCGGTGGGGGAACGGCGGGCGGCCTGCGCCTCGGAGGAGAGCACCAGCCGGTGCGCGAGTACCGGGATGGCGACCGCCTGCACGTCGTCCGGGACCACGAAGTCGCGACCGCTCAGCGCGGCCTGCGCGCGGGCAGACCGGACCAGGTGCAGGGTCGAGCGAGGCGAGGCGCCGAGGCGCAGTTCGGGCAGGCGGCGGGTGGCCGAGACCAGTTCGACCGCGTACCGGCGGATCTCCGGGGCGAGGTGCACCCTGCGCACGGCGGCGACCAGACCCTGTACCTGGGCCGCGTTGGACACCGGCTGCAGTTCGGCCAGCGGGTCGGCGCCCGCGTGCTCGTCGACCATGGCCAGCTCGGCCTGCGGGTCCGGGTAGCCGATCGAGACGCGGGCGGTGAACCGGTCGCGCTGCGCCTCGGGCAGCGGATAGGTGCCTTCCATCTCGATCGGGTTCTGGGTGGCGATCACCATGAACGGCGGGTCGAGCGGGTAGCCGACGCCGTCGACGGTGACGTGCCGTTCCTCCATGCACTCCAGCAGCGCGGACTGGGTCTTGGGCGACGCGCGGTTGATCTCGTCGCCGACCACGATGTTCGCGAAGACCGGACCGGGTCGGAACTCGAAATCCATGGTCTGGCGGTTGTAGATGGACACGCCGGTGATGTCGCTGGGCAGCAGGTCCGGGGTGAACTGGATGCGGCTGCCGGTGCAGTCGATGGACCGGGCCAGCGCCTTGGCCAGCGACGTCTTGCCGACCCCCGGCACGTCCTCGACCAGCAGGTGGCCTTCGGCCAACATGGTGACCAGCGCGATGCGCACGACCTCGGGCTTGCCGACCAGGACCCGCTCGATGTTCCCGCTGATCCGCTGGGCGGTGGTGTGCAGCTCCGCGAGGGCGACGTCCAGCCGGGGCTGCTCGACCACGTCGGGCGCCTCGTTGGTCGGCCAGGGACCGGTTGCGGCATTCGGCACGCTGGGTATCTCCGCTGTAGTTCCGTTGCTTGCCTTGGTGGCGGCGTTGTGTTCGGCCCGGTCCCAGCGGGCAGCGGGTTGGCTAGTCGACGTCAATCGACCCTCCCTGTAGGTGATCCATCGGCCTGCGCCGATGTGTTCGGCTGCCGCGAGCCGGTAATGAAAACAGCCTGCCATGAGCCCCACCATGATGGGCGGGTCGTAGTACCCCACTTTGCACCACCCGCTGCCCGGCGCGCCGCCCACCGGTCGAAATCCGGCTCGTCGGACCGGCTCCAGGACCCCTCCTGACTGACTCGGCAGGGGTAACGCGGCCGGGTGACGCCCGCCGCCCCACCGCGCCCCCCACCGGCCCCCACCCGCGCTACCTGCGGAAACATCACTCGGTCGACGGAAAATGTGGGCTTTCCGCCGTTGACTGTGGTGAAAAGTGGGGTACTGTGGCCGCAAGTGGGGCAGACGGGAGCCCTATGGCCGGTTCCCTGGGACCGGTGGGAGGTGGGCAGCCGATGTTTCTCGGTACGCACACCCCCAAACTCGACGACAAGGGGCGGCTCACGCTGCCGGCGAAGTTCCGGGACGCGCTTGCGGGCGGTCTGATGGTCACCAAGGGCCAGGACCACTGTCTGTATGTGTTTCCCAGGACGGAGTTCGAGCAGATGGCCCGCAAGGTGGCGGAGGCTCCGTTCACGAACGAAGCCGTCCGTGCCTACCAGCGTTACCTGTTCGCCGGTACCGACGAGCAGCGGCCGGACAGCCAGGGGCGGATCTCCGTAGCACCGGAGTTGCGCCGCTACGCGGGTCTTGCCAAGGAATGCGTGGTCATCGGCGCGATCACGAGGCTGGAAATCTGGGATTCCCAGTCGTGGCAGCGCTACCTCGACGAACACGAGGACAGCTACGCGCAGGCACAGGAGGAGGTACTACCCGGCGTCTTCTGACCGACGGCCAACCCGAGAAAAAGCTGAAGGTTGGTTGAAGGCGATCGGCATTCCCCGGATGCCGTCAGGCCTCGGTCCGCTCGGCTATCGGCCCTGGCACACCTTCCCCGGTGCCAGGTTCGACGGGCGGGCGGGGACCTGACGGCATCCGACGTCGATGTCGAAGACAGGAAACGATCGGGGGTGGCACGGCATGATCGACGCACCGCAGGATTCGCACGGTTCCGCACCGAGGGAGCCCGGTGATCGGCATGTACCCGTGCTGCTCAACCGGGTACTCGCCCTGTTGGCGCCCGCTCTGCGAGCGGATGACGCCGTGCTCGTCGACTGCACGCTGGGCCTCGGCGGCCACGCCGACGCACTGCTCTCCGCGCATCCGCGACTGACCCTGGTCGGCCTGGACCGCGATACCCAGGCCCTTGCCCTCGCGGGTGAACGCCTCGCCCGGCACGGTGACCGGGTCCACCTCGTGCACGCCGTCTACGACGAACTGCCGGCCGCGATCGCGGATCTCGGCTTCGACTCGGTTCAGGGCGTCCTGTTCGACCTCGGAGTTTCCTCCATGCAGCTCGACGAAGCGGAGCGCGGCTTCGCCTACTCCCGTGACGCGCCGCTGGACATGCGGATGGATCAGCAGACCGGCCCGACGGCCGCGGATGTACTGAACACTTACCCCGCGCCCGAGCTGATCCGGATCCTGCGGGACTACGGCGAGGAGCGCTTCGCGTCCAGGATCGCGGCCGCGGTGGTGCGGGAGCGCGAACGGGCGCCGTTCGACACGAGCGCGCGACTGGTCGAGTTGCTCTACGCGGCGGTGCCGGCGGCGACGAGGCGGACCGGCGGGCATCCGGCCAAACGCACCTTCCAGGCGTTGCGGATCGAGGTCAACGCCGAGCTCGACGTGCTGCGCAGGGCGATCCCGGGCGCGTTGGAGTCGCTCGCGGTGGACGGGCGGATCGTGGTCGAGGCCTATCAGTCGCTCGAGGACCGGATCGTCAAGCGGGTCTTCGCCGACTGGGCGGCGTCGCGCACGCCGCCCGGTCTGCCGGTGGAACTGCCCGGTCACGGGCCGCGGCTGAAGCTGTTGACCAGGGGCGCGGAACAGGCCGAGGAAGCGCAGATCGAGGACAACCCGAGAGCGGCATCGGTGCGACTGCGCGCGGCGCAGCGACTGGACGAGGGAGTGCGGCGATGACGGCGCCGGCACGGGCCGGCGGCGGGGCCGCGCGAGCCAGGACCCAGCAGCGGACGAGCCAGAAGACGGCCCAGAAACCCGCTCAGCAGAAGACTGCCCAGAAAACTACGCAGAAACCGTCCGAGCGGGCAGAACGGACGGTTGTCACGCACAACCGGTCGGCCGCCGCCGAGCGGGCCTACGCGCGGCGGGCCGGTCGGGCGCCGGGCAGCAGGCCGAAGGGAACGCAGGCCAGGCCGGAGCGCAAGAGCACGTCGGCCTCGCGGGTCAGCTTCGTGGTGCTGGTGATGGGCTTGCTGGTGGTGGGCGTGGTGGCCACGCTGTGGCTGTCCACCCAGTCCACGGCCGATTCGGTCAAACTGGCGCAGGCGCAGCAGAACACCCAGAACCTCGCGGCCAAGGTGCAGCTGTTGCAGCAGCAGATCGCGCAGGGCCAGTCGCCCGCGCAGATCGCGAAGCTGGCCCAGCAGTTGGGCATGGTGCCGGCGAACAACCTGGCGCACATCGTGGTCGGGCCGAACGGGCAGATCACCGTGGTGGGCACGCCGAGCCCGGCGACCGCACCGGCGCCACCCCCGCCGACGGACACGGCATCGAGCACGACCACCACGAATCCGCCAGGATCGACCCAACCAACCGCAGGTGGCTGAGAGCTGATGGTGCGCAAGGGACCGCCGGCGCGGCCGGTGCGCGGCGCGAGACAGACGCCCGCGCCCGCTCGAAAGCCGCGCAAGATCCTCGGCGGCAATGCCAAGCCGAGGATCATGGTCAGCAGGCTGCTGCTGGTGTTCGTGCTGACCGTGGCCGGCCTGCGGCTGGTCTACATCCAGGGCATCCAGGCGCCGACGCTGTCCGCGCAGGCCGAGTCGCAGCGCGTCACCCGGATCTACACCCAGGCCCAGCGCGGCACCATCACCGACCGCAACGGCGACAAGCTCGCGTTCAGCGTCGACTCCGACGCCATCTACTTCCAGTCGCAGGCGACCCGCAAGAAGTGGAACGCCAAGATCGACAAGGAGACCTACGACCAGTTCGTGCAGCGCGCGTCGACCTACCTCGCACAGGTGCTCGGCGGCGCGGTGGACAAGCAGAACCTGCAGAACGTGATGTCGGGCAATGCCACCTTCACCTACCTCGACCAGCAGGTGCCGCCGGCGATCGCCGAGGCGATCAACAAGAAGTTCCCGGACATCGGCATCGAGCCCCGCTCGTTGCGTGAATACCCGAACAGCACGGTGGCCTCGAACGTGGTCGGCCTGGCCACCTGGCAGTCGAACAAGGGGCCGAACAACACGGTCATCAGCGGCAGCAAGGGCGTGATCGGCCTCGAGTCGTCCATGAACGACCTGCTGGCCGGCAAGTCGGGCTCGGAACTCGTGGACACCGAGGAAGGCAACAACGCCGTCCACCTGCCCGGTACCGAGCGGGACGTGCAGGCGCCGGTCAACGGCGACAACGTGCAGCTGACCATCGACACCGACCTGCAGTACGAGGTGCAGCAGCTGCTGGCCCAGTATGTGGCGGCCAAGGGCGCGCGGGGCGGCAGCGCGGTGGTGATGGACGTCAAGACGGGCCAGGTGTACGCGCTGGCCGACGACCAGAGCTTCGACCCGAACAACACCAAGACGATCACCAACCAGAACTCCGGCAACCAGGCGGTGACCACCCCGTTCGAACCCGGCTCGGTGAACAAGATCGTCACCATGGCCGCGGCTCTCAACGCCGGCACCGTCACCCCGACCAGCGTCGTCAACGTGCCTTCGGTCCTGAACTACCCGTACGGCGTGACCATTCACGACGACTGGCAGCACAGCGACTACAACATGACCGTGACCGGCGTGTTCGCCAAGTCCTCCAACATCGGCACCGACGAGATCGCCCAGCAGGTCGGGCCGAACGCGTTCGACCAGATGCTGATCAAGATGGGCGTCGGCCAGAAGACCAACGTCGGCCTGTCCGGCGAGAGCGCGGGTTCGGTGCCGCCGCTGAACAAGTGGAGCGCGGCGACCTTCCACAACCTCCCGTTCGGCCAGGGTCTTTCGGTGACGATCCTGCAGATGGCGGACGAGTACCAGGCCATCGCCAACGGCGGCATGCGGATTCCGCCGAGGATCATCCAGTCGGTCACCAAACCGGACGGCACCGTGCAGGTCACGCAGCAGCCGGCCGGGATTCGGGTGGTCACCCCGCAGACGGCCAGCACGCTGCTGGGCATGATGCGCTACGTCACCCAGAGCGCGCCATCGCCGCAGGAGGGCACCGCGGTGTCGGCGGTGCTGCCGGGCTACCAGATCTCCGGCAAGACCGGCACGGCGCAGCAGGTGGTCAACGGCACGTACAGCCACAGCGCGAACACCGTGACCTTCGTGGGCATCCTGTCCGCGGACAATCCGAGGTTCGTGGTCGCGGTCATGCTGGACCGGCCCTCGCAGGGCGGGGAGAGCGCGCAGACCGCGGCCCCGCTGTTCCACGACATCGCCTCCTACATCGTGTCCCGGTACAACCTGCCGGTGAACACCGCGCCACTGCCCTTCGTGCCCTTGGTTCTCGGCCAGTAGGGTTCGCGCTGCGGTTGGCCACTGTGTGGCTCTGGCGCATAGTTGCAGGTGGACGATGCTTTCGTGCTGCTGGAGGAAGGAGGATGCGACGATGGAGGACGACGCCCTGCACGCGTCCGAAGTGACGCCGGTAGCGTTGCGCGACGTGCCAGCCATGCCGGAAGGCAAGCAACTCCTCGCGCCTCGCCCCAGCCTTGTCGAGCCCATTGACGTCGCCGAAGTGGCCTCGTCGGTCGGAGCCTCGTTCGCGCTTCGGCCGCCAGCCGATCATCAGCAGGTCCACGGCATCACCCAGCGCGCGCAACACGTGCGCGCGGGCGATCTGTTCGCCGCGCTGCCCGGCGCCAACACGCACGGTGCCGATTTCGCCGCCGCCGCGCTCACCTCGGGCGCCGCTGCCGTCCTGACCGACGCCGAGGGCGCCGCCCGGCCCGCGTTGCGGGACGCGCGAGTGCCGGTGCTGGTGCTGCCGGACCCGCGCGCGGCGCTCGGCTCGCTGGCCGCGCGGATCTACGGCTGCCCGTCCGACCGGCTCTCGGTCATCGGCGTGACCGGGACCTCGGGCAAGACAACCACGACCTACCTGATCGACGCGGGCCTGCGCGCGGCCGGCAAGACCACCGGGCTGATCGGCACGGTGCAGACCGCGATCGCCGGTCAGCGGCTGGCCAGCGCGTTCACCACACCGGAGGCGCCCGATCTGCAGGCGCTGCTGGCGCTGATGGTCGAGCAGGGCGTCACGCACGTGCCGATGGAGGTCTCCAGCCACGCGCTGACCTTCGGTCGGGTGGCTGGCGTCCGTTTCGCGATCGGCGCGTTCACCAACCTCTCCCAGGACCACCTGGACTTCCACCGCGACATGGAGGACTACTTCGCGGCCAAGGCCAAGCTGTTCGACGGCAGGGCCGCGACCGAGGTGGTCTGCACCGACTCCGAGTGGGGCCTGCGGCTGGTCCGGCCGCACACCGTCACGGTCAACACCAGCGGCGCCGACGCCGCCTGGCGGGTCGCGGACCTTGAGCCGTTCGAGGTCGGCGGGCAGCGGTTCACCGCGGTCGGCCCCGGCGGGCTGCGGGTGCCGATCGCGCTGCGCCTGCCCGGTACCTTCAACGTGGCCAACGCGTTGCTGGCCACCGCGATCCTCACGGAGGCTGGCATCGAGCCGGACGCCATCGCGCACGGGCTGTCCACGGTGGACGTCCCGGGCCGGATGGAGCGGGTGGACGCCGGACAGGATTTCACCGCCGTCGTCGACTACTCGCACAAGCCGGCCGCCGTCGCGCTGGCCCTGGACGCGGTGCACGCCCAGTTGGACCGTTCGGGCAGCGACGGACGGGTGCTGGTGGTGCTGGGCTGCGGCGGCGACCGGGACGCGGGAAAGCGTCCGCTGATGGGCGAGGCCGCGGCGCGCAGGGCCGACCTGCTGGTGGTCACCGACGACAACCCGCGCAGCGAGGACCCGGCCGAGATCAGGACCGCGATGCGCGAGGGTGCGCTCGCGGTGCCGCGCGCGCAGCGCGGCGAAGTGGTGGACATGGGTGACCGGCGGGCGGCGATCCGCTTCGCGGTCACCAACGCCCGCGCGGGCGACGTGGTCGTGGTGGCGGGAAAGGGACATGAGACCGGGCAGGAGATCGCCGGGATGATCCATCCCTTCTCCGACCGGGACGAGCTGGACGCGGCAATTCGCGAATTGGCGAAGACGCATAGCTGAGGATGTGCATGTGATTCGGTTGACGCTCGGCCAGATCGCCGAGATCGTCGGCGGCCGGCTGCACGGCGCCACCGGCGATGAGGTGGTCAGCGGCGGGGTCGAGTTCGACTCCCGCGCGGTCGGCCCCGGTGACCTCTTCGTGGCGATGCCAGGGGAACGGGTGGACGGCCACGACTTCGTCGATGGCGCGGTGCGCACGGGCGCGGTCGCCGCGCTGACCGCCCGCGAGGTCGACGGTCCCGACGGGCCGCTGCCCTCGGTGGTGGTGGATCCGTTGGCGGCCTGGGACAGCAGGGTGATGGCGCTGGCCGGGGACACCGACGGCTCCGGCGCCGCTGTGCTGGCCGCGCTGGCCGCGTTGGCAGGTGCGGTGCTGGATCGGCTGGCCGCGACGGGTTTGACGGTGATCGGGGTGACCGGGTCGGCCGGCAAGACGTCCACCAAGGACCTGATCGCGCACCTGCTGCGGCCGCTCGGCCCGACCGTCGCGCCCCCCGAGTCGTTCAACACCGAGCTGGGTACGCCGTGGACGGTGCTGCGCGCCACCGAGGACACCCGCTACCTGGTGCTGGAGATGTCCGCGCGCGGTGTCGGGCACATCGCCGCGACCGGGCGCTGGACCAAGCCGAGGATCGGCGCTGTGCTCAACGTCGGCCGCTCGCACATCGGGGAGTTCGGCTCGCAGGAGCAGATCGCGATGGCCAAGGGCGAACTGGTGGAAGCGCTGCCCGAGGACGGAATCGCGGTGCTCAACGCCGACGACCAGCTGGTCTCGGCCATGCGGAGCAGGACAAGGGCCCGCGTCGTCCTGTTCGGACAGTCGACGGCCGCCGAGGTGCGCGCGGAGAACGTGGTGCTGGACGATGCCGCCCGCGCCTCGTTCGACCTGGTCACCCCCGCTGGTTCGACCGGCGTGACGCTGGGCCTGTACGGCGCGCACATGGTGAACAACGCGCTGGCCGCTGCGGCGATCGCGCTGGAACTCGGCGCGGATCTCGACTCGGTCGCCAAGGGACTGTCCAGTGCGGTCCCGGTGTCCAAGCGGCGGATGGAGGTGACCACCCGCGCCGACGGCGTGACGGTGGTCAACGATTCCTACAACGCCAGCCCGGAGGCCGTGCGCGAGGCGCTGAAGACGCTGGCCACCATGGGCCGCTCCGGCGAGGGGCGGCGCACGGTCGCGGTGCTCGGGGCGATGGGCGAACTCGGCGAGGACAGCGTTGCCGTGCACGACGAGATCGGCAGGCTGGTGGTGCGGTTGGACATCAGCAAACTCGTGGTGGTGGGGAAGGCCGCTGGGCCGATCCATCAGGGGGCGAGCCTTGAGGGCTCGTGGGGAGAGGAGTCGGTCCTGGTGCCGGACGTCGACGCGGCCGTCGCGCTGTTGCGCGATGAGCTGCGGCCCGGTGATGTGGTCCTGGTCAAGGCGGCCAAGGCCCAACGGTTGTGGCGGATCGCCGACGCGCTGCTCGCGCCGGTCGGTGGTGTTGCGTGAAGGGCATCCTGATCGCGGCGGCCGTCGCGCTGTTCGTGTCGATCATGTTCACCCCGTACCTGATCCGCCTGTTCACCAAGCAGGGGTTCGGCCAGGAGATCCGCGAGGAAGGCCCGAAGAGTCACGCGGCCAAGCGCGGCACGCCCTCCATGGGCGGCGTCGCCATCCTGGTCGCGCTGTGGGCCGGTTACGTGGCCGCGCACCTGGTCAACGCGTTGTCCTCCAGCCAGCGGGAGGGCCCGACCGCGTCCGGCCTGCTGGTGCTGCTGCTGACCACGTCTCTTGGCCTTGTCGGGTTCCTCGACGACTTCATCAAGGTGCGCAAGCAGCGCAACCTCGGCCTGAACAAGACCGCGAAGCTGGTCGGCCAGTCGCTGGCCACGATCATCTTCGCCGTGCTGGCCATCGGCTTTCCCAATGATCGCGGCGTGCGGCCGGTGTCGATCCTGCTGTCCTACACCCGCGACATCCCGGCGATCTCCTTCGGCGTGATCGGCTTCGTGATCTTCTGCTACATCGCGGTGTCGGGCTGGTCGAACGCGGTGAACTTCACCGACGGCCTCGACGGCCTCGCCGGTGGATCATCGGCGATGGCGCTGGCCACCTACGTGGTCATCTCGTTCTTCCAGACCAGCCACGACTGCTTCACCGCGACAGTGCCATCGCGCCTGATCGGCTGCTTCCAGGTGCGCGACCCGCTCGACGTCGCCCTGGTGGCCGCGGCCGGACTCGGTGCCTGCGTCGGGTTCCTCTGGTGGAACGCGGCCCCGGCCAAGATCTTCATGGGCGACACCGGTTCGCTGGCGCTGGGCGGTCTGTTCGCAGGCCTGTCGATGGTCACCCACACCGAACTGCTGATGATCATCATCGGTGGCCTGTTCATGGTCGAGATGCTGTCGGTGGTGCTGCAGATCGCGGTCTTCCGCACCAGCCATCGAAGGCTGTTCCGAATGGCGCCCTTCCATCACCACTTCGAGTTAGCTGGCTGGGCAGAAACCACGGTGATCATCAGATTCTGGTTGCTCGGCGCGACCTGCTGCATGTTCGGCCTCGGCCTGTTCTACGCCGACTGGCTGTCCTACGGCGGCGGCTGATGATCGACATCGAGGATCTCGACGGTGCCGAGGTGCTTCTGGCCGGCGCCGGGGTGACCGGCGGGCCGACCGCCAAGGCCCTGCTCGCGCTGGGCGCGCGGGTCACCGTGACCGACGGCAACCAGCAGCGGCTGGCCGCACTGGCCGAGGAACTGCCCGCGATCCGCGCCGAGGTCGACCTGACCGCGCCGCCGGAGGGCACCCGGCTGGTGGTGACCGCCCCCGGCTGGAAGCCGAGCAACCCGCTGTTCCTGGCCGCCGCGCGGGCCGGCATCGAGGTCATCGGCGACGTCGAACTGGCCTGGCGCATCTGTTCGACCGACGACGATCCGCCCGCCTGGCTGGTGGTGACCGGCACCAACGGCAAGACCACCACGGTCAGCATGCTGGAGTCGATCCTGCGCGCGGCCGGCGAGGACGCGATCGCCTGCGGCAACATCGGCCTGCCGGTCGTGGAAGCGGTCGCGGCCGGGCACCGGGTGCTCGCCGTCGAGCTGTCCAGCTTCCAGCTCTACTGGGCGCCCTCGGTGCGGCCGACCGCGGGCGTGTTGCTCAACATCGCCCCGGATCACCTCGACTGGCACGGCGAGATGGCCGACTACATCGCGGCCAAGCAGCGGGTCCTCCTCGGTGACGTCGCCATCGCCGGTATCGACGACGACCTGGTCGCAGGCCTGCTCGCCGAGTCGCCCGCGTCGTCGAAATATGGCGTCACCATGGGCGAACCGGCTCTGGGCCAGCTCGGCATCGTCGACGGTCAACTCGTCGACCGCGCGTTCGCCGACGGCGCGGTGTTGCTCGACGCGGCGCAGGTGCACCCGGCCGGACCTTCGGGTGTGTTCGACGCGCTCGCCGCCGCCGCCCTCGCCCGCGCCCACGGCGTGTCCGCCGAGGCCGTGGCCAAGGGCCTGCTCGACTTCCAACCCGGCGGGCACCGGGGCGCCGAGGTCGGCGTGCTGGACGGCGTGCGGTACCTGGACGACTCCAAGGCCAGCAACCCGCACGCCGCCGCAGCCGCGATCCGCGCGCACCAGCGGGTCGTCTGGCTGGCAGGCGGACTGCTCAAGGGCGCCGACGTCGACGAGTTGGTGGCCGAACTCGCGCCGCGTCTCGTCGGCGCCGTGCTGCTCGGCGCCGATCGCGACGTGATCGCCGCCGCGCTCGCGCGACACGCGCCCGATGTCCCCGTTCACCTGGCCGGAGCGGGAGACGATGAGGCAATGGAGGCCTCAGCGGTCATGGTGGATGCGGTCAGGGCGGCGAGCGAGTTCGCCCGGCCCGGTGATGTCGTGCTGCTCGCGCCGGCCGGCGCGAGCTGGGACATGTTCACCGACTACGCCCATCGCGGCCGTGCCTTCGCCGAGGCGCTGGGAGTAGTCGCAGCGCAAAAGCAGTTGGCGAGGCCAGGGGACCCGGCGTGACCACCACGGCCCGCCCTTCGGCGCGGACGGGACCAGCCAAGAAGAAGCCCACCCGCAAGGTGAAACTCAGCGCGGTGCGCACCGCGTTCGGTCCGCTGACCGCGTGGCTGGGCCGCCCGCTCGCCTCGTTCCACCTGATCCTCGCCGTTTTCGGTCTGCTCGCGGCGATCGGCCTCGTCATGGTCGCATCGGCGTCGCCGATCGCGTCGTTGCAGCAGTCCGCGCACGGCACCGGCAGCGCCTACGCGCTGTTCAAGAAGCAGTTGGCCTTCGCCCTGCTCGGCCTGCTGGTGTTCTGGTTGGGCGTGCGGATTCCGTTGCACCGGATCCGGGCCGTGTCCGGCTACGCCGTGGCCGGCACGATCGTGATGCTGATCGCGGTGCTCGGCATCCACACCAACTTCCGAGGCTTCCTGCCGCTGGGCCCGCTCGCCTTCCAACCGGTCGAGCTGGCCAAACTCGCGCTCGCGTTGTGGGGCGCGCACGTGTTGGTCAAGAAGAAGGCCCTGCTGCACCAGTACCGGCATCTCCTGGTCCCGCTGGTTCCGGTGGGCCTGTTCATGCTGACCCTGGTCATCCTGCAACCCGACTTCGGCAGCACGGTCACCCTCGGCATCGTGCTGCTTTCCTTGCTGTGGTTCATCGGCGCGCCGATGCGCCTGTTCGTCTCGATCGTGGTCGGGGCGGTCGGCGGGGCGATCGCGCTGTCCGTCGGCGCCCTCTACCGCAGCGCCCGCATCACCGCGTTCTTCCACCCCGGCCAGGACACCAAAGGCCTGAACTACCAGGCCACCCAGGCCAAGTACGCGTTGGCCGACGGCGGCCTCTTCGGCCAGGGACTCGGCCAGGGCGCGGCCAAGTACGGCTACCTGCCCAACGTGCACACCGACTTCATCTTCGCGCTGATCGGCCAGGAACTCGGCTTCGTCGGCTGCGCCCTGGTGCTCGGTCTTTTCGTCATGCTCGCCATCACCGGCATGCGGATCGCCATGCGCAACATCGACCCGTGGATCAAGGTCGTCGCCGGGACGCTCACCACCTGGCTGATCGCGCAGGCCGCGATCAACATCGGCTGCGTGCTCTCGCTGCTCCCGGACACCGGAATCCCGCTGCCGATGATCTCCTACGGCGGCACCTCGCTGGTCGTCACCATGCTGGTGTTCGGCCTGCTGGCCAACTGCGCCCGGCACGAACCCGAGTCGGTGGCCGCGCTGCGCACCCAGGGACCCGGCAAATTCGGTCGACTGATGCGGCTGCCCGCGCCGAGCGTCTACCAGCCGCCGGTACGTCGCAAACCCGCTAGGCCGTCCAGCCCACCCAGGGGTGCTGGCCGACCGGGCGGATCCGGCGGCAGTCGATCATCCGGCCTTCCACCTGCGGAGGAGCGACGCAAGGCGAGCAGATCCGGCGTGGGGGACCGGCGGCGTTCGACCTGGCGGGGTGAGGAACGATGGGGCCCTGGGCGGTACGGCTCCACTCGTGCCGCAGGGCGTGCTGAAGGAGGAGGCCGTTGACCGGCTTCGATGGTCCCGGGTTCGAGAGTCTGCGGGGGAACCTCCCGCTGGACAACGTGTCCCCGAGGGGGATGGCCGGGACGGGGCCGTGCGTGGTGGTCGCCGGTGGCGGCACCGCAGGCCACATCGAACCAGCGTTGGCGCTGGCCGACGCGGTCATGCGGCTGCGCCCGGACGCGCGGGTCGTCGCTCTCGGCACCAAGCGTGGCCTTGAGACCTCCATCGTGCCCGCCCGCGGCTACCAACTCGAACTGATCCCGCCGGTGCCGATGCCGCGCAAGCCAACCCCGGCCCTGCTCAAGCTGCCGTTGAAGGTGCGCGACTCGATCAAGGTCACCCGGGGCGTACTGGAGGCGGTCGGCGCCGACGTCGTGGTCGGCTTCGGCGGCTACGTGGCGCTGCCCGCGTACCTGGCCGCCCGCAACCGAATTCCGATCGTGGTGCACGAGGCCAATGCCCGCGCCGGCCTTGCCAACAAGGTCGGCGCCCGCTACGCGGTGAAGGTGGCCGCGGCGGTACCGGGCAGCGGCCTTGCCAATGCCGAGGTGATCGGCATCCCGCTGCGCCAGTCGATCACCAGCCTTGACCGCGCCGCGCTGCGGGCCAAGGCGCGCGCCCACTTCGGCCTCGACCCGAACGCGCCGACCCTGCTGGTGACCGGCGGTTCGCAGGGCGCGCAGAGCATCAACCGCGCCGTCGCAGGCGCCGCCCGCGACCTGGCCGACGCCGGCATCGGCGTACTGCACGCGTACGGCAAGAAGAACACCATTGCCGTGCAACACGATCAGGCCCAGCGCGGCGCCCCGCCCTACGTCGCGGTGCCCTATCTGGAGCAGATGGATCTGGCGATGGCGGCGGCGGACATGACGCTGTGCCGCTCGGGCGCCATGACCGTCGCCGAGGTGTCCGCGGTCGGCCTGCCCGCGGTGTTCGTGCCGCTGCCGATCGGCAACGGCGAACAGTCGCTCAACGCCACCGCGGTCGTCGAGGCGGGCGGCGGGGTGCTGGTGGCGGACGCCGAACTGACCTCGGCCAAGGTCGCCGAGCTGGTCATCCCCATCCTCACCGACGCGCGCAGGCTGGCCGCGATGAGCGCGGCCGCGCTAGGCAGTGGTTCGAAGACGGCGGCCGACGTGCTGGCCCGAATGGTTCTGGAAGCAGCTAAATCATGAGCATCTTTGATGGCGCCCATTTCATCGGCATCGGCGGCGCCGGTATGAGCGGTATCGCGCGGATCCTGTTGGCGCGGGACGTGCCGGTGTCCGGTTCGGACGCCAAGGAGTCCTCGACCGTGCTCGCACTGCGGGCGCTGGGCGCACGGATCGGTGTGCCGCAGGACGCCGCCAACCTGGACCTGCTCGACGAGGCGCCTGCCATGCTCGTGGTGTCGAGCGCGATCAAGCCGGACAACCCGGAACTGGTTGCCGCGCGTGAGCGGGGCATCCCGGTGATCCACCGCTCCGAGGCGCTGGCCGCGTTGATGACCGGCCACAGGGTCGTCTGCGTCGCCGGCACGCACGGCAAGACGTCGACGACGTCGATGCTCACGGTCGCGCTGCAACACTGCCGGCTGGACCCGAGCTTCGCCATCGGCGGCGACCTCAACGAGTCCGGGTCCAACGCGCACCATGGCAGCGGCGACATCTTCGTGGCCGAGGCCGACGAGAGCGACGGCTCGTTCCTCGCGTTCAGCCCGGACGTCGCGATCGTCACCAACCTCGAGGCCGACCACCTCGACCACCACGGCACGATTGACGCCTACACCAAGGTGTTCGACGATTTCGTGGCCCGCATCCGGCCCGGCGGCACGCTGGTCGCCTGCGCCGACGACCCTGGTTCCGCCGCGCTGGCCGACCGCGCGGAAAAGGCGGGCGTCCGAGTCCGCCGCTACGGCTTCACCGCGACCGGCGCGGACAACGTGACCGCGAGGGGCTTCACCCCGATCGGCGGCAGCAGCGACGAACGCGCGGGCGGCAGCGAACTGACCCTGCACGTCGACGGTGCGGACGTGCCGCTGCGGGTCGCGGTGCCGGGCGAGCACATGGCCCTCGACGCGACCGCCGCGCTGCTCGCCGGGCTCGAAGTCGGCGCGCCGCTGGACGGTCTGCTGGAGGGCCTCGCCGCGTTCGGCGGGGTGCGGCGGCGCTTCGAGTTCAAGGGGCGCTCGGCCGGCATCCGCGTCTACGACGACTACGCGCACAACCCGACCAAGGTCTCCGCGCAGCTCAAGGCGACCCGGTTGGTGGCCGGTGACGGCAGGCTGATCGTGGTGTTCCAGCCGCACCTGTATTCGCGCACCAAGGACTTCGCGACCGAGTTCGGCGCCTCGCTGGCGCTCGCCGACGAGGTGATCGTGCTCGACGTGTACGGGGCGCGCGAGGAGCCGATCCCCGAGGTGACCGGCAAACTCGTCGCCGACGCCGTCACCCTGCCGGCCGGGAACGTGCACTACGAACCTTCCTTCGACCTCATCCCGGACCTCGTCGCCGACCTGGCCGTCGACGGCGACCTTGTGCTCACCATGGGCGCGGGCGATGTGACCTCGCTCGGCCAGGAGATCATCACCGCGCTGGACCGGCGGGTGGGGATCGGCTGATGAGCGGCACGTCGGACGAGGAGCGCGGCGAGGAGTACCTGCCGCCGCGCTCCCGCGCCGAGCGCGGCCGAGGCACCGCCGTGCGTGAACGACCGGTGCGCCGCCCGGTCGGCCCGCCGACTCGCAGGCGGGCGCTGTTGCGTCGCTGGGTCGCGCTGCTGGTGTTGCTCGGTCTGGTGGTGATCACCGTGACCGTGCTGTTCACCCCGGTGCTCGGCGTGCGCACGGTCGACGTGAGCGGCACCCAGGCGCTGAGCCCCGACCAGGTGCGGCTGGCGGCCGAGGTGCCGCTGGGCACGCCGTTGATCCGGTTGGACACCGACGCGATCAAGACCAGGGTCTCGGTGCTGTCCAGGGTCGGCTCGGTCGACGTGGTCCGGGTCTGGCCATCGACGATCGTCATCGAGGTCACCGAACGCGAGCCGGTGGCCACTTTCAACGGTCCCGGCGGCGTGCACCTCGTCGACGCGACCGGCGACGACTACGCGACCGTCGCGACGGCCCCGCCCGGCCTGCCCACCATCACCGTGCCGCACATCGCCCCGAACGACCCGGCCACGCAGGCGGCCTTCGCGGTGCTCGCGGTCGTGCCGGCGCCACTGCGCCCGGCTTTGGTCAACGTCGCCGCGCAGACGCCCGGCAGCGTCACGTTCTCGCTCAACACCGGCAAGACCGTGATCTGGGGCGACGCAGGCAATGCCGGCCAGAAGGGCGCCGTGCTGGCGGCGCTGCTCAGCCAACCCGGCAAGATCTACGACGTGTCCGCGCCGGACCTGCCGACGATCTCCAAGTGAACCTGAGTCGGCGGGGGCTGATCCTCGGTGCCGTTGGCGCGGTTGTGGTTGGCGGCGGCGTCGGCGAATACCTGGAGGTGCTACCCGGCGGCGTGCCGCTGCACCGGTTGCTCGGCCTGACCGGCGGCACCGGCACCGTGCCCGCCGTGCGCGCCGCGACGACCACCGTGCGCCAGTTCCCTTCGGCCGCGCGTGGCCGAACCGTCGACGTGGTCACCATGATCCCGGCCGGCGCCGACCCGGCCCGCTTACCGGTGTGCCTGGTGTTGCACGGCCGCAACAACAACGCACGCGGCATGATCACCCTTGGCCTGCCGCGGTTTCTCACGGCTGCCGTGCGCGCGGGCGTGCCGCCGTTCGCGTTCGTGGCGGTCGACGGTGGCGATTCGTACTGGGTGGCGAAGACGCCCTCGGACGACCCGCAGCGGATGCTCACCACTGAACTAACCAGTTGGTTAGGAACGCTGGGACTGGCGCCGGCCCCGAGCACGGTGCTCGCGATCTCGATGGGCTGCTTCGGCGCCCTCGTCTACGCCCGCACGAAACCCGTGCGCCGCATGGCTCTGCTCTCACCGGCCCTGTTCCAGGACTGGACCGACGCCCGCACCGTGCATGCGTTCGCCGACGAACAGCAGTGGGCCGCCAACGAGCCGCTGCGCCATGCCGCGCCCGCGAACCTCGGCATCTGGTGCGGTCGCGAGGATCCGTTCTACCCGGCCGCGCACCAACTCGCCGGCCAGGCGCGTCCCTCGGTCGCGAGTTTCCCGCACGGCCAGCACGACGACGACTTCTGGCGCCGTATGCTCCCGCTGGCCATCCCCTACGTAGCCGGTTAGCCCTTTTTCGGTTGCCCGGCCGGGTAGATCTGCTGCCAGTTCGGAATGGACGGTTGGATCGCGCCTGCCGGACCCTGTCCGAGCAGCCAGAACAGGTTGCCGGTGATCTGCCGCACCAGCGCGGCGGTCGGCTCGGTCTCACCGCCGCCCGCGTTCAAGGCCGGAATCCAGTTGTTGGTGCCGCTGTCCCACACGCCGGCTTTCGACGTCGGGTCGGCGTAGTAGGTCATGTCCGAGTAGAACACAGGGCCGGCCCTGGTGCTGGCCTGCGCCCGGTTGGCCGGCAGGCTCGAATGGGCCAGCACCTGGACGTTCGCCGGATGCGTCGCGATCGGCTCAAGACTGTCCACATCGGAGCCGATCGCGGCCGGCAGGACCGAGCCGTTGTGCAGCCCGGTGCCCTTGAAGATCCAGGCCGACGCGTCGGCGACGGTCAGGTCCGCGTGCACGTCCGGCTCGAGGAAGCCGTTGTACGCCTCGCCGACGAAGTCGGTTTCCGGCCAGCTCGCCGGCGGCGCCGACCAGGTGTTGCCGGTGACCTGGCGCGGATCGCCCTTGCCGTTGAGCGGATCCTGGCTCGAATCGCGGTAGTCGACCAGCTCCCGGTCCGCGCCCAGCGGCGACGCCTGCGAGCGGACGTGCCGTAGCACGCCGCTGGCGCCGAAGAAGGCCAGGTTCAGCCCTTTGCCTTTGGCGGCACTGGCCGCCTCGCGCTCCGGCAGTGACCAGCACTCGTCATGGCCGAGCGAGAGCAACGCCTTGTGGTTGGCGAGGATGTCCGGGTGCTGCGCCACGGTCAGGTCGGTCGCGTAGGAGACATCGAGGCCGTGCTGCTCCATGAACTGCACCAACGGCATTTCCAGCCACATGAAGTCGCCGGTGCCCGCCTCGTCGCCGTAGGGCCGGTCGTAGCTGACCACCCTGGCCCGCGAGCACAGCGGATAGACGTTCTTCGGGCACGGGCCCTGGCCGACGTAGTAGTCGTAGCCGCCGTAGGGGTTCCACGCCTGCCAGGTGAACACGTCGTTCTTGAGCAGGTAGGTGCCGTGGCCTGCCGGATCCCACACGGTCAGCGGGACGTAGCTCTGCTCGTTGCCGCTGCCGGTCAGCTTGAACAGGTAGTCGCCCTGCGGGAACGCACCGGTGATCGGCACGGTCAGCGAGGGCGTCCAGTTGTCGCAGGACACCATGTTCACGCCCGCGGTCAGCGGGCACGGCGGCTGCGCCTTGCCGGTCTGCTCCCGCGAACTCCACACCAGCCGGGCGCCGACGCCGCCGTAGTAGCCGATCCGGTAGGCGTCGACCCGGAATTTCGGCGCGGTGCTGTTGACGTAGAGCATCACCGACTGGCCCGCCGACGCGTAGACCTGGCTGGCGAAACCCTCGACGGCGCCGGTCTTGGGCGTGTCGCTGATGCGCCAGGCCGGAGTTCCCGGCTTCTTGTTCTCCTCCACCACCCAGCTCGCGCTCACCCCGTAGGAGGTGAGCGAGGTCGACGCCGACCCGCCCGGCGCGGTCGTGGCGCTCGGATGAGCGGGCCCGGTCGCGGTGCTGGTACTCGGACCGGTCCCGGCCACGATCGCGATGACCGCCGCGACCACGGCGATGACGACCAGCACGGCGGCGAGCAGTCGTGCTGGTTTGACCTTGCGGATGCTCAACGGATCACCAGACGTGGCTAGCGGATGACCGGACAGGTGTGCTGCCGGCGACGGTGGCACCGGTCGGTCCTGCCGTCAACCGACCGGTGGCGCCCCGCTGGTGCGTGTCAGCCGATCGGGTAACTCAGAACACGCCGACCGCGCTCGTCCGAACCCGGATGGCCGGGGTGTTGCCGGCGAAGATCTGGCCGACCTGCGCGGCCTCGCTCGTCGCCCGGCCGGTGCCGCGTTCGCCACAACGGCAGGGAGTCGCAGCAAGGCAGCGCCAGCAGCGCCGCGCCCGCTAACATGCGCGGTAGATCGAAACATCCTTCGCCCTCCTTGGCAGGGTGAGGTGACGAAGTCGTTGGTAGAGCATGGTTGCCGGTGGTAGCCACGTCCGATGGCGGGTTGGGTGCGCGCTAACTTTTGACACGCGATGCTGTGGGGCGTGACGAACACGTTGTCCTGGCTACGGCGTGGCTGCTGGACCAAGGGTTTTTCGCTGCCTACGGTTCAGTTCTGAAGTATGGGGTTGACATAACTGTAAACCTCTGGTTGAGGTCAAGGGTTTGGCCGGGACTGGAACGCAACTGGCGAGCCGGTGAGGTGAACACTTAGGCGTCACACGGGCACAAAATGGGCATGACGGCACCGACTAGGCAGTCACGATCAGGAAGGCGGATCCGATGACTCCTCCGCACAACTACCTCGCGGTGATCAAGGTCGTCGGAATCGGCGGCGGCGGGGTCAATGCCGTCAACCGGATGATCGAGGTCGGCCTCAAAGGTGTCGAGTTCATCGCGGTCAACACCGACGCGCAGGCACTGCTGATGTCCGATGCCGATGTCAAGCTCGACATCGGCCGCGAACTCACCAGGGGACTCGGCGCCGGCGCCAATCCGGAGGTCGGCCACCGCGCCGCCGAGGACCACCGCGAGGAGATCGAAGAGGTCATCAAGGGCGCCGACATGGTGTTCGTCACTGCCGGTGAGGGCGGTGGCACCGGTACCGGTGGCGCCCCGGTGGTCGCCTCGATCGCCCGCAAGCTCGGCGCGCTGACCATCGGTGTGGTCACCCGGCCCTTCTCCTTCGAGGGCAAGCGACGCGCCAAGCAGGCCGACGACGGCATCACCGAGCTGCGCAACGAGTGCGACACGCTCATCGTCATCCCCAACGACCGGCTGCTCCAGCTCGGCGACGTGGGCGTGAGCCTGATGGACGCGTTCCGCTCCGCGGACGAGGTCCTCCTCTCCGGTGTCCAGGGCATCACCGACCTGATCACCACCCCCGGTCTGATCAACCTGGACTTCGCCGACGTCAAGAGCGTCATGTCCGACGCGGGCAGCGCCCTGATGGGTATCGGCTCGGCCCGCGGCGAGGGCCGCGCCATCCAGGCCGCCGAGAAGGCCATCAACTCCCCGCTGCTCGAAGCGTCCATGGACGGCGCGCACGGCGTGCTGCTGGCCATCGCGGGTGGCTCCGACCTCGGCCTTTTCGAGATCAACGAGGCCGCTTCCCTGGTCCAGGAGTCCGCGCACCCGGACGCCAACATCATCTTCGGTACGGTCATCGACGACTCGCTGGGCGACGAGGTCCGGGTCACCGTGATAGCGGCCGGGTTCGACTCGGGCGCGCCGACCCACAAGAAGCTCGAACCTCGCGCGGTGACCAGCCCGTCCCGTTCGACGACCGCGACGGTCGCGGCCCAGTCGGGCCAGATCCGCGAGCCGGAGCCGGCGCAGCAGGAGTACCGGTCCGATCCGAGGACGATGCCGGCCCAGAACCCCAGCTACCAGCCCGCGCCGAACCACCCGGTGCCCAGCCAGGAGCGGCAGTACCCGCCGCCGACCGCGCCCTCGGTGCCCGGAGGCCACCAGGTCGGCGGCCGGCAGGTCGGCGGGTACAACGGCTCAGGCTCGCTGCCCAGCAGGGCCGTGCCGGTCACCGAGGACCCCGACGACGAAGTGGATGTGCCGCCGTTCATGCGGCGGTGATCAACAAGTGACCTGCCGCTTCGCCACGGACCGTTAGGCTGCGTTGCGTGCGGGTTCGTCGAGTAGTGACCACAAGGGCAGGCGGTGCGTCCGCCGCGCCCTTCGATTCGTTCAACCTCGGTGCGCATGTCGGCGACGACCCGACTGCGGTGGCAACCAATCGCAAACGTTTGGCGACCGAGCTGGGCCTGACTCCCGACCAACTCGTCTGGATGGAACAGATCCACGGCCGCACCGCCACCACCGCGCGCGGCCCGCAGGCCGAACCCCTCCCGGCCACCGACGCCGGGATCGCCGTCGGCACCGGCCTCGCCGTGGTCGTGCTGGTCGCGGACTGTGTGCCGATCCTCCTTGCCGACACGCAAGCGCAAGTCGTCGCGGCGGTGCACGCGGGCCGGGTCGGCGCCAGGGTGGGCGTGCTGCCGGCCGCGCTGGCCGCGATGGTCGAAGCGGGCGCCGAGGTCGACCGGATCGAGGCGCTGCTCGGGCCGGCCGCCTGCGGCGAGTGCTACGAGGTGCCCGCCGCGATGCGGGCCGACGTCGAGGCGCATCTGCCCGGCAGCGCGACCAAGACCCGCAAGGGCACCCCCGGCCTCGACCTGCGCGCCGGGCTCTGGAACCAACTCGCCGACGCGGGCGTTGCCAAGATCGGCGTCGATCCTCGGTGCACCATCGAGGACCGCACCCTGTTCAGCCATCGCCGCGACGGCGGGCCGGACCGGCAGACCGGGCGGATCGCCGCACTGACCTGGTTGGAGCCCGACCCGGCATGACGCAGGCCCCCACCGCGCAGCGCATCGCGCAGCTGGCCGATTCACTCGCACAGGTGCGGGCCAGGATCGCCACAGCCGCGCGGGCCGCCGGTCGGGACCCGGCCGAGGTGGGACTGCTCGCGGTGACCAAGACCTTCCCGGCCATCGACGTTGCCGCCCTCGTCGACCTCGGCCTGACCGACTTCGGCGAGAACCGGGACCAGGAGGCGTCGGTCAAGGTCGGCGAGCTGGCCGCGCTGCGGCCGGACGTGCCGGTGCGCTGGCAGATGATCGGCAACGTGCAGCGGAACAAGGCTCGCTCAGTCCTCGGTTGGGCCGGGCAGGTGCAGACGGTCGACTCGACCCGCCTCGCCGAGGCCTTCGTGTCATCCGTTCGGGTGGCAATTGACCGAGGTTCACGGAACGGTCCCCTCGACGTCCTTGTGCAGGCCAGCATTGACGGAGATCCAAAACGGGGTGGCTGCCCCTTGCCCGATCTGGTGAGATTGGCCGACCTGATCGAGGAGCAATCCGAGCTGCGACTACGTGGAGTTATGGCAATAGCTCCACTCGAGAGTGAACCAAGACGAGCTTTTGAACGTCTAGCTGATGTGGTGATCACCTTGCGTGGACACCATCACGAGGCAACAGAACTGTCCATCGGGATGAGCGGTGACCTGGAGGCGGCGATCGCCAGCGGGTCGACATGTGTGCGTGTCGGAACCGCTTTGCTGGGTGGACGGAGATTAGCCTCGGCATAGCACGGGTACAGACCGTCGGTGGACGGGGCGGCGGTCGCTCGCGTTTCGTGACGGCTAAGCGTCACGAGGAAGGGCTGTCATGAGTGCGCTGCAGAAGTTGAAGGCATACTTCGGGATGGTCCCAGCCGACGAGATGGACGAGTACGAGGACGACGACCGTTACGGTGCGTACTCATCGTCCTACTCCTCGGGGCCGGCCGACGACTTCGACGGCTACGGCGACCGCGCCGCCAGTCGGCGGAGGATCTCCGACGGGGCGCGTCCGGTGTCCCGGCTGGACTCCAGCGACGAACTGCGCAGCT
Organism: Pseudonocardiaceae bacterium; assembly: GCA_036500685.1. Classification (GTDB taxonomy): domain Bacteria; phylum Actinomycetota; class Actinomycetes; order Mycobacteriales; family Pseudonocardiaceae; genus CAJCJE01. The sequence continues at coordinate 663 of DASYBO010000125.1, read as the reverse complement.
TCTCGGCCGGCACCGGCCCACGGGGCAGCGCACGGCCGTGGCTGACCGAGACCGCGCAGCGCGGTGCCACCCCGATCCGTGGGGCCCTGGCCGAGCAGCCCGACCTCGATCTCGCCCCGCCGCGCAGCAGGCCTGCGGTCACCGAGCCGACCACTGGCTCGCAGCCGGCCCTGAGCCGGGTCACCACGCTGCACCCGCGCAGCTACGAGGACGCCCGCACGATCGGTGAACAATACCGCGACGGGAATCCGGTGATCATCAACCTCACCGCGCTCTCCGACGCTCACGCTCGGCGAGTGGTCGACTTCGCGGCGGGGTTGGCCTTCGCCATGCGGGGCGATATCGACAAGGTCACGGACAAGGTGTTCTTGATCTCACCGCCGGATGTTGACCTCACCGCCGAAGACCATCGTCGCATCGCAGAGGGCGGTTTCTTCGGGTAGCAGGCGCGTCGTGGCCGCCCGGTCTGACCTCCGAGCGACATTGGTGGCACAGTTGAACTGTGGAAACCGCTCGGTTCGTGCTCTACTACGTACTGTTCGTCTTCTGGTTACTGCTCACCGCCCGCGTGGTGGTGGAGCTCGTTCGCGCGTTCGCGAGGGAATGGCGTCCGGCGGGTGGCGTAGCGGTGACCCTGGAAACGATCTACACAGTGACCGACCC
>DASYBO010000124.1:0-22407 GCA_036500685.1 Pseudonocardiaceae bacterium | reverse complement strand
CAGCGGCCCGGTCAACACCACAACGACCTCCAGTGCATCCGGCCCGTCCGCGCCCCCCTCCGCCAACGGCAGCTCCAGCGATGGCAGCAGCTCCGGTGGCGGCGGGGGCGGCGGGGGCGGCGCCATCCACCACAGCGGCGGCCACAGCGGTGGAGGCGGCGGGGGCGGTGGAGGAGGTGGCGGCGGAGGCGGTGCCGGTGGCATGGGCTCCAGCGGCGGCCCGCCATCCAGCCCGCCGCCCGGCAACGTGCAGGACTGGATCAACCAGGCCATCCAGGTCCTCGAACAGAACGGCGTGCCCGCGAGCTCGTTGAACGCCCAGGACATCTGGACGATCATCCAGCACGAGTCCGGCGGCAACCCGAACGCGATCAACCTGTGGGACTCCAACGCGCAGGCCGGTCACCCGTCCAAGGGGCTGATGCAGTGCATCGACTCCACGTTCAACTCGCACTCGGTGCCCGGGCACACCAACATCTACAACCCGGTCGACAACATCGTCGCAGGCGTGCGCTACGCGCTGTCCCGCTACGGCTCCATCCAGAACGTGCCCGGGATCGTCGCGGTCAGCCACGGCGGGCACTACGTCGGCTACTGACGACGCCATAGGCTGGGCGCATGCTTGATTCCCCGCCCGGCCTGCTACCCGCGCGCCGGTCCGCAGTGCCCCGGTTCATCGCGATGGACATGCTGTCCGCGGCACACGAACGCCAACGCACGCATGGCGACATGGTCTCGTTGGCGGCAGGCCAACCGTCCAGCCCGGCCCCGGCCCCCGTACTCGCGGCGGCCGAGGCCGGACTGCGCGCGAACATCCTCGGCTACACCGAATCCTTCGGCGTGCCGGCGTTGCGCGCGGCCATCGCGGGCCACTACCGCAGGACCCACCAGGACCTCGCCGACATCGATGCCGAGGACGTGGTCATCACCACCGGCTCCTCGGGCGCGTTCCTGCTCGCCTTCCTCAGCGCGTTCGACGCGGGCGACCGGGTCGCTCTCGCCATCCCCGGCTATCCCGCGTACCGCAACATCCTGCACGCGCTCGGCTGCGAGGTCGTCGAACTGCCCTGCGGCCCCGACACCCGCTTCCAGCCGACCGTCGCCATGCTCGAAGAACTCGATCAACCAATCCGCGGCCTGATCGTGGCCAGCCCCAACAACCCCACCGGCACCGTGCTCGACCCGGCCGAACTCGCCGCGCTCGCCACCTGGTGCGACACCAACGGCGTGCAGCTGATCAGCGACGAGATCTACCACGGCATCGGCTACGGCGCGGAATTCGCCAGCGCCTGGCAGACCTCCCGCCAGTCGATCGTGATCAACAGCTTCTCCAAGTACTGGTGCATGACCGGCTGGCGCCTCGGCTGGATGCTGCTGCCGCAACGCCTACGCGGCGCGGCAGGCGCGCTCACCGGCAACTTCACCATTTGTCCACCCGCACTGGCCCAACTCGCCGCCGTGGCCGCGTTCGAGCCCGAGTCCTACGCGGAGATCGACGGCCACGTCGCCCGCTACCGCGTCAACCGCGACCTGCTGCTCACCGGCCTACCCGCGATCGGCATCGACCGCCTCGCCCCCGCCGACGGCGCCTTCTACGCCTACGCCGACATCAGCGAGCTGACCGACGACTCGATGGCCTGGTGCCTGCGCCTGCTCGCCGACACGGGCGTGGCCGTCACGCCCGGCCACGACTTCGACCCGCGCCGAGGCGGCGAGTTCGTCCGGCTCTCCTTCGCAGGCGCCACCGAGGACATCCGGACCGCGCTGAGCAGGCTCGGCGAGTGGCTGAGCAGGAATTCACTGTGATCCAGGACCGACCTGGCTAGGCTGGGAACCCAACGCCCGGCCGGATCGTTTGTAGACTAAGAGTTTTATCGGGTGCTTCGGCGGGGAGGCTTTGTCGATGTCCACTGTTCTCAAGGTGATAGGCGCGCTGGTCGTCATCTGGGTCGCCTTCAGCGTGGTCGGCTGGCTGATCCACGCATTCGCGGTGCTGGCCATCATCGGTGTGGTCGCCGCGCTCGGTGTCGGCGGCTACGCGGCGATCCGCAACCGCAGCCGCAATCGCAAGCAGATCTACTGAGCCTGCCGCGCTCAGTCCAGGACGCCGAACTCGACGAGGAGCGGGCGCAGCGTGTCGGCCCCCTGCCAGCGCGCCGCCCGCAGCCCGGCCGCGATCGCGCCGTCCACATTGGTCTGCCGGTCGTCGGTGAAGAAGCAGTCCGCCGCGTCCGCATCAATGCGATCCAACAGAGTCTCGTAAATGGCGCGGTCCGGTTTGGTCACCCCGAGATCGGCCGAGAACAGCAGCGTCCTGAAGTACTTGGCCCACGGCTGCGCCCGCACCGCGCGCCCGAACGAGCTCGGCGCGTTGGACAGGATCGCCATCGGCACTCCGCGCTCGGACAGCTCCACGATCAACGCCAGCGCCGCCGGATCCGCCCGCAACCACCCTGCCTCGTCGTGCTCGGTCAACTCCGCCGCCAGCCCCGCGTCCACCGCGATCCCCAACGGCGCGGCCACCGCGCGCCAGTACCCCAGATCGTCCCCGACCAGGTCGTACTCGGCCCGATGCGCCCAATACGCCACCTCGAACTCCGGCAACGGCGCACCCAGGATCGCCGCCAGCGCGGGCACCTCCTCGGTCCGCAACCCGATCACCTGACCGAAGTCGAACACCACCCAGCGCATCGCACCCCTCCGTAGATCTCATCAACGATCCGTGCAACCGTAGAGCCCGGACGGTACGTCCACGACACGTAAGGACAACGAGCGGAGACCGGCCGCGTGGATCAGCGCGACGAGCAGGAGTTCCGGGAGTACTTCCAGGCTCGGCGGGAAGCCGTGCGCAGAAGTGCCTACCTGCTCTGTGGCGACTGGCACCGCGCGGACGACTTCGCGCAGACCGCGTTCGTCGCGCTGCACCGGCGCTGGCACAAGATCCGCGACCGGGCCGCGCTGGACGCCTACGTGCGACGGTCCGTGGTCCGCGCGGTGATCGACGAGTCACGGCGGCCCTGGCGGAGGGAGCGATTCACCGATGATCTTCCCGACGTCGCCGACTCCGCCTCAGGTGCCCCCGGACTCGATGACACAGTCGCGACACGGACGACCCTGCTCGCCGCGCTACGCAAGGTCCCGCCACGGCAGCGGGCGGTGCTGATGCTGCGGTTTCTGGAGGGACTCGACGTCAACGCGGTCGCCAAGACCCTCGGCTGCAGTGAGGGCACGGTCAAGAGCCAGACCGCGCGCGGCCTCTCCGCGCTGCGCGCCGAACTCGGCGACGCCATCAACGACCTGCGACCCGCATCATGATCACGATCAGGACGACGACCGGAAACGAGGAGGTGGATCCCGGTGGACGATGACCGGCTCGCGCAACTCCTGCACGACGCCGTGCAGGAGTCCCCACCGGCCACTTTCGATGCCGACGACGTGCTCACCGAGTCACGCAGGCTCACCGCCCGGCGTCGCAGCCTGACCCGCAACGCGACCATGGGCGGGCTCGTTCTGGTAGCCGCCGGATTACTGACCGGACTCGGCGTGGTGGGCTTCGGCTCGTTCGGGCACACTGTCAATAGCTCGGCCGGTAGCTCCAACTCGGTCGAGGGTCTGGCCGATCCCAGCCCGACAAGTAACGAGTTCCACCCGAATTCTCGCCCACGCGGCGGTCCTGAGGCACAATTCGACGTCCCGGTATCTCCGTCCATGCAGGGGGACGGCGGCACCGGGAGTGCCGGTCATATGACCGGCGGCACCCCTGGTGGGTGTGGGTCGACGGACGGTGAGCTTGCTGTCGCCCTCGCCGGCGAGCTCCCGTCCGTCGGCGACCCTCAACCCGCCACGGTGCCGAGTGCCGACTGCCCGAGCGGAACCACGTCGGCCGCCGCCGTGTCGATCAACGACCACGGCGCGCCCGGCGTGATCATCGCCCTGATCCGCCCGGCGTCGGCCCCCGCCGTCCAGGTGGCCGGCGGCGTCGGCCACGCGGCCAGCAGCCCCACCCAGCGCAACACCGTGGTCACCGTGCTCAGCCAACCGCAACCGGCCGGCGGCCCCATCCCCTTCCAGACCCAGCTCTCGACCATCGCCCAACACCTGGCCACCCACTTCTGACCCCCCGCCGCGTCAGTACGCTCGTGGGGTGAACAAGCCCAACATCCCCAATGTGCTTGCCGGCCGCTACGCATCGGCGGCCCTGGTCAGGCTGTGGTCTCCCGAGCACAAAGTGGTGTTGGAACGTGAGCTGTGGCTGGCCGTGCTGCGCGCCCAGGCCGAACTCGGCGTCGACGTGCCCGAGACCGCCGTCGCCGACTACCAGGCCGTCATCGACCAGGTCGACCTCGGCTCGATCGCACAGCGCGAGCGGGTCACCCGGCACGACGTGAAGGCCCGCATCGAGGAGTTCAACGCGCTCGCAGGCCACGAGCAGGTGCACAAGGGCATGACCTCGCGCGACCTCACCGAGAACGTCGAACAGCTCCAGGTCCGCGCCTCCCTCGAACACATCCGCGCCCGCGTCGGCGCGGTGCTCGCCCGCCTGGCCAGGCTGGCCGCCGAGCACAGCGACCTGGTCATCACCGGCCGCACCCACAACGTCGCCGCCCAGGCCACCACCCTTGGCAAACGCTTCGCAGGCGCCGCCGAGGAACTGCTCGTCGCCTTCGAACGGCTCGAACACCTCATCGAGACCTACCCGCTGCGCGGCATCAAGGGCCCGGTCGGCACCGCCCAGGACATGCTCGACCTGCTCGACGGCGACACCGAAGCCGTCGCCTCCCTCGAACGCCGGATCGCCGAACACCTCGGGTTCAACCAGGTGTTCACCAGCGTCGGCCAGGTCTACCCGCGCTCCCTGGACTTCGACGTGCTCGCCGCCCTGGTCCAACTGGCCTCGGCCCCGTCAAGCCTGGCCAAGACCATCCGACTGATGGCAGGCCACGAACTCGCCACCGAGGGCTTCAAACCCGGCCAGGTCGGCAGCTCCGCCATGCCGCACAAGATGAACACGCGCTCATGTGAGCGGATCAACGGCCTCATGGTCGTGTTGCGCGGGTACCTGTCCATGGCAGGCGAACTGGCAGGCGACCAGTGGAACGAAGGCGACGTCTCCTGCTCGGTCGTCCGCCGAGTCGCCCTCCCCGACGCCTTCTTCGCCCTTGACGGCCTGCTGGAGACCCTCCTCACCGTCCTGGACGACTTCGGCTGCTACCCGGCCGTCATCTCCCGCGAGCTCGACCGCTACCTGCCCTTCCTGGCCACTACCAAGATCCTCATCGCCGCCGTCCGCGCGGGCGTCGGCCGCGAGGCAGCACACGAGGTCATCAAGGAACACGCGGTCGCGACGGCGCTGGCCATGCGCGAACAGGGCATCGAGCGCAACGACCTGTTCGACCGCATCGCCGCCGACCCCAGGCTCCCGCTCGACGCGGACGCCCTCACCGCGCTGCTCACCGACCGCCTCTCCTTCACCGGCCTGGCCGCCGCCCAGGTCGAGTCGGTCGTCGGCCGCATCGAAAAGCTCCTGGAGAACTTCGGCGCCGCAACCGATTACGTCCCGGAGCCCATTCTCTGATCACCTCAATGGTGGAACAACCGAATCCCGGTCCGCACCAACGAAATCCCGTACTCCCGGCAGGCGTCCGCCACCTCATCGGACCGGATGGACCCACCCGGCTCAGCGATGTACCGAACCCCATGCCGCCGCGCATGATCCACGTTGTCCCGAAACGGCAATGCCCCATCAGAAGCGAACGCCACCCCGTCCAGTCGCGCCACCCACTCGGCCCGCTCCGCACTGCTCAGCTCACCAGCAGGCTCGGCCAGCACCCCCGCGAACAACCGCGCCTCCACCTCCGTCACATCCCCCTCCACGAACCGAACCCGCCAGTTGACCCGATCCTGCCGACGCACCTCCGGCCGAAACCGCAACGCCCGCACCACCGGATGCCGCCGCAGCCACCACACATCCGCCTTGGCGCCTGCCAACCGCGTGCAGTCCACCCGTGACTGCTGCCCAGCGCCGATCCCGATCGTCACCCCGCCGCGCACGTAGCACACCGAGTTCGACTGGGTGTACCGCGCGACAATCAACCCCAGCAACACATCCCGCGTCGCCTCCACCGGCAAATCCCCGGGCAATATCTCAGCGGACAGCTCCGGCTCGACCCCCGCCTCGACGACCCGAACCCCGAAAACCTCACGGCTCTCCACCATCGGCGGCACAAACCCCCGATCCACCTCGACGATCAAAAATCGCCCCTTCCGCTTACGCCGCAACACATCAACCACCCCCGGCGCAAACCCCGGCGCGATGATCCCATCGCTCACCACTGGACTCAACGCGTCGGCCAGCTCCTCGTCGACCGGCTCGGACACCGCGACGATGTCCCCGTAAGACGACCTCGGATCCGCATCCCGCGCCAGCGCATAAGCCTCGGCCAACCCGTCCGCCACAGCCGCACCCGCAGGCGAAACGTGCTTGAACGAAGCAGCGGCCGGCACCCCCAGCACCCCACCCGCCGCTCGAACCAGCTGCCACCCGTTCAACGCGTCCAGCAGGTTGATGTAGGACGGACTCCCATTGAGCACCCGAATCGGCCACGCTCCGACCGCATCGGCCCGCGCCGCCCGACCAGGATTCATCCCGTACCGCAGTTCCACCGCGCCTCCTCGCATACCGGAGGCGCGCCGCACGCCTCCCGATGTGACGAGGCGCCCAGGCGGTCGACGCTCGCGTGTTCGCTCGGCCGCTCCCCGGTGGTGTGCTCCACCCTCGCCAGTCGCGGCCGAGACCATCCTAACCGCGCCGAATAACCACGATCCCGGTCTCGCCACCCAGCACCGCCGCCGCTGACCCCGCGTTCACCGCGATCGCCACCGCTCCCGCCGAGTCGACATGCACCAGCAGCCCGCCCTCCGCGACATCCCCGAACGTCCGCCCCACCACAGCCCCGCGGCTCGACTGTCCACATCGAACACTCACTCGATCGCCCAGCCCCACCCCCATCGCCACCAACTCATCCGGCCCAGCCGCGAGCTGCAGGTTGCCGAAGTGATCAACCCCGACGATCTCGGCCTCGATCACCCCGTCCGCGACCCGAAGCACCGGCGCGGGCAACCGAACCAGCCCCGCCGGATCAACCGCAGCCCCGAACGCGCTCGGTGGCTCCCCGTTGGCCAGATGAGCCGCAGCGGGCGCGAAAATGTCCCGCCCGTGAAAGGTCGCCGACACCGACGACAATCGGAACCGCGGCTCGGTCAACTCGAAGCAGTTCGACACTCCGCCCAGCGCCTCCGCGGCCGGCAGCAACAGCCCGTTGTCCGGACCGACCAGCACACTCGCCCCCGCCACCACGACCACCCCACGCCGCGCGGTGCCAACCCCCGGATCGACCACCGCGACATGCACCGACGGCGGCAGATACGGCACGGCCGAGGCCAGCACCGTCGCCCCGCGCCGCACATCCTGCGCGCCGATGGCATGCGTGACGTCCAGCACCTGGCTGTGCGGCGCGATACCCGCGATCACGCCCTTGCAGATGACGACGAACGCGTCGCTGGTGCCGTAGTCGGTCGTGAACGAAATCCAGTCGAATCCCACCCGCCCATTCTCCGCCGGCTCCGCCACCCAGACCCTGCACCCGCTACGATCCACATCCACGATCAAGCCCCCACCAGCACCTCCATCGAGTTATCCACAGGCGCCGAAGTTATCCACAATCCTGTGCACAGCGCCCCAACCCCACCAAATTTCGCGTAGCGTGAAATTCGGGGGACCCCCTCGCGGGGTACCCCTGCGAAGCACACTCGGATGCCCCGCGGGAACCGCGGGGGCGCGGGGGACGGCCGGTGGGCGGGAGGCTGGCCTTGTCGCGGGTGGGCGGTGACCGTCCACGTAGGCTTTCCCCGTGCCGACTCTTGCCGACTATCCGCTGGTTGCCACCGGGAAGGTGCGCAGCCTCCACGACGTGGACGCCGATCATCTGCTGCTGGTGGCCTCGGATCGGATTTCCGCGTTCGATCATGTTCTCGCGTCGGAAATCCCGGACAAGGGCCGGGTGTTGACCGCGATGAGCGTGTTCTACTTCGAACTCCTCGCGCACGTGATGCCCCATCACGTTGCCGCGCCTGCCGATGACTCGCGGATTCCGGCCGAGGTGCGCGGGCGGGCGTTGTTGGTGCGCAAGTTGGACATGGTGCCGTTCGAGTGTGTCGCGCGCGGTTACCTGACCGGGTCCGGGATGGCCGACTATCGGCGTACGGGCGGGGTGTGCGGGGTGGCGTTGCCGCCGGGGCTGGTCGAGGCGAGTCAGCTGCCCGAGCCGATTTTCACGCCCGCCACCAAGGCCGCGCTCGGCGAGCACGACGAGAACGTCGACTTCGAGGCCATTGTGGACAGTCTGGGACTGGAGACCGCGACCGCGCTGCGCGAGGCGACCCTGCGGGTGTACCTGCGCGCGGCCGAACATGCCAAGCAGCGCGGGGTCATTCTTGCGGACACCAAGTTCGAGTTCGGTTTCGACAAGGACGGCACGCTGATCCTGGGCGACGAGGTGTTGACGCCGGACTCGTCGCGGTACTGGCCGTTGGACGGCTACGAACCGGGTCGGGTGCAGCCCTCGTTCGACAAGCAGTTCGTCCGGGACTGGCTGACCTCACCGGCATCCGGCTGGGACCGTGACTCGGGCAACCCGCCGCCCGCCCTGCCGGCCGACATCGTCGAGTCGACCCGCGCACGCTACATTGAGGCCTACGAGTGGATCAGTGGTCGATCGTTTTCCGACTGGCTCGGCTAACGGTCAGAGTTTCTCGGATCGGTGGCGCCGCGTCACCTCGGTGACTCTTTACCTTCATCCCGGTGCGGTTCCTTGGAAGCATGAGCGCGAGCCTCGTCGTCTCGATCGCCGGTATCAACGCGGACACGCTGGACGCCTGCAACGACCTCGCTGCCGAGCTGGATCGACGCTCGGTGCCGGTGTCGCTGCTCATCGCGCCCAACGGCCTACTCAACGCCGACCGTGCCGCGCTCGACTGGGTGACCGGTCGCGCCGCCGGGGCGGACACGCTCGTACTGCACGGGTTCGAGCACGGCGACAACGTCACTGCGACCCGCAGGCTGCTCACCGGCGCCGCCCTGGTGCCCGCGCACGAGGCCAGCCTGAAGCTGATCAGCCTGCGCACCCGGCTGGACGCCCTCGGGCTGCACCCCGAGTGTTTCGCGCCCGCGCACTGGGTGATCGCGCCGGGCGCGTTGGGATCGCTGCGCCGCGCCGGGTTCCGGGTGTGCGCGGAACTGCACGGCGTACGGGACCTACAGCGGGACAACGTCCAACTGGGCAGGGTCATCGGTTTCGGTCAGGGCGAGCACGGTTTGTCGTGGCGCTGCCTGGCCGTGGTGATGAGCGCGGCGCGGACGGCGCGCAAGGGCTCACTGATTCGGCTCGCCGTGGACGGGACGATGCTGGGCCGGCCGGGCGTGCACGGTGCGATGCTCGACGCGGTGGACATCGCCCTGCATCACTGCGCGGCGCCCACCACCTACCTCGACCTGGTCCAGCCGCTGGTGCCGGAGACCCGCAAGCCGAGCACGACGGTCACCAGCAAGAACATCGAACCGACGCTGGTCGAACAGCGTTCGGCCTGAACGTCAGACTTCGGTGGCTTCGCCCTTGACCAACTGGCGCAGCGGTGCGGTGTCGCCGGTGAAGCGTTCGAGCAGGGCGTCGACGAACGGCGGATTCTTGAGCATGCCCTCGTGGATCGGCACCGACACCCTCGGCTTGACCGCCAGCACGTAGTCGGCGGCTTCCGCGATCTTCATCCAGGGCGCGTAGACCGGCACGCCGAGCACGTCGATGGCCTGCTCGGGCACGTGGAACGAGTCACCGGGGTGGTAGAAGGCGCCGTTGTCGATGATGTAGCCGGTGTTGGTGATGCCGGGGAAGTCCCGGTAGATCGTGGCGTGGGCGCCGCCCACCGCGTTGATCGCGGCGCCGCCGAGTTCGAGCGCGTCGCCGGGGCCCGCGACGGTCACGGTCAGGCCGAGTTTGGCCGCGACGGCCTGGGAGTCCGGGTCGACGACCAGGATGGCCTGCGGGTTGGCCGCGAGCAGGGCCGGCAGTCGGGCTTCGTCGAGGTGGTCGGGGTGCTGGTGGGTGATGAGGATCGCGGTCAGGTCGCGCAGGTCCTCGAAGCCGGTCGAGAACCCGCCCGGGTCGAGCAGCAGCCGCGCTGTCGCCGTCTCAAGCAGCACACATGAATGTCCGAAGTGGACTATACGCATGGGTTCGCCCCTACCATCGGTGATCGAACTGGCCCCACCAAATCTATGCCCGTTCGCGCATGTCACGCCAATGAGGCGAGCACCTCGGCCTCCTCGGCGGCGGTGAGGCCGGCGTTGCGGGGGCGGTCGAGGCCGAGTTCGCGCTCCCTGGCCAGTGCGCCGGCGACGGCGTCCGCGAAGGGGCGGATGGTCAGGCCGGCTGCGATGGAGGCAGTCGGGTCGTGGGCGCCGAAGCCGCTCAGCTCCGGCGGTACCCAGAGCGGAAGGGACTTGGGGCCTGCCCAGTGCTGCACGCCCGCGGCGAGGAGTTGTTCGTCGGTGGCGGTGATCAATTCGCACGAGGACGTCGGGTTCGCGATGTCGCGGAGGACGGCGTCGAGGGGGCGGGCGGGGCCGACGGCGTCGAAGGTGCCGGTCAGGCGCTGCTCGGCGGCGGTCACGATCCATTCGGCGAGGTCGCGTACGTCGATGAACTGGGTGAGCCTGCCGCTGTCCTCGGGGATCAGGACCCGTCCGCCTCGGCTGAATCGCGCGGGCCAGTAGCCGAACCGGTCCGAGGTGTCGCCGGGGCCGGTGATCAGGCCGGGACGAACGATGAACGCGCGATCGCCGATCGTGTCGCGAACGGCGTTCTCGCCGGCCACCTTGACCGGGCCGTACAGCTCCAGGTCGCCGCCCTCGCCGTGCACCTGCACGGGTTCGAACACCGGAGCGGAGGTGTTCTGGCCGATGGTGGCGTCGTCGGAGTAGACGCTGACCGAGGAGACGAAGGTCCAGTGGGCGGCACGAGTGGCCAGGGCGGCCAGTGCGTCGGCGACCCACGGGTAGGAGAACTTGGCCACGTCGATGACGGCGTCGAACCCCTCGTCGGCCAGGGCGCGCAGGCTGTGCGGATCGTCTCGGTCGATGGTGACCAAGGTCGCACCGGCCGGCACCGAGCCGCTCGTGCCTCGGGCGGCGCACACCACCTCATGGCCGCGACGAACGGCGTTCGCCGCGACTGTTCGGGACACGAACACCGTTCCACCCAGTATCAACATTCGCATGGGGCCGATCATGGCTCGCCGGGCTGTGCGCCGGCCATGGCTCTCTCGACGGGTGAACGGCCTCAAGCTGTGAGCGAACGTCGGGACGAATGTGCAGCTCAGGTACGATTCGGGTGTCGCCGAAGACGCCCTGGCAGGGCCACCGAGCCCTTGCCGGACCGCCGACCCGCCCCCGTACTGGAGTGCATCAGTGGCCCGAGTTGTTGTCGATGTCATGCCCAAGCCCGAGATCCTCGACCCGCAGGGACAGGCGGTGGCCAAGGCCCTGCCCCGGCTCGGATTCTCCGGGGTCGCCGAGGTCCGTCAGGGCAAGCGGTTCGAACTGGAGGTCGACGACTCGGTCGACGACGCCACGCTGGCTCGGATCGCCGAGGGCCTGCTGGCCAATCCCGTGATCGAGGAGTGGACCGTCCGGCGGGTCGCCGAATGACCGCCAAGATCGGCGTCATCACCTTCCCCGGCACGCTGGACGACGTCGACGCCGCACGTGCGGTGCGAGCCGTGGACGCGGAGGCCGTCGAGCTGTGGCATGGCGACGCGGACCTGCACGGGGTCGACGCGGTCGTCATCCCCGGCGGGTTCTCCTACGGCGACTACCTGCGCGCGGGCGCGATCGCGAGCGACGCGCCGGTGATGCGCAGCGTGGTCGACGCGGTCCGTGGCGGCCTGCCGGTGCTGGGTATCTGCAACGGCTTCCAGGTGCTGTGCGAGGCCGGTCTGCTGCCGGGCGCGTTGATCCGCAACGCGGGCCTGCACTTCGTCTGTCGCGACGAGTGGCTGCGCGTCGACAACACCGAGACCGCGTGGACCTCGCGGTTCGCGTCGGGCGCCGAGATCCTGATTCCGGTCAAGCACATGGACGGCTGCTATGTCGCGGATGCGGCGACGGTCGAGCGGCTTGAGGGTGAAGGGCGGGTCGTCTTCCGGTACACGGATAACCCGAACGGATCGGTTGCCGACATCGCCGGGGTTGCCGACGCGAGTGGTCGGGTGGTCGGGCTGATGCCGCACCCCGAGCACGCCATCGACGCGCTGACCGGGCCGAGCGACGACGGGCTCGGGTTGTTCCTTTCCGTACTCGATCAGTTGGTGAGGGCATGACGTCCACGCAGGTGACCCCGATCGTCGACACGGTCGACCACGCGATCGCCACGCCCGAGCACGAGCAGCCCTATCGCGAGCTTGGCCTGAAGGACGACGAGTACGCGCGCGTTCGCGAACTGCTCGGCCGTCGCCCGACCGCGGCCGAACTGGCGATGTACGCGGTGATGTGGAGCGAACACTGTTCCTACAAGTCGTCGAAGGTGCATCTGCGGTACTTCGGCGAGACCACCACCGATGAGATGCGCAAGACGATGCTCGCCGGGATCGGCGAGAACGCGGGTGTGTTGGACATCGGTGACGGCTGGGCGGTGACCTTCAAGGCGGAGAGCCACAACCATCCGTCCTATGTGGAGCCTTTCCAGGGTGCCGCGACCGGGGTCGGCGGCATCGTGCGGGACATTCTGGCCATGGGCGCGCGGCCCCTCGCGGTGATGGACTCGCTGCGGGTGGGGGCGCCCGACGCGCCGGACACCAAGCGGGTGCTGCCGGGCGTGGTCGCCGGCGTTGGCGGCTATGGGAACTGCCTTGGCCTGCCGAACATCGGCGGCGAGGTCATTTTCGACGCGAGCTACGCGGGGAACCCGCTGGTCAACGCGTTGTGTGTTGGTGCGATGCGGATCGAGGACCTGCATCTCGCGCATGCTTCGGGCGCCGGCAACAAGATCATCTTGTTCGGTGCGCGGACCGGGCTCGATGGCATCGGTGGTGCTTCGGTACTGGCCTCGGACACGTTCTCAGGCGGCACCGGGCGCAAGAAGCTGCCGAGCGTGCAGGTGGGCGACCCGTTCGCGGAGAAGGTGCTCATCGAGTGCTGTCTTGAGCTGTTCGCGGCCAAGGTCGTGGTCGGCATTTCCGATCTTGGTGCTGCCGGACTTGCTTGTGCCACCAGCGCGCTGGCCAGTGCCGGCGACGGTGGCATGTACATCGACTTGGACCGGGTTCCGTTGCGGGCCAAGGACATGAGCGCTGCGGAGATTCTGTCGAGCGAGTCGCAGGAGCGCATGTGCGCGGTGGTGACGCCGGAGAAGGTCGAGGCGTTCCTGGCGATCTGCGCGAAGTGGGACGTGACCGCGACCGCGATCGGCGAGGTCACCGAGGGCGACACGCTGGTCATCGACTGGCACGGGCACAAGGTCGTTGATGTGCCGCCGAGGACCGTCGCGCACGACGGGCCGGTCTATCAGCGGCCGATCGCACGGCCGGATTCGCAGGATGTCCTCGAAGCCAACGTGCCGGACGCGCTTGTTCGTCCGTCTACAAAGGATGAACTGCGGGCGACGCTGTTGCGGATGATCGGGAGTGTCAACCTTTCCTCCCGGCGTTGGGTCACTCAGCAGTACGACCGGTATGTGCGGGGCGGCACGGTGCTCGCGCAGCCGTCGGACTCGGGCATGATCCGGATCGACGAGCAGACCCATCGCGGCGTTGCTCTCTCGGTCGACTGCAACTCGCGTTACGTCGCGCTCGACCCGTACCAGGGTGCGCAGCTCGCGCTGGCGGAGGCGTACCGCAACGTCGCGGCGAGTGGGGCGCGACCGGTCGCGGTGACCGACTGCCTGAACTTCGGGTCGCCGGAGGATCCGGCCGTGATGTGGCAGTTCGAGCGGGCGCTGCACGGGCTGGCCGATGCCTGCAAGGTGCTGGGCATTCCGGTGGTCGGTGGGAACGTCAGCTTCTACAACCAGACCGGCGGTACGGCGATTCTGCCGACCCCGCTGGTCGGCGTGCTCGGCGTCATCGACGACGTACGCAGGCGCATTCCGACCGGGTTCGGCACCGAGCCGGGGGAAACCCTGCTGCTGCTCGGCGCGACCCGCGACGAGTTCGGTGGCTCCGAATGGGCGCACGTCGCGCACGGTCACCTTGGCGGCCGGCCGCCGACGGTGGATCTGGCCGCCGAGGCGCTGCTCGCGGACATCCTGATCGCCGGTTCCCGCGACGGCATGCTCTCCGCCGCCCACGACCTGTCCGACGGTGGCTTGGCCCAGGCCGTCGTGGAGGCCGCGCTGATCGGCGAGACGGGCGCGCGCATCGTGCTCCCGCAGGACACCGACCCGTTCGTCGCGCTGTTCAGCGAGTCGGCGGGCCGGGCCCTTGTCGCCGTGCCGCGCAGCGAGGAGCCGCGGTTCACCGAGATGTGCACCATGCGCGGGCTGCCCTGGGTGAAGATCGGCGTTGTCGACCAGGAGTCGGACAGCGTGCAGATCCAGGACGTCGCCGAGTTCGCGTTGAGCGAGCTGCGGGAGACCTGGGAGGGCACGCTGCCCGCCCTGTTCGACTAGTCAGTTGTCGGCGAACTTGGTGAGTTCGGCCAGGGTGCCGTTGTAGTAGGCGTGTAGGGCGTCGGTGGGCTGGGACAGGAACGTCAGCGTTGTCCAGTTGTAGGGCAGCGCTGACGACCCCGCACTCGACTGGGTCGTCCACAGTGGATCGTTGGCGGCGAAGCCGCGCAGGTTGCCGGTGCACTCGGTCCACCACGAGGCCGCGGTGTAGATGACCGGCCAGCGGGTGGTCCTGGTGTGCACCTCGGTGACGAACTGGCTGATCCAGTTCACCATCGCGGCCTGGGAAAGGCCGTAGCAGGCAGCGGAGCCGAAGGGGTTCCATTCCAGGTCCACGACGGGCGGCAGAATGCCGTCGTTCGCCGTCCAGGCGCCGCCGTTGGCCACGAAATAGTCGGCTTGGACGGTCCCCGACGAGGTGTCGGGCAGGGCGAAGTGGACGGCACCGACGAGCATGCCGACCCCGCGCGCGCCCTGGTACTGCGCCTTGAACAGCGGATTGTTGCTGATGGTGCCCGAGGTGTCCTCGACGTAGGCGAACTCGACGCCTTCGGCCTTCAACTTGGCCCAGTCGAGGTTGGTGTCAGCGGCGCCGACGGCGACTCCGGTGACCGTGTTGGGTGGTGCTGCGGCAGCTGTGGCCACTCCGTTGAGCCCCAGTACCGCGATACCGGCCAGCGTCACGCAGGCCAGCCACGCGGGAATGCGCATGACCATCTCCCCAGAAGTCATTTGAGAAAAGGCCCGCCGGCCGGCGCCCGGCAGTCGCCGGCCGGCAGGCCCTACTGCCAGGAATCAGCCGTTGGCCAGAGCCTGGACCCCGCTGTAGGGACCGTTGAACAGGTCCTGGTCACCAGGGAAGGTGCCGTGGTCTGCCCACTGCCAGATGGTCTGGAAGCCCCAGTGGTAGGGCATCGGGCCGGGGCTGCCGTTGTAGTTGGCCAGCGCCAGCGGGTTGGTGCTGGAGAAGTCGCCCTGGTTGCCGGTGCACGCGCTCCACCAGCTGGTCGCCGTGTAGATGACCGGCCAGACGCTCTCCCTCGCGTGGTATTCGTTGGAGAAGGACAGGATCCAGTTGACCATTCCCCCGCCGCTGAGGCCGTAGCAGGCGGAACCGTAGGGGTTCCACTCGATGTCCAGCATGCCCGGCATGGTCCTGCCGTCCTTGGACCAACCGCCGCCGTGCGCGA
The DNA here is from genome assembly GCA_036500685.1 of Pseudonocardiaceae bacterium. Taxonomy (GTDB): domain Bacteria; phylum Actinomycetota; class Actinomycetes; order Mycobacteriales; family Pseudonocardiaceae; genus CAJCJE01. The sequence continues at coordinate 6,500 of DASYBO010000124.1, read as the reverse complement.
TGAAGTAGTCGGCCTGGGTGGCACCGCTGGTGGTGTTGGGGGTGGCGAAGTGGTACGATCCGCGGATGATCCCGACGTTGTAGGAACCGTTGTACTGCTGCGCGAAGTCGGGGTTCGTGTAGTACGTGCCCTCGGTTGCCTTGATGTAGGCGAACTTCGCGCCGTTGCCGGCGACCGACGACCAGTTGATGGCGCCCTGGTAGGCGCTGACGTCCAGGCCGGGGGTCTGGGTGACCTGCGGGCTCATGACCGCGTACTTGCTGGAGCTCGGGTTACCGTGCGGCTCGTGCTTGGCGACCTGGGAACCGAGCCAGTCCAGCTGCGGGGTGCGGCCGGCAGCCGCGGCGTCAGCGGGGGTGAGGATCTGGTTCGGTGCCAGGTGCGCCGCGGGCGCTGCCGAGGCCGGGGTTAACGACCCGAGCAGCAGTGCGACGGCGAACGCGCCCGTCACGACTGCCCCCAGCGTTCCCCGCTTGCGGGTGAACGTGCTCTTCATGGTGTTGACCTTTCGTGTGCCCTCGCGATGTCCAGCGGTCGGTGACCGACTGGCACCGGACAGTGTGCGGGAACAGATCAGCAAAAGTCACGCTTTTAGGTGAACCAATCACTACATTTGGCTAATCGAAAAACGTTCCATGATCGCCGAATTCAATTCCCGAATTCGCCGAAAAACGGCAGCTGGAACGGAAGCGATGTCGCTTCCTGGGCGTCATCACTTCCCTTGCGGCTCAACGAAGATCAGCCGTGCACGGTCGACTGTGGTGGGTCAACCGCCGATGTGACGCGAACCGGAGCGGTTCGGTTCCATCGGTTCAGCCGTTCGCGATTGCCTGCAGCCCGCTCTGCGGACCGTTGAAGTAGTCCTGGTCACCGGGGAAGGTGCCGGAATCCGAGAATTGCCAGAACGTCTGGAAGCCCCAGGCGTAGGGCATGGTGCCGGGGCTGCCGTTGTAGTCGGCCAGCCACAGCGGATTCGTGCTGGAGAAGTCGCCCTGGTTGCCGGTGCACTCGCTCCACCAACTGGTCGCGGTGTAGATGACCGGCCACACGCCCTCCCTTGCGTGGTACTCGTTGCTGAAGGAGAGCACCCAGCCGACCATCGCGCTGCCCGAGAGGTTGTAACAGGCGTTCCCGCTGGGATTCCACTCGATGTCCAGTGCGCCCGGCAGCGTCTTGCCGTCGCCGGACCAGCCACCGCCGTTGGCGATGAAGTAGTCGGCCTGGGTGGCGCCGCTGGACTGGTCGGGGTGCGCGAAGTGGTACGAGCCCCTGATGAGTCCTGCGTTGTAGGAACCGTTGTACTGCTGGGCGAAGTACGGGTTGGTGTAGTCCGTGCTCTCCGTTGCCTTGACATAGGCGAACTTGGCGCCGTTGGCGGCGACCGAGCTCCAGTCGACGTTGCCCTGGTAACCGCTCACGTCAAGACCAGGGGTCTGGGTGACGTCCGGCGCCATCACCACAGCAGACCCTGAAGTCTTTTCATGTAAGCGGATCTCGGCACCCATCTGGTGGTCCATCTTGTGGATCCGGGCGGTTTCCGCCGGGCTCACCGTGATGTCGGGCACGGTGGTCGCGGTTGAGGCGTTGGCGTGCGTACTGGCGTTGGCCGGGGCCATCCAACCGAGCAGGAGCGTGCCAGCGACCGTGCTGGCCACGACGGCTGCGATGGCCCCACGCCTGCGTACAGACGTGGTCATCTCTGGTTGACCTTTCAATTGCCCTCGCGGTGATCTACATCACGTGTAGATCCCCTGATCGAAGAGTGTGCAGCATGGGTCAACCAGATGTCACGTTTCCTCGTGAACAAATCACAGGGCGTTCGTTAACAGGAAATGATGTGGTCAACCCTGAGTGTGCGCGGGCGTTCCGGTCGCGAACGCGTGCAACTGGTCGGGTGAACCGTTGTAGGCGTCCTGATCGCCGGGGAAGATCCCGGTATCCGCGTACTGCCAGATGGTCTGGCTGGTCCAGCCGGCCGGCAGCGCGCCGACGGCGGGGCCGTAGCGCGGGATCCACAACGGATCAGCGCCGAAGCCGTTGTCGTTGCCCGTGCACTTCACCCACCAACTCGTCGACGTGTAGATCGTCGGATAAATCCCGATGTGTGCCTTCATCTCGTTGACGAACGCGTGGATCCAGCCCACCAGCGCGGCCGGCGCGAGGGCGTAACACGTGTCCCCGTAAGGGTTGTACTCCAGATCGATCGCAGGTGGGAGCGTTTTGCCGTCGTTGGTCCAACCGCCACCGTGGGCGAGGAAGTAGTCGGCCTGGCTCACGCCGTCCGTGGTGTTCGGGGTGGCGAAGTGATAGGCGCCGCGGATCAGTCCGGCCTGATAGGAACCGTTGTACTGCTGGGCGAAGTCCGGATTGATGTAGTACGTGCCCTCGGTCGCCTTCACGTAGGCGAAAACCGCGTGGTTGCCCGCTGCCGTCGGCCAGTCCACCGCTGCCTGGTGACCGCTGACGTCGAGGCCTGCCGGCCCGCTCACGTCCTGCGCACTCATCGGTCTCATCGAGCTCGCAGTGCCCTCGTGGATCGCGATCTGCGAACCGGCGTAGTCGTCCTGCGGATGCCACACCCCGAACGAGGCGGCCGAACCCGACGCGGGCGTGCCGAGGGCAGGCGCGGCAGTGCAGGTCAGCATGGCCGCCGCCAGCACCGTGATCGCGGCCAGCCCGCCGCGAAGCCGGGTAGTGAGAGGAGTTCCTCGCGTCATCCGGCTCCCCGATCGGTCGTGGCGCGCCTGTTTGTGGCCGTGCGCTGTTCGGACTACAGGCTGACGCCATTCGGTCGATACCGCATCTCGAGTCGGCGCGTGCCCTGCGGAGCGCGGGTCGGCTCGTTACTGTCCCGGTATGCCTTTGCAGCACCCGTCAGGAAAAGACCGCCACCCGACGCACAGCGGCGATGTCTCGGTGAATCCGATCTTCACCAGAGAACCGATCCGGGTGCCGAAAACCGTTTTTCCGGCACGCGGCATTGATCCGGATATCGCGTATCAAATCGTGCATGACGAATTGATGCTCGACGGCAATGCCCGGCTGAACCTGGCCACGTTCGTCAGCACCTGGATGGAATCCCAGGCCACCCGGTTGATGACCGAATGCTTCGACAAGAACATGATCGACAAGGACGAGTACCCGCGCACGGCCGAGCTGGAGGCCCGCTGCGTGCGGATGCTCGCCGGCCTGTGGCACGCGGCCGATCCGGAGACCGCGATCGGCTGCTCCACCACCGGGTCCAGCGAGGCGTGCATGCTCGGCGGCCTCGCGCTCAAGCGACGCTGGCAGAAAAAGCGCCGCGCGGCCGGCAAGTCGACCGACAAGCCCAACATCGTCATGGGCATCAACGTGCAGATCTGCTGGGACAAGTTCGCCAACTACTGGGAGGTCGAACCGCGACTGGTGCCGATGGAGGGCGACCGGTTCATCCTCTCGGCGGAGGAGGCGGTCAAGCTCTGCGACGAGAACACCATCGGTGTCGTCGTCATCCTGGGGTCCACTTTCGACGGAGCCTACGAGCCGGTGGCCGAGGTCTGCGCGGCGCTGGACGAGTTGCAGGACAGGACCGGCCTCGACATCCCGGTGCACGTGGACGGCGCGTCCGGCGCGATGATCGCCCCGTTCTGCGATCCCGACATCGACTGGGACTTCCGTCAGCCCAGGGTGGCCTCGATCAACACCTCCGGCCACAAGTTCGGCCTTGTCTACCCTGGTGTCGGCTGGGTGGTGTGGCGGGACAACGCGGCGCTGCCCGAGGAACTGGTGTTCAACGTCAACTACCTCGGCGGCAACATGCCGACCTTCGCGCTGAACTTCTCCCGGCCCGGCGCTCAGGTGGCCGCGCAGTACTACAACTTCGTCCGGCTCGGTTTCGACGGCTACCGCAGGGTCCAGCAGACCTGCCGCGACGTGGCCACCTGGCTCTCCGGCGAGATCGCCGAACTCGGTCCGTTCCAATTGCTGACCAGGGGCGATGAACTGCCGGTATTCGCATTCACCCTGAAAGAGGACGTCACCAATTACTCGGTGTTCGATGTATCAGCGAGCCTGAGAATGGGTGGTTGGCTGGTCCCGGCCTACACCTTCCCAGCCAACAGGACGGACCTGGCCGCACTGCGCATCGTCGTGCGCAACGGGTTCAGCCGAGATCTCGGCGAGCTGCTTCTCGACGATCTGCGCCGGGTGATGCCCAGGATGAGCAGCCAGAACGCCCCTGCGCGAGGTCCGGAGACCGCCTCGTTCGCGCATGGTGCCGGATCACGACCGAGTCACTGAACTGCCAGGTTCGCCCTGTTACGAATAAGAACTGCCTTATTCACCCACAGGAGTTCAGTAGGTAGATCTCTCGGTCGGCCGTATGCTCGCTGCGTCACCACGAGCGATCGTGTGCAAGTGAAGCGAGAGGGGTTGCTGGGGTGAAACGCCCGAATCGGCGGTCGGGTGTCGCGCAGCCGACCGCGGACCGCAACACTGGCCACCTCAACCTGGGCGGTCGGTGCAGATGACCAGATCCTCAGCCCATCGTCGCGCGCCTGCCGGCGTCATCCCGGTCGGCCACGCGGCGTCCTCGGCGGTCCGTTCCTTCGCGCTCGGCTGGGCCGCGGCCCTTGCCGGCACCAGCTACGTGCCGATGAGCGGCGCGGAAGTCGCCGACCTGCTCGACAAACTCGCGGGCGAACTCGTCGAGGCGCTGGGCGGCGAGACGTTCGATCCGCAGGCCGCGCACGACGCCGGCGTCGAACTCGTCAACGCGCACTTCACCACCCCGGCCAGCCTGCACCGCTCGGTGCACATCGTCGGCGAACGCCTGCTGCCCGAACTCGGCGTCGAACCGGCGCCGTGGTGCCTTGACCGGATCGCCGAACTCCAGGGCGCACTGGCCGCCGGCTACGCGCACGCGCTGCGCCTGCGCACCCTGCGGGAACAGGAAGCCATTCGCGGCGCCGTGCTCGACGCACGCGACGAGGCCGAAGCCGCGCTGCGCGCCAGTGAGGCCAAGTTCCGTGCCATGTTCGCCGACGCCGCAATCGGAATCGGCATCTCCGACCTCACCGGCCGGATCATCGACGTCAACGGCGCGTTAATCAGGATGATGGGTGCCAGCCGCGAAACACTGATGACCAGCAACGTCCGCGACTACATGCATCCGGTCGACGTGTGCGACGGGCTCTGGTTCGCCTACGAACGGGTCCTGCGCGGCGAACTCGACCACTACCAGGTTGAGAAGCGGCTGCTCCGGCCGGACGGCAGCTGGGCCTGGGCCAACCTGACCGTCTCCCTGGTCCGCGACGACATCGGCGCCCCGCTCTACCTGGTGTCCATGATCGAGGACGTGACCGACCGGCACGACCTGCAGGAGACCTTGCGCTACCAGGCCACCCACGACCCGCTCACCGGCCTGCCCAACCGGGCCCTGTTCACCGAGCGGCTTGCCGAGATCTTCGACTCGCCCGGCACCGCCCCGGACCGGATCGGCCTCGCCTACCTCGACCTGGACGGCTTCAAGGTCATCAACGACAGCCTCGGCCACGACGTCGGCGACCGGCTGCTGGTCGCGGTGGCGACCCGGCTGGCCGAATCCGTCGCGGGCGAGCGCAGGATGATCGCCAGGATGGGCGGCGACGAGTTCGTCGTCCTCGTCGAGGGCACCAACGGCCCGTCCGATGTGATCGCCATCGCCGAGACCGTACTGTCCACATTGAACCCGCCGGTCCGCATCGACGGCCACGAACTCGCGGTAGCGGCCAGCATCGGCGTTGTCGAACGCGCCGTCGCCGCCACCAATGCCGCCGACTTCATGCGCGACGCGGACATCACCCAGTACTGGGCCAAGGCCGACGGCCGGGGCCGCTGGGCGCTCTACGACTCCGAGCGCAACGCCTACGAGGTCGCCCGCTTCGCCCTCGCGGCAGCGATGCCGGCGGCGATGGAGCGCGAGGAGTTCTTCGTCGACTACCAGCCGCTCGTCCGGCTCGGCGACGAACGCACCGTCGGGGTCGAAGCGCTGGTCCGCTGGCAGCACCCGGAGTTCGGCCGCCTCGGCCCGGACCGGTTCATCGAACTGGCCGAGGAGACCGGCCTGATCGTGTCGCTGGGCAGGTGGGTGCTGCGCACCGCGTGCGCGGAGGCACGGCGCTGGCTCGACGAGTTCGGCGACGACGCGCCCTACATCAGCGTCAACCTGGCGGTGCGCCAGTCCCGCGAACCCGACCTGGTCGCCGAGGTCTGCAAGGCGCTGGAGGACACCGGACTGCCCGCGCGGCTGCTACAGCTTGAAGTCACCGAGAGCGCGATCATGAGCACCTCGGACGCGCCGCTTGAGGCCCTGCGCACCCTGGACGCGATGGGCGTGCGGATCGCCATCGACGACTTCGGCACCGGCTACTCGTACCTGGCCTACCTGCGGCACCTGGCGGTCAGGGAGCTCAAGATCGCGGGCTCGTTCGTCGAGGGCCTGCAAGCCTCCGACCGCGCCGACCCGGTGGACGCGCAGATCG
>DASYBO010000123.1:0-3437 GCA_036500685.1 Pseudonocardiaceae bacterium | reverse complement strand
GCGTCACCGTCGCGCTGGACAACGCCACGCGCATGACCAGCGAAGCCAGGCGGCTCTACAACCTCCGACGTCAAACCATCGCCAGAGCCTGATCGCGGCCATGAAGGCACCACCGATTGATCACCCAGCGAGCGCCTCGGGCCAAGCTCAACGTGCCGACCGCGCTGATAGTTGTGCAGCCGCCAAGGTCGGCTGGGACAGCAACCAGGCTGACCGGCTGCTGGACCTCGCGGTGCTCCTCAAACATGACACCGGAGCCACCGCCCCTGGCTCGCCCGGGTTGATCCTGGCCTGGTCAAGCAACGTTCGGACCAGCCGAGATGATTCCGTGTCGCCGTTGCGGTGCCATGCCTCAGCCGATGCGTCGGCGGCGCGTCGGTCAGCGGGGTCTCCTTCATACCGTACAACGCTTCGGCAGCGTGTATCGGAGCGCTGTACTAGCGGTCATGCACTCACAAGCAAATATAACAGTCGTATAACACTGGCACACAAATCGGCAACCGCTGGGGCGGCCGACCCCCTCACCGCTGCAGCCTGACAACCCGGCGAACGTTGACCGTCACAGCACGAGCGAGCACTGGCTCAGTGCAACGTTATGACCCTGCCTTGGTGCAGTTGACGACCCGGTACTCGCCGGACGAGGTGTCAGACGCGACCGTCTGACCGTTGACCGTGATCGAGCAGCCCATCGAACCGCTGCTGCCGTTCTCGGCCTCCAGCTCCATCACCGGCCCTTCCGTACCTGCCGGGATCGAGAACGACTTCGACCAGGGCAGCGCGGTCAGGCTGGTGATGTGCGTGGTCTGGTACGAGCCGCCGGGCGCGACCGAGGTGATGTTGCTCGCGTAGCCGCCGGTGATCGTGTACACGACCGTGTCGCCCGCGGAGGACTGCGCGGGGGTCGTGGCGCCGCTCCCCTGCACCCCGGCCGTCGACGTTCCGGCCGGGGTGGGGGCCGCGGGTGTGCTCGTGCCCGGATCGCCGCCACAGGCGGCGATTCCCGCGCTGACGAGCAGCACGCCGAGCAGGATCGCAGCGGTGGTGCCTGCACGAGGCGCGGAAGTGGGCATGGCGGTGCCGTCCTTTCGGTGGGTGACCGGCTCCGGTCAGAGCTGGATGCCGGGCCGGGTCTGCGGGCCTCGGGGTCCGTAGTCGAGGTTCGCCTGCACGTGACCGGCGGCGATCAGGCCCGCAGACGCGTCGTCCGGTCCCAGTACCGCCTCGATGAACATCAGGCCGTCGTGGTTGGTGTTGAGCGCGTTCTGGAAATCGCCGACGGTCTGGACACGCACGCTCAGCGCGTTGCTGCCCGGCCGGAACACCTGCGCCAGTTGCGCGTAGGACCAGTTGGCGACGTCGTTGTAGGGCGCGTTCTTGCCCAGAATCGCCCGTTCGATGGTGTAGCCGCCGTTGTTGACGAGCAGGATGACCGGCTTGAGGTCGTGGCGCAGCATGGTCGACAGCTCCTGCGCGGTGAGCTGGAAGGACCCGTCACCGACGCACAGCAGGTGCCGCCGCGACGGCGCGGCGAACAGGGTCCCGAGCAGAGATCCGACGGTGTAACCGATCGAACCCCAGACCGCCTGGGTGATGAAGGTGCAGCCGCTCGGCAGGCTCAGTCCCCAGCCACCGGCTTCCGAGGTGCCGTCCTCGGCGATGATCACGTCGCCCTTCTGGACGAAGCCCTGGACCGCCTGCCACATCGCGGCCTGGGTCAACGGGCTGCTCGCCGCCGGTTTGGGTGCGGCGGGAGCCGCTGCCGCGCGCGGAATCGTCCGCCCGCTTACCGGGTTGACGGCACCGATGACGGCGTCGAGCAGGTCCTTGAGGGTGACCGCCTGGTAGTTCACTCCGTCGACCTCGACCGCGTAGCCGCTGGCGCTGATGGTGCTGGCGGGCAGGTTGTCGGAGAAGTAGCCGGAGGTCGTGTCGACCCGGCGATAGCCAATGGTCAGCAGGCAGTCGCTGCTCTCGATAGCCGTGCGCACGGCCGGGTTACTGCCCGCGCCCGTGTACATGCCGATGTAGTTGGGCAGCGTCTCGTCGATGACGGCCTTGGCCGTGTTGACGCACGCGATCGGCATGCTGAGTTTCTGCGCCAGCTGCGTGATTTCCGGCGCGACGCCGAAGCGGGCGGTGTCCAGATCGACGAGCACGGCGGGCGTCTTGGCCGCGTTGAACCGCGCGACGATCGCCTTGCTGGCCGAGGCGAGCCGTTCGTTGTCGCTGGGCGGCGGGGTGAGCCGGAGGGGATCGGTGGGGACGTGGATGTCGAGGTAGGCGACGTCGGAGGGAAGTTCGAGGTAGACCGGGAGTTTGAGTTGCCACGCGGCCAGAATCACCCGGTCGATCTCGGCCGCCGCGTTCTGCGGGGTGAGCTGCGCCTGGGCGGCGGTGACCTGAGCGAAGGCGCGAAGGAACTCGTCACGGCCGCCGTCGGCAAGGGTGTGGTGCATCAGCCGGTTCTGTTCGAGCGCGACCAGCGGCAGGCTGCCGACGATGCAGATGACGGGCACGTGCTCGGCGTACGCGCCGCCGATGCCGTTGATCGCGCTCAGCGCACCGACCCCGTTCGTGACGATCACGGCGCCGAGGCCGTTGAGGCGGGCGTAGCCATCGGCGGCGTAGGAGGCGTTGAGCTCGTTGCAGGTGCCGACCCAGGTGATGTCCTGCGTGTCGTCGATCTGCTGCATGAATTCGAGGTTGTAGTCGCCGGGCACGCCGAACGCGTGCGCGATCCCGGCTTCCTTCAACCGCCGCAACAGAAATTCGCCGATGGTCGATGTCGATCCGCTACCTGGCGAGCCGACTGGCACGGTGGTCGCCGCCTGCGCCGGTTCGGCCAGCAACGCGCCCCCGCCGACGGCGGTTGCTCCGCCGACCGCCGCAAGACCGGCTGCGACCTTCAACACGTTGCGGCGATTGAATTCCGTCATGTCTCCCCTGTTCACGAGCGTCCTCCGTACGAGGCCCGCCCTGAACCTAGACCACCGCCCACACGAACCACACGCCCAGCAAGGACAGAAACTGTGCACTTTCCTGCCAAGGTCGGTTCCGTCCGGCGCGCGCGTTGACCTCCGCCTGCGCGGGTTACTCGCCGACAACGCTTGTCACACGCGTTGACCGACGGACACCACCAGGCCGAGGAACCGCCCCGGTATCATGAATCGCGCTGGTTGGCGTCGGCCGCCAGCTCGAACCAGCTCGCTCCGGTTTCGTAGGAATCCCCGTACGCGTTCTTGAGTTTCCGTGCTTCCTCGGCCGCGCACCGGGCCCGATCGGCCCTTCCCCGCGCGGCATACACCTCTGGCAAGACTTTCCAAGGTGTCCACCAGCGACGAGGTTCCTATTCTCCGGTAGATCTCCAGGCATTTCTCATAGCAGTCGGCGGCCAGATCGTAGTTCCGCTCGAGCTCGTAGATGTAGCCGAGATCGTC
>DASYBO010000122.1:0-3340 GCA_036500685.1 Pseudonocardiaceae bacterium | reverse complement strand
GGCACCAGCCCGGCCTTGCCGGCTTTGATGTCGGCCATCGCCGCGCCCAGCGCCGTGGTCACGGCGTTGGACTTGGGCGCGGTGGCCAGGTGCACGGTGGCGTGCGCCAAGGTCAGCTGAGCTTCGGGCAGGCCGATCAGTTGCACGGTCTGCGCCGCGGCGACCGCGGTCTGCAGCGCGGTCGGATCGGCCATCCCGATGTCCTCGCTGGCCAAAATCATCAGCCGGCGCGCGATGAACCGGGGGTCCTCACCGGCGACCAGCATCCTGGCCAGGTAGTGCAGCGCGGCGTCCACGTCGGAGCCGCGCACCGACTTGATGAAGGCGCTGATCACGTCGTAGTGCTGATCGCCGTCGCGGTCGTAGCGGACGGCCGCCTTGTCCAGCGACTGCTCGATGACCTCGACGGTGACTCGCTCCCCCGCCTCGGCCGCCACCTCCAGCGCGGTCAACGCGCGCCGGGCATCGCCGGCGGCCAGCCGGACCAGCAGATCGACAGCCTCGGGCGTCACCTGCACCCGGCCGGCCAGGCCGCGCTCGTCGTCGATCGCGCGCTGCACCACGGTCTGGACGTCGTCGGCGGTCAGCGGGCGCAGCTGCAAGATCAGCGACCGCGACAGCAGCGGCGCGACCACGGAAAATGACGGGTTCTCGGTCGTCGCCGCCACCAGCAGCACCACCCGGTTCTCCACCGCGGACAGCAACGCGTCCTGCTGGGTCTTGGAGAAGCGGTGCACCTCGTCGATGAACAGCACGGTCTGCTCGCCGTGCGCGGCGGCGCGGCGCGCGGTATCGATCACCGCGCGGACTTCTTTGACTCCGGCCGACAACGCCGACAACGCCTCGAACCGACGGCCAGTGGCCTGCGAGACCAGCGCTGCCAACGTGGTCTTACCGCTGCCGGGCGGACCGTAGAGGATGACCGACGCCACCCCCGAGCCCTCGACCAGTCGGCGCAGTGGCGAGCCGGGCTGCAGCAGGTGGTCCTGCCCGACGACCTCGTCGAGACTGACCGGGCGCATTCGCACCGCCAACGGTGCGGCGGCCGAACCGCCCTGCGCGCCCGCGCCAACGCTGGTCGCGTCGGGGACGTCGAACAGACCGTCGGACACGGTGTCAGGCATACCATGTCTGCAGGACACGTCGGCGCGCAGTGTTAGGTCGCAGCGGGGCCGCTGAATACTTGCTAAGTTCGCGGAGCACACCTGCACAACTCCCCGACGACGAGGCAGGAGCGGTTATGAGCCAACCTCCGGAGCACCCCGGCGACCCGAGCGAGCCTTGGGGCGATAACCCCAATCAGCGTGACTACCCGCCGCCCGGCTACGGACCGCCTCCCGGCTACCGACCGCCCTCCGGGCCACCGCCCGGCTACGGACCGCCCTCCGGGCCACCCCCGGGATACGGCCCACCCCAACCGGGGTATGGCGCACCACCGCCGCCTCCCGGCTACGGGCCGCCACCTCCCGGTTACGGGCCGCCTCCTGGCTATCCGCCACCTCCCGGCTACGGGCCCCCTTCTGGATATGGCCCGCCCCCCGGCTACCCGCCACCGCCCGGAGCGCCGTTCGACATCGGTGCCGCGCTCAGCTGGGCATGGAACAAGTTCAGTAAGAACCTCGGTCCGCTGATCCTGGCGGCCCTGGTGTACTTCGTGATCGGTGCCGTGCTGCACGGGCTGGTGTTCGTGTTGCTGGGCGGTGCTGAAGCCAACACGGCCGGCACCGACCAGGATTACGGCGCGTCGTTTGCGGGGGGCCTGAGCGGCGGCAGCTTCCTGGTACTGCAGATCGTGGCGTTCGCCTTCGGCATTTTCGTGCAGGCAGCGTTTTTGTCCGGGGCACTCGACATCGCCGACGGCCGACCGGTGACCGTCGGCTCGTTCTTCAAGCCGCGCAACTTCGGCACCGTCATCCTGGCTGCCCTATTGCTCGCACTGATCAGCGCGGTATTGAACTTGCCGGCGCTGGTGCCCAGCTTCCTGTTGGCCTTGTTGTCGCTCGTGTTGATCCTTGTCTTTACCTTCTTCGCGCTGTTCACGATCGCGTTCGCCATAGATCGCGGGCTATCGCCGATCGATGCGCTGAAGGCCAGCTTCGCCACGGTCAGGTCGCATATCGGCAGCACGCTGGTGTCCTTGCTGACCCAGGTTCTGATCGTGCTGCTGGGCTTTTTGGCCTGCGGCATCGGCATCATCGTGGCCGGCCCGGTCGCGTTGCTGGTCCAGGTCTACACCTACCGCCGGCTTTCCGGCGGGTCCGTCGCGGCACCGACCCCCTAGCCGCAGCTGGGCTGGGTGACGAAGTCGATCAGCTCCTCCACCCGGCCGATCAGCGCCGCGTCGAGATCCGTCCAGTCCCGGACCCGGCCGCGGATGCGACGCCACGCCGCGGCGATGTCGGCCTGGTCGGCGTGCGGCCAGCCCAGGGCTTGGCAGATCCCGTGCTTCCACTCGATTCCGCGCGGGATGACCGGCCACTCGGCGAGACCCAACCGGGCCGGTTTGACGGCTTGCCAGATGTCGACGAACGGATGCCCGACCACCAGGGTGTGCGCGCCGCCCGGGCCGCGGCGCACCGCGTCGGCCAGTCGCGATTCCTTCGAGCCAGCCACCAGGTGGTCGACGAGCACGCCGAGCCGTCGCTGCGGGCCCGGCCGGAACTGCTCGACGATGCCGACCAGATCGTCGACGCCGCCGAGGTATTCGACCACGACCCCCTCGATCCGCAGATCATCGCCCCACACCTGCTCGACCAGCTCGGCGTCGTGACGGCCCTCCACGTAGATCCGGCCGGTCCGGGCTACCCGCGCACGCGCTCCGGTCACCGCCACCGAGCCGGACGCCGTCCGGGTGACGGTCTTGGCTGACGGACGTAGCGGCGCGGTCAGGATCACCGGTTTGCCGTCGACGAGATATCCCGGACCAATCGGGAACGGCCTGGTTCGGCCGTGCCGGTCCTCGAGCTCCATCCGCCCGTACTCGACACGCACCACCGCGCCCACATAGCCGGTCTGCGCGTCCTCAACGACCATGCCCAGTTCTATTGGCAACTCAACCGACCGGGTCCTGCGCGAGCCGTGCGGGTCGCGCGCGAGTACGTCCGAGCCGTAACGATCGTCCACCCGAGCGATCCTAAGAACAGTCAGCGGCCAATCCCGGTTACGCCACTCCGTCTAAATCACCACAGGGCCGAATCGGGCCGCGCTGCGCCGATCTTGCGGTCGTGATGTGATGGGCGGTTATGACCATCAAAGTGGCGCTGGAGCATCGCACCAGCTACAGCTTTGACCGGCCGGTACGCGTTTTCCCCCACGTTGTGCGGCTGCGCCCGGCGCCGCA
>DASYBO010000121.1:0-4249 GCA_036500685.1 Pseudonocardiaceae bacterium | reverse complement strand
CTGGTGGACGGCCACCAGTCGGTCGAGGCGATCGTGGTGAACGCCGGCACGGTGTGGCTGGACGAGCGCGACAAGCTGACCGTCACGCTCGATGCGCCCGGAGCGCGATGTGTCGCGCCGGCTCGGATCGGCGCGCTGGCCCCGGGCGAACAGGCCAGGGTTCGGATCGGGATCGCCAGCGCCACCGCGCCCGGCACCTCGGCCCCCGGATTGGTGGCGCTGCGAGCCGAGGACGGCGCGCTGGCGCACCGACCCGCCACACTGACCCTTGGCGTGCCGGACTATCAGCCCACCGTCGCGTCGCTGACCACTCACCAGGCGCCGTACTGGTTCAACGACGCCAAGTTCGGCATCTTCATCCACTGGGGCGTCTACTCGGTGCCAGCTTGGGCCACCGTCGGGCGCGACCCCGCGGAATGGTACTGGCAGCGTATGGGCCTGCCGAACAATCCGACCTATGCCTACCACCGGCAGACCTATGGCGAGAACTTCAACTACGACGACTTCATTCCTCGATTCACCGCGGCGAACTACGATCCGGCCGCCTGGATTCGGTTGATCGAACAATCCGGTGCCGAGTACTTCGTATTCACGGCCAAACACCACGACGGTTTCTCCCTGTGGAACTCGGCGGTTTCCGGCCGCAACTCCGTGCAGATGGGTCCGCGTCGTGATCTGGTCAAGGCGTTGTTGGACGCCGCGGCGGCGCACGCGCCACAGCTCAAACGCGGCCTCTACTATTCGCTGCCGGAATGGTTCAACCCGGACCTACCCTGGCAGGGCCACGGCCCGCGCAACCCGTACACGCTGCAACCCGTGCCCTACACCGGTTATCAGACCGGCCGCGACTACGTGCGCGACTACCAGACCAAGCAGGTGCTCGAACTCGTCGAGAACTTCGACCCGGACATCATCTGGTACGACATGAACAAGGCCAACGACACACCGGACGTGTTGGCCGAATACTTCAACCGGGCGAAGAACCGGCCGCGACCGAAGGACGTGACCGTGGACAATCGCGGTGGCGTGCCGGTCTGGGACTACACAACACCCGAATACACCACCTACGCCAACACGGTCATCGCGAAATGGGAAGCCACCAGGGGGCTCGATCCGTATTCGTTCGGCTACAACCAGTTGACCGCCGACACGCAGTACATGACCACCGAACAGGTCGTGCGGTCGTTGGTGGACATCGTCAGCAAGAACGGAAACTTCCTGCTGGACATCGGTCCAAAGGCGGACGGCACCATCCCGGACATCATGGTCCGGCGACTGGTGGAGACCGGCGAGTGGTTGCGGGTCAACGGCGAGGCCATCCAAGGCACCACGTACTGGTCGCGCATGGCGCAACTGGGCGAGCTGCGGTTCACCGTTCGCCCCAACAGCGCCTTCTACATCCACTCCCTCGGCCAGCCGACCGACCGACTGGTGGTCGCGGCGCCGGTGCCGATCCGGCGGGGCGACCGGGTCACCCTGCTCGGCTATCCCGGCCGCGAGCTCGACTGGTCGCTGGACAACCACGGCGCCCTGGTGGTCGAGGTGCCGAAGGCCGCCCAGCGCAGCGGCCAGTATGTCTGGGTTTTCAAGATTGACTACGCCGCCTCCTAGAGGGGAGTCGAGGCCGGGCCGCACCAGGTCGTGAGGGCTTGGTGCAGTGCGGTGAGGTCCGGGTCGCCGTCGCTCACCCAGGCCACGTGGCCGTCGGGCCGGATGAGCACGGCGGCAGGTGCCGGGATGGTGCCGACGCCGGGTACTTCCCAGGTCCGCGCGCGGCATTCTGCCGCGACCACGTCGATCCGGTCCGCCCATCCGGCTGCCGCATCGGTGAGACTCGCCGTTGCCGACAGGTCCAGCAGCACCGGCTTGGCCGACCACAACAGTCCGAACACCCGCTTGTCCTCATTGGACGTTCTGATGTCGGCGTCAGGGACTCGGCGGCCGAGCAGTGGATGGTTACCCGGCATGGGATAGCGGATGTCGAGACCGGCCTGGATGTTGCCGAGATAGCGATTGACTTCGTCAAGGCCGATGAGCCGGGTCACGACCTCGGAAAGGTCGGCTGCTTTCGGGTTCTCGGAGACGAGCAGCGACTGCGCTCGAATCAGCTTCAGGACGTCGCCGTCGACGGCGTGCCGTTCGTCGTGATAGGTGTCCAACAAGGTGTCGGGTGCCTCGCCGCGCAGCACCGCCGCAAGCTTCCAGCCGAGGTTGAAGGCGTTCTGGATGCCCATGTTCAGGCCCTGGCCGCCCACCGGGAGATGGATGTGCGCGGCGTCTCCGGCCAGGACCACCCGGCCGACGCGATAGCGCTCCGCCTGACGGGTCGCGTCGGTGAACGAGGACAACCATCTCGCGGTGTGCATGCCGAAGTCGGTCCCGGCGATCTTCTCCACCGCCGCTCGCATCTCCTCGAAGGTCACCGGATCGCGCGGATCGGCCTGGCGTTCGCGTTGGGTGGCGACGATCCGATACCAGCCGGGCTGGATCTGCAACACCGAGATCAGCCCGGCCTCGTGCCGTTCCAGTTGCTTCGGCTGCTCCGGCGGGTCCTCGAGTTCGACGTCACCGAGCAGGTTCACCATGGTCGCGTCGGTGCCGGGAAAGCCGACGCCGAGCAGCTTGCGGATGGTGCTACGGCCGCCGTCGCAGGCGACCAGGTAGCTGCCGGAGAGGGTTTCGGTGCCATCCGGTCCGTCGACGGTGACCTCGACGCCCTCGGCGTTCTGGCGCACGTCCGTGACCGAGGTCGCCCAACGCACCGGGGCACCGAGTTCGGTGGCGAGTTCGTCGAGGATCTGCTCGGTCTCGGATTGCAGGATGTTGAGGGCCGGGAAGCGGGTCGAGAGCGGTGCATAGTCGAGTTTGATACCCGCGAAGTTGGGCAGGTTGCTTGGCGAGCCAAGGGCCAGGAATCGATCTGCGACGCCGCGCTGGTCGAGCAGTTCGATCGTGCGCGGCTGGAGTCCGGCAGCGCGGGAGCCATCGACGCCGCGATGCGGTTGGCGGTCGAGCAGCAGCACATCGACATCGCGGCGCCGCAGTTCGGTCGCGAGGGTCAGACCGGTCGGCCCGGCTCCGGCAATGATCACGGGCCCGGGGTTGTCGGTATCGAGGGACATCTCTCGTCCTCCGGTTAGAATGCTGGGGTGGCTGGGAAATTGAATCGCGAAGTGATCGCGCGGGCGGCGCTGCGCGTGCTGGACGCGAACGGCATCGAGGGTGTCACCATGCGCACGCTCGCTGCTCAGCTGGGTGTTCAGGCTGCTTCGCTGTACTTCCACGTTAAGTCTAAAGAGGACATTTTCCGGTCGATGGCGGCGGCCATGAGCGAGGATGCCACAGCACTGATGACCGCCGCGGATCGACGCGCCCCAGGGCGGGAATGCATCACCCGTTGGGCGCGGGCGTTGCGGCGCACCATGCTCAGCCACCGCGACGGTGCCAGGGTCTTCGCGGGCACGCTCGCCAGCACCCCGGCCGGATTCGACGTGATCGAATCGGTGCTGGACGCCTGGCGGGAAATCGGTGCCTCGCCTGTCGAGGCGGCGCAGCGCACGTCGCTGCTGCGCCACTTCATCGTCGGTTTCTGCGTCGAAACCCAAACGTTGGCGCAGTTGAGTGGCGACGGCCAGCTCGACGAGCTGAAGGCGTCGGTCGATCCGGCGCGGTTTCCGCTGGCCGCGCAGGCATTGCCGATCCTGCTCGGCACGACCGACGATGACCATTTCGAACTCGGTATCCGGCTGATGCTCACTTGATCGAGGTGATCCAGTCGTCGACGGTGACGACGTCGGCCTGGATCGGAAAGACCTTCTCGGTGAGCACCCCGTGCACCTCGGCGTCCGGGTCGAGGCAGGCGTCCACCAGCACGGTGAGGCGAAAGTCCAGATCGGCGGCTTGACGCAGGGTGGACAGCACGGCGCCGCTGGTGGCGATGCCCGCGAGCACCATGCCGTCGATCTCGCGAGCGCGCAGCAGTACTTCCAGGTCGGTGCCGGGGAATGCGCTCAGCCGGGTCCTGGACACGATGGGTTCACCGGGCAGTGGCGCGACGTCCGGGTGGATTTCGGCACCCGCGTCATCGGGGGTGAACCCGATCCCGCCGTCGAGCGAACTGAGCATCGCGAGCATCTTGTTGCGGGGGCTGGCTTCGGGATGCCCGGCGCGGAACCCGACGACCACGTGGATCACCGGTATGTCCACGGCGCGGGCCGCGTCGATCGCACCGCGCAGGCGAGCCAGATAG
>DASYBO010000120.1:0-2659 GCA_036500685.1 Pseudonocardiaceae bacterium | reverse complement strand
CCTTCTCCATCTGCGTGAACGCCGGGATCACGTACTGGGTGATCCATCGCGCGCCGGTGTCGTTCTTGCCGCCGACGATCGAGTTGGACGAGATGCTCAGCGTGACGTCCTTGGCGTTCGCGTTGAGCTGCGTGTCCGAGTTGCCGCTGCTGGCAGGCGACTGGCCGATGCAGCCGGTCAGCACGAGGCAGCCGGCGACGCCGACGGTCAACAGTCCGGTTCGGATTCTCATCGTTGAGCCCCGCATCTGGTCAGAAAGTAACGGTCGGCGCAGGGGCCCATCTTGCAGCCATCCACTCAACTTGACAAGGTGACATACGTGTTGGTTTGTCACCCCCCATCCGGCAATACGGCGACCGGGTGACGCGCCCGGCCGCCGTGCCCAGTTCTTGTCAGTCCTTGATGGACAGTCGGAGGGTGAGGATCTCGAACGGGCGCATGGCCAGATCGATACCGCCCTCCGCGATCTCGTAGTACACCGTGTTGGCCCAGTTGCGCTCCAACAGGTCCGTCGAGACCGCGGTGCCGAGCGCGAAGCCAGCCGTCAGCCGGGCCCTGGCGCGGGCGCCGGTCGCCTCGTAGAGGCGCACCACCACGTCGCCGGAGCGGTCGTCGGCCAGCTTCACCGACTCCACCACCACCGCGTCATTGTCCACTGCCACCAGGGGATCGACCGCGTTGCCGCCGGTGATCTCGCGGATCGGCAGGTTGGTGCGGTAGCCCTCGATGACCGCGTCGGCGATCATCGCACCCGGCGCGAGCGCGTGCCGCAGGCGGTGCACGCCGTGGTCGGTGTCCGGGTCGGGGAAACGCGGCGCGCGCAGCAGTGACGCCCGGATGGTCGTGGTCGTCCCGCCGCCCTCGCGGGCCGCCCTGGTCACGTCGTGGCCGTAGGTGGAGTCGTTGGTCAGCGCGACAGCGTAACCGGGCTCGCCGACACGAATCCAGCGGTGCGCGCAGATCTCGAACTTGGCCGCGTCCCAACTGGTGTTGGCGTGCGTCGGCCGGTGCAGGTGGCCGAACTGGGTTTCCGACGTCGAGCGGTCGGCCTGCACGTCGATCGGGAACGCCAGCTTGAGGAACTTCTCGGTCTCGTGCCAGTCGACCTCGGTCTCGATGTCGATCCGCCGCCACCCGGCCCGCAGCGTCAGCCACTGCTTCACCGTTGACGAGCCGAACCGCCGCACCACCCGCACCGTCGCCCGATCCGGTTCGGAGAGCTCCAGTTCGACCTCGTCGGCCTCGGTCAGGTTGGTGACCGTGTTGCGGTAGAAGGAGTCCACGTCCCAGGCGTCCCACTGGTTCGGCAGATCCTGGTGCAGTTGCAGCAGGTTGCCGTGCTTGCCGGGCGCGAGCACCTCGCGGTCGACGGCCTTGTCGTAGCAGGAGGAGAACAGGCCGTTGCCGTCGATGGTGAGCTGGAGCGTCTCGTTGGCGAGGACGAAGCCACCGTCGGCCGCGGTCACCGAGACCGTGCCGGTCGCCTCCGGTTTCGGTGCTGCGCCGAGCGCGGCGATGTGGTTGTCGGGGTGCGGGGCCGCGTTGAACAGGATGGTCCGCGCGCCCTCGCCCGCCAGCGTGCGCTGCGCGCCGTCGATGATGCCGGTCAGCTCCTCGGCGATCGCGGCGTAGGTGCGTTCGGCCTCCTTGTGCACCCAGGCGATCGAGCTGCCCGGCAGGATGTCGTGGAACTGGTTGAGCAGCACCCGCTTCCACAACCGGTCCAGCGCCTCGTACGGGTACTCCGCGCCCAAGCGGACCGTTGCTGTCGCGGCCCACAGTTCGGCCTCGCGCAGCAGATGCTCGCTGCGCCGGTTGCCCTGCTTGGTCTTGGCCTGGCTGGTGTAAGTGCCTCGGTGGAACTCCAGGTACAGCTCGCCGACCCAGACCGGAGCGTTGCCGTACTCGGCCTCGGCCTTGGCGAAGAACTCCTTCGGCGGTTCGATCACCACCCGCGACGAACCCTCCAGATCGGACAGTCGCGCCGCGCGGGCGAGCATCTCGCGGGTGGGGCCACCACCGCCGTCACCGTGGCCGAAGGGCAGCAGCGAGCGTGTCGAACCGCCCTTCTCCTGGAAGTTGTGCTCGGCGTGCGCGAGTTCGCGGCCGAGGATCTCCGAGTTGTAGGTGTCGGCGGGCGGGAAGTGGGTGAACACCCGCGTGCCGTCGTGGCCCTCCCACCAGAACGTGTGGTGCGGGAACTTGTTCGTCTGGTTCCAGGAGATCTTCTGGGTCAGGAACCAGCGCGATCCGGACGCGACCACCAGTTGCGGCAACGCGCCGCTGTAGCCGAAGGAGTCGGGCAGCCACACCTCCTCGGTCTCGATGCCGAACTCCTCGGCGAAGAACCGCTTGCCGTGCACGAACTGCCGCGCCATGGCCTCGCCGCCCGGCATGTTCGTGTCCGACTCCACCCACATGCCGCCGACCGGCACGAACTGCCCGGCCGCGACCTTCTTCGCGACCTTGGCGAACACCTCCGGCCGGTGCTCCTTGATCCAGGCCAGCTGCTGCGCCGAGGACATCGCGAAGACGAACTCGGGGTGCTCGTCCATCAGCGCTGTCACGTTCGACGCGGTCCGCGCGACCTTGCGCACGGTCTCGCGCAGCGGCCACAGCCAGGCCGAGTCGATGTGCGCGTGGCCGACAGCCGAGATGT
>DASYBO010000119.1:0-7255 GCA_036500685.1 Pseudonocardiaceae bacterium | reverse complement strand
CAGGCCTGACCTTCCTGCCGTTCGCGCAGGAGGACCTGCGCTATGCGACGTCGCACCCGACCACCAGCTTCCCGAGCGTCCCGGAAACCAACGCCCCGCAGACCCTCACCACCGCCAACCTGACGACGATCTACAGCTGCGGCGCCTCCGGCACAACGAGCCACTGGAGCGACTTCGGCGCCACCAGCACCGACGCCGTCCAGGCCCTCATCCCGCAGCCCGGATCGGGCATCCGCAGGTTCTTCGAGAACTCCATCGGCGTCAGCGACGCCACCATCCAGGCCGGTGTCAACAGCGGCTGCATCCTGCAGGTCCAAGACGACGACCCGGCCCCGATCCGCGCCAACGCCGATCGGATCGGTCTGTTCGACGTGCCCCTGTTCACGACCAAATACTCGGACAGCGGCATCCAGCTGGACGCCACCGGCTTCAGCGCCACCCATCTCGACTACAACGTCCTCCGGGTCGACGGGAACGGCCAGATCGCCAACCCCCGTCTGGTGCCGATCTTCGGTGACGGTACCGCGACCAACCCCGGCTGGATGTGCTCGCCGGCCGCGCAGGCCATCGTGCAACAAGACGGGTTCTCTTCGATCACTCTGCCCGGCCACACGTGCGGTGTCGCTTAGTTCTTCCTTGACCCACCAGCGTGGTGCCCGGCGGCCGTGTGGTCGCCGGGCACCGGTGCGATCAGATGCCGTGCACGTCGAGCGCGAGGACCTGGGTCGGGGTCTGTGAGTTGAAACCGTTGTCGGACACGAAGACCAGTGAGCGGTCACCGTTGGACAGTGTCGGACCCCACGTGAGACCGGAGAAGTTGGCCACGCCACCCTGCAAGTTCAGGGTCGACATGTCCAGCAGCAGGGTCTTGGTCACCGGGGTGAAGGTTTTCCCGGCGAGCGCAGGCACATCCCGCACGCTGGTCGCACTGGAGTCGTCCACCTCGTAGACACGGACGCTGTAGCCCTTGCCAGGCGCCGTAGCCGTCTCCATCACCAGGTAGTGCGTCGTGTCGATGGACAGGATGTCGGACACCAGGTTGGTGCCGTTGCCGTTCGCGTCGGTCAGCGGCAAGGCATCCAGCGGGTAGGCGTACTGCCAGGAGATCGCGAAGCCGAACAACCGGCTCTGGCCGGTGATACGGGTGTAGGCGCCCGCGGTGGCGGTCGGGTTCGGGCCGTCCTGCACCAGCGGACCGGCCACAGTGGACACTCCGAGCAAGCCGTTGGGGGCGAACGTGAACCCGGACATCCCCTCGCCGTCCCGGATTCCGCTGACGCCGCCTGCCGACTTCTGCGACGTGGGGACCGTCAGTTGGGTGACGATCTTCCCGTCAGTGGCACCCGACTCGCGCACCGCGGGGTCGACGCTCAGCGAGCTGTTGTTCACGCCCTGGTTGGCCCAGAACACGTTCTTCGTCGTCGGGTCGTAGCGGATCGCCTCCGGTGCGACGGTGTCCGCACCAGCGGAGGCCGTCGGCGGGTACTGCGTGCCGTCCGCCCGCAGCAGGTCGACCTGGCCGCCGCTGACGCAGGACGATGCGCTGTTGGCCGATACCTTGGCCTGCAACGCCGTTCCCGTCGTACCCAGGTTCAGGTCGTAGAACCGCGCCGGGCCGTGGTTCGAGCCGTCGTTGCTGATTGCGCGCCACGTACCGCTGGCGGTGTCGTAGTCGACACCGGACAGTCCACCGAACGTGGCCCCGTCGAACGTCAACCCGCCCGGCACCGGCACCTCACCGAGGACCTGGAAACTCACAGCGCTCGCGGCCGTGGCCGGTGTGCTCAGGGCCAAGGCGGCAGTGCCGGCCAGTAAGGCGGGGAGAACGCGTCTGAGCATTGAAATCTCCTTCGTAGCAAGCCGTTCCCAGCCCGATGCCGAGAAACCGGCTCTGGAGAAGGAAAGCCCAGCGAAGCGACGATCAGGCAAACAATCGCTGTTCTGGACACGTCGGTGTGGCCGGGTTGCCGGGAACTGAGTCAAGCGGCTGGACCATCCGGCACGCCGGCATGACGACCTGGTCGAATTGTCCAGACCGCGCCGACGTGCCTGAAACCGCGCGACCGGCTCAGAGCAGGTTCGGCAGGAGATGGCCCACCGTGTCATAGATGTTCCACATGACAGCCAGGATCAGTGGGGTGCCGATCAGCAGTGCTTCCCGCCTGCCCCACGCCCGCCTGGCCCACACCGTGGCGCCCAACAGCACGCCGAGTGCCTGCAACCACAACACGAGCGCGACGTTCGCGTTCGCGTCCGACATCATCGGACCCTCTTCGGGCGGGATGAGCGTCGGCCGACCTGCCGGTGTTTGCGCAGGCGTGCCAAGGAGATCCGCGTCGACGTACACGGTGTGACCGAACTGGAGGGGATTCGCGCTGTCCGCGGTCTCCAGCGTCAGCCGGCCCGCGTTGGCCGCCAGCGTCGTCGGGACGGGATCCCCCTGTCGCCGCACCCCGCTCACCCGATAGGTGAAGGTGTCCTCGCCTGTGGTCACGTTGATCCGGTCACCTGGGCGCAGCCGGTCGGTCTGCCGGAACGGGCTACCGAACGTGGCCGCCTTGCCGTAGATCAGCGACCATCCGGCCTGTCCTGGCAGTGGCGTATCTCGCACGTGCCCTGGCCCGGACTCCAGGTCGCCGGACGACGTGCCTTCGACGACCACGTCGTTAAGGTTCAGCCCGGGAATGGTCAGCAGCGCCACCGGACTGCCGGCAGAGATCGACCCGCCGGTCGGTGCCGTCTGTTCGGCCAGCTGCTCGCGGAACGTCGCGTACAGCCGGTTCTGGGCACCGTTCTCCTGGATCGGGCTGACCACCGTCAGGTACGCGACCAGACCCAGCACGCCGACACACAGCATGAGCAGTGCCTGGCTGAGCAACCTGGCCTCGAACGACATCGGCCTGCGCGGCGGCGAAGGCCGCGCCTGCGTGGCCTGCGCCTCACCCCCGATCTCCTGGGTCGGCTGCTCGTCGACCACCGTCATGCCGACCTCCGGCGGCGGAACAGCCTGGCCAGCCGGCCGGCGTTCGTGCCGACGAACACCCGCGCCGGATGCCCCGGCTGCGCGGCCACCCGCACGAACGGCACGCCGATTCCGGACAGCAGGCCGATGCCGAGCAGGAGGGGCAGCCCCCACGCAGCCAGCCAGGAATCGGTGCCCCGTGTCGCCGCCACCGTGGCCACCCGCGGCGAGTTGCCGTGCCCTGTGTTGTTGCCGCTCGGCGAACCCGAGCTCGGCGACGAGCCCGAGCTCGGCGAGCCGCTGCCGGCACCGTTACCGGCGCCCGAACCGTTGAACGGCGGCGGCAACTGGTCCTGTTGCCGGATCGTGCCCGGCAGGTCCGGCGGCGGCGGCGGTACCACGCCGTCCTGTGCCGCGACGTGCGTGGCCGCAGCCAATGTGTACGCGGTCAGTGCCGGGGGCAGCGGCGCGTAGCCCGGTGGCAGGTTTCCCGCACTGGTACCCGGCGTCTGCCCGTCGGTCGCGGCGAACGTCAGGAACTGCGCGTAGTCCTTGGCATCCGGCTGGCTCAGGCCGGCGGTGGGGACAGCTGCGTAGACCGGCATGGTGCCGGGATACGCGGCCGGCCCCAGGTGCGGGAAGTCAAGGGACAGCACGCCGGTCGTCGGGTCCTCCACCGTGTAGCCCAGTGCCGCCGACATCGAGGTCGACGTCGGGCCGGCCCACAGCCGGTTGCCGTTGACGTCGTGCACCTGCAGTTGCGCCGCCGGCAGCAGGTACTCGGCCGCCTGCGCCGTACTGGTCAACGCGATCAGGGCGCGGTTGCCGATGATGTCTGGTGCCTGTTTCAGGAACTGGCCGTACGACCCGTCCCCTGCGCTGTCGCAGTTGTCCTGGGCGGGGTTCTGCCGGTTCAACATCGCGGTGGCCGCACCATCCAGGCCCGATACGGCATTGGAGACGAGGTTGAAGAACGGCGGAATGGAATTCTTGGCGCAGGCCCAATCGTTCCCTGCAAATGTCCCAGGGCCGGTGACAGGATGGACGTAGTTGGCCGGATCCGGCCAGGTGTCCTTGATCGCGGTGACCAACTGGGGCAGCGCGTAGTTGCGGAACGTCGGGTTGACCACCATGCCGCTGTACGCGTCCGGCTGCCCATTCAGCCACGCCCTGGCCTCGGGGTCCGCGTTGATGTAGCTGGTCAGAGCCCAGATCGTGTCCGTCTGGGTCGGGTAGGGCAGGATAAGGTTCGTGCCGTAGGCCCGGTCTTGCGCTGCGCTGCTCGCCAAACTGAACCCTGGATTGACCGCCAGGAACTCGGGATCCTTGAAGATGGAGGGCGGGTTGCCCTGCAGCGCCGGTTCGCCGCTGCGCGATTCGTAGGACTGTGTGATCAACTTCGCCAGTAGCAGCGGCGTCAGGTGCAGCTGCGTCACCTGTGTGTGGTTGCCGTCGTCTATCAGGAAGGTGATGGCGAAGCCGGTGGCCAGCACCGGTGCGTGCACGACAGGGCGAGGGGAGTTCGTGACCGGCAGCGTCGTCAGAATCGCGTTGGCGCCATAGCCACCCGGTCCCTGGGTGATCAGTGCCTGCCGAGCTGCCAGCTCGGACTGTTGGATGTACTGGAGCTTGAACCTCGTCGGGTCAAGACAGAACGCAGGGTCCCAGTAGTACGACATCACCGTGGACGCGACCTGCGAGCCGGGCAGCTGCACCGCCTGCCGCTGGTCCGTGACGGAGCACGCGTTCTGCTTCACGAACGACACCGGTACCGAAATCCGGTTCCGCCAGTTGGTCTGCATCCACCACGCCGAATCAAGCAGAAACTCGTTGGCCGCGAAATAGTCCGTGATGAGGCCAGGACCCACCGGCAGGTACGGGCCATGGTGACAGTCGTCGGTGGCCGGCAGGCCCGGTTTGCACGCGGGATCGGTGATCGGCACCGCAACGAGGGTGCACGCCTGGGTGTCCGAGCAGCCGCTGGCGGGATAGTCGCTGAAGCTGCGCATCTCGAAGGGCACATTGGACCGGCTGCCACTCGCGTTCGACCACTCGCCCCTGGCGTTCAACGGGATCCCGCCGATTTGGAGCTCCGCTGGCGCGGCGCTGCTTGCGTTGTCCTGCATTGTGTACCAGGTGCCGTCCACCGCCTGGAACTTCAGGTGGCCCGGGAAAAGGCCGCCACCAGCCTGGGTAACGATGTTGGTCGAGTTCGGTGGGTTCAGTATGTTCGTGTCGTTGTACACCTGCGCGCTCTCCATGTTCGGACCAAGGCCCGCAACCGTCTCGCAGTGCGACGGGTCGAGCTGGCCGGCAGTGTCAGAGCCCCAGCACTGCATGAGCACAACCGGGTACTCCACGGCGCTGGCCGCACCCGGGGGGTTCACCAAGCTGTAATTGTGTGACGGGGTCGCGCCCGTCCAGCTCAAGGACAAGGTCTGCCGGGGCGCCAGGTTCGTGGTCTGCGACACCGTCAGGGTCATGGGCCGGGTCTTGCTGATCCCGTCCACGATGATGTTCTTGGTCACCGTTACCGCGCTGCCGGTGTCGGCGTGCGCCTGCGACGCCGGGGAACCGGACGGGATGACCATGCTCATCGCGGTGAATGCGATCACGCCGGACAGGGCCGCGACCGCCCTGGTCGTCCTGGGCATCTTGTGTCGCATCAGCTTTCTCCTCGTGATCGTGCTGCTGTCCCCACGCATGTCAACGGCCTCCCTGACCACGTGCTCGTCGCCTGCTGACCGCCCGCGCCACGAACGCGGGCACCAGCAGCACCAGCACCAGTTCGATGGCGGCCAGCACGCCCATCACCGTTGTCGAGCCCCCTGACCGGAACGCCGCTAACTGGCTGGCTGTCGCGCCGTTCGATGCGCTGCCGGAACCGGTGTCTCCGCCGTAGGGCAGGCCGGTTTGCGGGTTGATGCCACTGTTCGGTCCACCGGCGCCGTTCGACCCGTTGCCGTTCGACCCGTTCGCGGCGGCGTTGCCCTTGCCGGCACCCGATCCGCTACCGGAGCCACCACCAGGGCCGGTGCTATTGGTCGGGATCCCGCCACACGGTCCCTGTCCCACGTGGTCACATGCGGGCGGTGCCGGGTCGATCTCGGCGAGCCGGTTTGCGGTCGGGTGCGCCGGGTCGAACGTCGGGTTGTTGCAGGTGGTGGCGTCCTTGTTCTGCAGGTCGGAGGGCTGGATGTGGGAGAACCGTTTGACCTGGTTGAAGCCGGCACCGACCAGATTGAGTGGCAGTGGCGAGTATCCGAGCTGCGGTGCCTCCTGCTGGCCCTCGCACAGGAAGAAGTAGGAGAAGTTGGCGAACGTCGACGCCTTGCCGGCGTCGGTCCGGGTGTCGGCCGGATCGGTGGGAATGATCATGTACGAGTAGGACGACAGCGGATAGGAGCGCGGGTCGCCGTTGCTGTAGACACCGGCGAGTTGCTGCGTCAGGTACTTCGTCTGGTCGTTGACGTCCGTCGTGTCGATCTGCGCCTGCGTCAACGCCACCGCCACGTTGTAGGGCGTCGGCGCCGAGAAGTACCCGGCACCGTTGAGCACCTTCACCACGGGGAAGTTCGAGTTCAACGCGTAGGAGTACTGGACGTAGCCGATGGACCCGTCACCGCCGGACGACGCGATGGCACCCGCGATGCTGGCGTCGTTGCCCTGCGAGGTGATGTTCGGCGCGTTGACCGGGTAGTACGAGGTCGGCTGGTTGGCGCCCGCGTAGCTGCCCCAGATGCTGCCGTACGTCTTGGACATCCAGTCGGTGAACTGTGCCGTGGTGCCGGAACCACCCGACGCCACGACGACCTGGATCCGCTTGGCCGGCAACGCTTGGCCGTTCATGTCGCTCGTGATCTGCGGGTCGTTCCACATCTTGATCACGCCGGTGAAGATCTTCGCGATGGTCTGGCCGGAGAGCCGCACGTTCTCGATCCGCTTGCCGCCCTGGTTGAGCTGGTACATCAGCGACGTGCCACCCGCGATGATCGGCATGTACGCGAACTTCCGGTTGTTCGAGGCGTCGTACGTGCCGGTCAGCGGGTCCTGCCCCTGGTAGGGGATGTCGGAGTTGGCGAAGTCATCCTGGAACACCGAGAACGCCTGACGGCCGGCACCGGAACTGTTGGACGCGAAGTTCACTGTGACGCCTCTGGACGACTCGTCGGACGTCCACTGCTGCATCGCGTTCGCGCTCCACGAGGAGCCGCTGCCGCTCAGCGGCTCGTTCGCCGCGAACGCCGCAGGTGCCGCCGGTCCGGCGATCGTCGCCGCGCTGATCACCAACCC
>DASYBO010000118.1:0-2450 GCA_036500685.1 Pseudonocardiaceae bacterium | reverse complement strand
TGCGACGTTACCCAGCGGCGCAGCTTGATCACAGTATCGTCGCAGCCGCACGTCCGGGCTCGGGGCGGATGCTGGCCGCCTGGCTGCCTCAATGTTGATGCCGTTCACCCCACCGCGACCCACCACCAACGCGGCCGGCCTGGCCGGCCAAGCCGCCGCGGTCGGCCAAGCTGCCGTCACCCCCGTCGGCCACGCATCGACAGAGGCCGACTTTGATACGCCTGAAAACCCCAAACGGAGCCGGCGGCTCAGGCCTGCGCCCGGTGGCGAGGGTGGGCCGTTCTCGCGGGCCCGATGGAAGAGCCCGGTGCGGGGGCCGTGGCTGACGTCGGTGTTCGGGCTCGTCCTGCTGATCGGCATCCCGATCGAGTTCCTGACCGGGCTGCTCTCCTACGCCGCGTACAACCCGCGTCTGGGGAACTACCCGAACCCCGACCACGGGCTGTTCGGCTTCTACCTCTTCAACTGGGTGACCTCGCCGAGCTGGCTCTACCGCGTGACCGAGGGCATCCACGTCATGCTCGGCCTTGCGCTCGTCCCGGTCGTGCTCGCAAAGCTCTGGTCAGTCATTCCCAAGCTGTTCGCCTGGCCGCCGTGGCGGTCGGTCGCGTCGCTGCTCGAGCGACTGAGCGTGGTGCTTGTCGTCGGTGGGGTCATCTTCGAGATGACGACCGGTATCCTCAACATCGAGTACACCGACCTGGTCAGCTTCTACACCGGTCACTTCTACGGCGCGTGGGCGTTCATGGCCGGCTTCGCGATCCACATCTGCGTGAAGTTCGGCGAGATGGTCCGCGCGCTGCGTTCGAGGCGGTTCCGGACCGAGCTGCGGACCGGCCTCACCGACACCGTGCCCGAGGCGGTGGACAACGACCTCGTCGCGACCGAGCCTGCTGCGCCGACGATCTCCCGGCGCGGTGTGCTCGCGCTCGTTGCCGGCACGTCACTGACGGTTTTCGGGCTTACCGTGGGTGAGGCCACCGACGGTGTCGCGCGGCGGGTCGCGTTATTCGGGACGCACTATCGTTCACCCGGAGTCGGCGCCAACCGGTTCCCCGTCAACATGACCGCAGCGCACGCGGGCATCACCGAGGCGCAGACCGGCCCCGCCTGGCGGCTGGAGCTCGTGGGCGCTCGGCGGGTGTCGCTGAGCCGCGAGCAGCTGCTCGCGATGCCGCTCACCACGGCGTACCTGCCGATCGCCTGCACCGAGGGCTGGTCCACGGTTCAGCACTGGACGGGTGTCCCGCTCGCCGACCTTGCCCGGGTGGTCGGCGTGTCGAGCGTGGATTCGTCAGAGCTGATGTCGCTGGACACCGGCTTGGTGCTCCTGTCCGCAGCGCAGGTCGCTGCGCCGCAATCGCTGCTCGCTTTGAAGGTGAACGGCGCCGACCTGTCGATGGACCACGGCTATCCGGCACGAGTGATCGTCCCGTCCGCACCGGGAACCCACAATCTGAAGTGGATGAGCCGGATCACCTTCGGGGATCAGGGCTGACATGCGGTCGTGGCGACGTCACTACGGTGCGGGTCCGTGGCACCCGCTGGGCTTGCTGGCGTGCTTCGCGGTCGCCGCGTACGCCACCACACGGGTCTTCGCGCAGGGCGGCGGGCAGGCGATCCTGATCTGGTTCGTGATCTGCGTGATCCTCCACGACGGGGTCGGATGGCCGATCTACGCCTTGGCGGACCGGGTGCTGACCCGGCGCGCGCGCCCCGGCGCTACACGCGGGGGGCCGGGCGTCACGTGGGTCAACCATGTCCGGGTGCCGACCGTGATCTCCGGACTGCTGCTCGTGATGTTCGCGCCGATGATCTTCCGGCTCTCCAACTCCTACTTCGAAGGAATCACCGGCTTCAGCGAGAACGTCTATCTGTGGAACTGGCTGCTGGTCAACGCGATCCTGTTCGGCGCCTCGGGGGTGCTCTTCCTGGTGAGGCTCGGCTGGGCGCGCCGGCGGGTCAGACGCGGTCCGCCGGCTGCTGCGGACGCGGTGGCAGCCCAGGTCGCACCTGCCGGTCCGGTCGGTGGTGGCTCGGCCGGCCTCAGTGCCGTGAGTCGGGAATCGTTGAGCCGCCGACGTGGCGCTCGAGCCAGTCGTTGAACTACGGTGACGATCTCCGACGAGCCGTGTCCGTGCGGTTGTGCTCATCGCCGCATCACATCCGTCAACGGTCGGATCGACGGAGCTTTCGAGTACGAAAACGGTGCTCAGGTGCCGCGGGCAGCCTTAGAGCAGACTGTCCTTGCCACCCCCGGCGTTGCCAACTTTTTCGTCGGCAAGACGCAAAATGGTGTCAACCTGTCTGTGGTGACCGACGGTTCATGCGACCTCCAGCATCTCCGGACGGAACTGGTCGACGTGCTCCGCCGGCACGGCGGGCCGCAGTCGGATGTCCTTGTGCAAGAGGTCAATTCGGTAGACCGACTGTGGTCGGGAAAATCGAAG
>DASYBO010000117.1:0-21626 GCA_036500685.1 Pseudonocardiaceae bacterium | reverse complement strand
GGATCGAGGAGGTAGGCGAAGCTCACGCCGCCCGGGTTTGTTTTCGGCGCCCGCTCGACCTGGCCGCCGGCCTTCTCGACCCGCCGGCAGGTGTCCTCGACGTCCTCGACGACGATCGTGAAGATCGCGTAGTGGGGCAGTTCCGCATTGGTCGCGAACAGCCCGCCACGGATCCCGTCGGCGTCGCCGGTGGTGAAGAACTGGTACTGCGCGCTGTCCCCGTCGTCATGCGCGACCGTCCAGCCGAACACGTCGCCGTAGAACCGCTCCGCGGCGGCCGGGTCGTCGGTGCCGACCTCGAACCAGCCGATGCCGTTGAATCCAGGCATGTCATCCCTCTCGTGCTCCGAGCCGGGTGTATCCCGACCAGACCCACGATCGAGGGTGGTGGCGACAACCCCCTGTCGGTGTTTGTCGGCGAATGCGGACTGCCTGCGGTGCGGCGGGTCAGGTGGTGAGGGGATGGGTGCTGAGCCAGGCTTTCGCGCGGCTCGCCGACGCTCGCGCCAACCAGGCTTCCTGGACCACCTCGGCCAGTTCGTCCCTGGTCAGTTCACCGATCCGGCTGGCGCGTACCAACACCGACAGGTGACCGTTGAAGTGCGCGGTCGTGAAGAACGGCGACGACTCGTCCTGGATCAACGCCTGCTTGTCCGCCTCGGATGCCACCCAGAAGACGATCACATCCGGGTAGCGCTCCCCGGTGTCCGGATCGACCGCGTCCGGGCGAGGGTTGCGGAAGAAGATGAAGGACTTGCCGCCCACCTGGTAGATGGGGTTGTCGGTGCCCGGGTAGACGGTGACGTGCGGCATGGCAAGGGCGAGCGCGTGCACGTCCTCGACGCGAGCAGCTCGATCGCCGTCAGCTGACACAGCGGCAGCGTAGGCGGTCCGGTGCCGATCCGACATCCCGCAGCCGATCGAAAGAGCCTTTCGAAAGACTCTTTCGAGAGGTAGGGTCTTGCCATGGGCAAACCTGAGCGGATCGTGCGCGACGCGCAGGAGCTGCGTGTCCTGGCGCATCCAGTACGCATGCGGATCCGGCAGGCGCTCTACGAGCGGGGCCAGGCGACCGCGACCGAGCTGGCCGAGCTGATCGGCGAGAGTCCGGCCAACTGCTCCTGGCATCTCCGCCAGCTGGCCAGGTACCACTTCGTCGAAGAGGTGGGCGATGGCCGGGGGCGCAACCGGCCCTGGCGGCCCGCTGCCTACAACTTGTCCTGGGGCAGCAGCGATGACGTCGGGGAACTCGCGGCGGCGGGGGATGCGCTGAGCTCGATGATCAGCGAGCAGGAGTTCTCCAGTCTGCGTGACTGGCAGGCGTGGCACCGGATCGATCCGCCGCAGTGGCAGGACGCGGCGGCGTTCGTACAGGCCGTCGATTGGCTGACTGCCGAGGAACTGGCGCGCCTGAACAAGACCCTCACTGACATCGTCGCCCGGCGTCGAGAAGGTCGGGAAGATCCGGCCCGACGTCCGGAGGGCGCGCGCCGCGTGCGGATCTTCGCCTGGGCGGTGCCCGCCGAACCGATGCCGGCAGTCGCCGGGGGCGCGGGAACCGGCGAAGGGACTTCGGGGGATGGCTGATGCGCGAGGTGTTTCGACTGCCGGACTTCCGACTGCTGTTCGTCGGCCTGTCGACGAGCATGGTCGGCGACGCGTTGATGTTGCTGGTGTACGGGATCTGGGTGAAACAGCTGACCGGCTCCAGCGGTGCGGCCGGGCTGGCCGCGCTGTTCGTCGTGGTGCCGTATGCGTTGGGCCCGCTGGGTGGCTGGGTGATCGACCGGTTTCGGCGCAGGCCCTTTCTGGTGGTGGCGAACCTCGCATCGGTGGTGATCGTGCTTCCGCTGCTTGCGGTCCATGGCCCGTCGGATGTGTGGATCATCTATCTGGTCGCCTGCCTGTATGGGATCTCCTCGGTGAGCATCGCCGCCGCGTTGAACGGGCTGTTGCGGGAACTCCTGACCACTGAGGCGCTCGGCTCCGGGAATGGCGCGCTGCAAACGGTCAGGGAGGGACTGCGGCTGGGTGGCCCGCTGGCGGGCGCCGCGCTGTTCGCGGCGTTCGGGGGTGCGACCGTGGCGATCATCGATGGCACGACATTCATCGTCGCGGCCCTCGCCATTGCGCGGATGACCGTTCGCGAGGAGCCACCGGAGCGTGCCGTCGTGCCGAACTGGTTGCACGAGATAACCGTTGGGCTCTCCTACATCAGGGCCGAGGCCGCGCTTCGCCGCATGATGGCGGCCAGCGCGATCGCGTTCCTGGTCATCGGGATCAACGAGTCGTTGATCTACGCCCTCGCCGACAAGGCGCTGCACCGGCCGGCCGAGTTCGTCGGCGTGCTGGCATCGGCTCAAGGCGCTGGTGCTGTGCTGGGCGGATTGTTGGCGGCCCGGTTCATCCGCCGTCTCGGCGAACTCGCTGCGACCGCGATCGGGCTGGCCGCCTGCGGCAGCGGCGCGGGTGTGTGCATCATCGGGTTGCTGCCGGCCGTGCTGGCCGGGCGAGCCGTCGCCGGGTTCGGGCTGGCCGTCACCGTGGTCGCCTTCAGTACGATCGTCCAACGCCGTACTCCCAAGGCGTTGATCGGCCGGGTTTCCATGGCGGCCGAAACGCTGACCAGCGGGCCGCAGGCCATGTCCATCGCGGCAGGCGCGACGCTGGTGTCGGTGCTCGACTACCGGCTGATCCTGCTGATCGTGTTGACGGGCATGGCGATCGGCGCGGTCCACCTGTGGACGGGCCGCGCGCTGACGCCAGTGGTTGGGGAAATGGATCAGCGCGACGCGCGGCTACCGTGAGCCGATCGGTCAGTGTGCGGGTAGGCCGAGGGCTTTTCTGGCCAGGGCGAAGTAGTGGTCGCCTCGGACCACCTGGTAGTGGGGGCCGAGGGAATTGGCGATGGTCATGGCGTCGGTCGGGGTGAGGTTCCAGGCGAGGGTGCCGATGGACAGGAACATCGGCTCGGTGCCGGTCCAGTCGGCCGACGCGGTGGCGATGGCCTGGGTTGCTTCGCTGACGCTGGAGGCGAGCCAACTGACGGACAGCGGGGTGTCGCCGGCGAGCACGGATGTGTCGGTGTGGTTGGTCCAGGCCATCAGCAGGCCCAGCGGGCGGAGATCCTGGGTGTAGCGGGTCGCGGTGGCCTGGTCGAAGGGGATGTCCGCGCCGTTCAACCGGTTCAGGATCACCTGGGCGTTCAGGCCGGTGCGGCGGGTGTAGTCGGCTGCCTGGGCGGTGTAGCGGGCCAGGGTGGCGGCGGGCCAGTCGCTGGGGTAGATGTAGCCGGCGCCGGAGGGGCCCGCCATCAGGTAGTCGTTGGGCGACGCGGTGCGCTGGTAGTAGGACAGCACGGTCGGCGCCGCGTCGATGGCCAGCGGCTGCGTCGTCCAGTTCAGCGGGACCTTGCCACGGTTCGGGTCGTCCCAGATCTGGCGCATCCGGTGCTGGCCGTACTGCAGGTTGTCGCCTTCGGTCATGGTCAGCGTGACGTAGATCTTGTTGGCCAGCGGCGGGGGCGGCGGCGCGTACTGGCCGGGGCGGACGGGTGCGGGGACGCCGCCGAGGACGGTCAGGTTGGTGCACCAGTCGGCGGCGAGGACGTACACGCCGTGCTGGGAGGTGAGTTGGGTGCCGTCGTCCTCGCCGTTGACGCTGGCGGGCCACCAACCGAGGTAGGGGGCGGGCGAGGGCAGGTCGGCGAGGAGTCCGCTGAGCAGGGGTCCTTCACCGGCCGTCGCCGGGTCGAGGAAGACCACCATGGCCTTGTTGGCGACGGCGTAGTCGCGCAGGTAGCCGCTGACGTTCGGATCAAGGCCGATCAGCAGTCGATGCGAGGTCGAGTTCCACAGGTTGTCGACGGCCCAGGTGTAGGCGGCCAGGTCGGTGGTGAACCGGCCGCGCAGATCGACCAGCACGGGCAGTCCGGTGCTCTGCGCCAGTTCCGCCGACGTCGCGACGGCGTCGTGCAGGCCGGCCAGGGTGGTGGCGACGTTGACCGTTGCGGGCACGGCGGGGTCGTGGACGATCGCGCCGTGTACCTGGGCGCGGTAGCGGGTGAGCAGGTCTAGTGGCGTGCTGACCTGCTGGTAGGGCACGCCCAACTCGGTGAGCCAGGTCGTGGGGCCTTCGTTCTGGGGCTGGAGCAGGTAGATGCTCGGCCGGTCGCGATTGACAAGGCCCTGCAAGGTGGTCAGCAGGAGTTGCTCGTCGGCTGAGCGGCCGGTGAGGTCGGCGACGTCGAGGAATCGCGGTCGCGCGAAGGTGGGTAACGCCTGGCCGGCCGGCCAACGCAGGCCGTTGCTGGTTCCGGCGGCGGCGTTCGCGCCGGTGGGCAGAGTGGCCGCGGCGATACCGGCGGCGGCGACGGTGAGGAACTGGCGACGGGACGGCAGCGCACGCATGTGACTCCCACGGTATTCGTCAACAGGACACCTACCGGCTGGCCAGCTCGTTGAGAAGTAACGATATCACTGTGGTTGGATGACAGACGAGACAAAAAGGGGGGCAACGGTGCGATTTGTGGTCTTCGGACGGGACTCGGACGCGTTCGAGCAAGACGAGAGCGACGTGCACGAGGCGCATCAGTCCTATATGGATGGTTGGCTGCCGAGGATGTTCGGGCGCGGCCCGATCGGCACTCCCGATGGCGAACTGCACGCTGGCAGCGTCCACATCATCGAGGCCGACGACCTGTCGATGGCGCGCGAGTTCGCGTTCAAGGAGCCTTACCAGTGCGCCGGTTGGTACACCGAGGTCCTGGTGCGGCCGATGCGCTCGATCGTCGAGGGGACGATGTGGGACCGGCCCGCGCCGGCCGCAGGCCAGGTGTCGTCCTTCGTGTGGGCGACGTGGTCGGCTCGGCCGATCGACGAAGTGCCCGTGCCAGTGGCCGAATGGCTATTTGCCGGACAACTATTGAGCGAGAATCTACTTTCGACAGTGGGCTTCGCCGGCGCCATCGACCTTTCGCCGAAAGAGGCCGCCGAGTTGGCGCGTGATTGGCCGGGCGCGGTCGAGGTGCACCGGTGGGAGCGCGGCGGGCGGCGCGACTAGCGCACTGTGGTTGACATTGGGTGTCCGGGTCAACGCCTTCTGTCATTTTTGCTGAAGTTCACTACTAAGGGTCTCGTCAGAGGGTTCCCGTTTGGTCATGGTTGCCACTAGGTTGTCGGTGGGGTTCTCGACGCTGGGGAGGTGTGGAGCAGTCACGGCGGACTGGTCGACATTTCAATCTGAACTGTATTCGGCTCCGTGCTGCGTGCTGATCGCGGCATCCTGGTGTCGAGGTGCCCCATTTTTGTCCGGAATGCTCGTGGTCGACTTCTGACAACTGGTTCGGAAAATGCTGGGGAGATGTTCGCATGGACGACGTCATTGGGCGGATTCAGGCTGCGCGGGAACAGCTCGCTCTGGCCGATGTATTCGATGACTGGATCACCGAAGAAGTAATCTTTGGCACCGGGTTCGGTACACATCAGCCCTGAGTTGATTGACCATTCAACGGGGGAATCTTGACCGTTCATATTTTTGTCGGTCCCACGTTGGCCGGGCGGGATGTGTCGGACATCCTGCCCGGCGTGGTGGTGCACCCGCCGGTCGCGCACGGCGACCTGCTACGGCTCGATCTGGTCCGGGGCGATGTCGTGGTGATCGTCGACGGTTACTACCACCAGAGTGCGCCGGTTCGGCACAAGGAGATCCTTGCCCTGCTCGCGGAGGGCGTCGTTGTCGTCGGCTGCGCGAGTATGGGTGCGTTGCGCGCCGCGGAGTTGGCCGAATACGGGATGATCGGCAACGGTGCCGTCTATCGGATGTACCGGGACGGCGTGCTGGACGCGGATGACGAGGTTGCCCTCGCACACGCCCCCGCACCCGACTACCGCAGTTTCACCGTGCCATTGGTGGTGATCCGGCATGCGGTAAGCATGGCTGTCCGATCCGGCGTTCTCGATCACATCGACGCCACGTCGATTGTCACCGTAGCTCGCGCTGTTCACTACACGGAAAGATCGTGGCGGGCAATGGAACGAGCGGTCGATGCGACCGATTCAATTGCCATTGCCGTGGCCCGGCTGCGGAAGTTCGTCGAATCCGATCCGGAAACGACGGATATCAAGATCGCGGATGTGCTCGACACGGTACGTAAGATTGCGAACGGCGAATTGCCGGCCGGTCGACACCGGGTCGGATCCTGGGTATCGGATGACTGGCGCAATCGATTTCTGGACGAATGGCAGGCCGAGTTCGGCATTGCGACGATCGACGGAATCGACGTCGGGCACAGTGCGATCATCCGTTACCAACAGCTTTATCGCGAAGACTTTCCGGCCCGGTGGGAGCGGTTCGTGTTGGGCCGGATCGCCGGTGTCGAGGCAGCCGAGGGCGACTTGACCACGCTGGCGCTCTCGAGGGCCGCCCGAAGCGGCATCGGCCTGGACTCGTTGACCGACGCCCGGCTCCGGCACTGGCTGACCGAGCAGGAGGCCGCCGAGTTGTCCGCCGAGGATGCGCTGGTGCGGGTGTTGGTCCGGTCCTACCAGCCCCCGTGCCCCACCCGCGATCTCTCCGACGACGAGCCCGACCTGGTCGGCGACGAGTCGGCGCGCCGAATTGTCGCCGAGGCGGATGTGGTCAACGCCGAAGTCGCCTCGTGGGGCGGCAAACACACCGTCGGCCATCTGAAACTCACGCCGCTGCGCGCGCATCTGGCCGAGGTCTGGCGGATGGACGCGGCCGATCCCGTCGCGTTGCTGGCCGCCGCCCGGGACCGCGGCTTCGCCTCGACCGACGAAGCCATCGACGCGGCGCGCATGTTCTTCCTGCACAAGTCGTTCATGAGCGCGGCGGGGTGACGCGTTGGCGCACAAGGTCTTTCGCGTCGGCACGCATCGGGTTCGACAGCCCGAGCGGACCTGGGAGCTGATCGAGCCCCTGCTGGCCGACTACGGCATCACCCGAGTCGCGGACGTCACCGGGCTCGACGTGCTCGGCGTGCCGGTGGCCATGGCCATGCGGCCGCTGGCCCGGACCTTGACGGTCTCGCAGGGCAAGGGGCAGAACCTGTTGCTGGCCAAGGTTTCCGCGGCCATGGAGTCGATGGAGTTCTGGCATGCCGAGTTCCACCATCCACCGACGGCGCACCGGCAGGTCCCCGCTCGCGATCTCGGCCTGCCCTACCGGATCGAGCAGCTTTCCACGGGCCGCGACGCGCTGGTCACCGAGGACACCCCGATGGACTGGGTGGACGCGATCGGCCTTGTCAGCGGCGCGACCGTCCCGGTGCCGGCCTCGCTGGTGACCGTGCCGCCGCACCGGCGATCCTGGGTGCCGCCCGGCCTGCTCTGGAGCACCAACGGCCTTGCCTCGGGCAACAGCTACCAGGAAGCGTGCCTGCACGCGCTGTACGAGCTGATCGAGCGCGACGCGGTGAGCACGCGGATCAGCGCGGCGACGGAATATGTCGAGCCCGCATCGGTCGCGGACCCGAGCTGTGCCGAACTGATCGCGCGGATCACGGCGGCAGGAGCGACGTTGCGGATCACCAGGGTGTCGAGCCGGTTCGACGTGCCCTGTTTCGGCGCGACCGTGTGGAGTCCGGAATTCCCGCTGGTCTGCCTCGGCTGGGGTGCCCACCTCGACGCGGACGTCGCGGTGTCCCGCGCGGTGACCGAGGCGGCGCAGAGCAGGCTGACCACGAT
This sequence comes from Pseudonocardiaceae bacterium, assembly GCA_036500685.1. Lineage (GTDB taxonomy): Bacteria > Actinomycetota > Actinomycetes > Mycobacteriales > Pseudonocardiaceae > CAJCJE01. Next base: position 13,920 of record DASYBO010000117.1, on the reverse strand, counting down.
CGCCGGCAGTCGCGACGACATTCCCTCGGTGTACCAGGCGGTACGGGCTAGTACCGACGAGCCGGCACCGGTCGACGGCGCGGTGATCGCGTGGCGCGAAGCGCGCGACGTCGGGCCAGGGGCCTTCGACGACCTGACCGAGGAATTGGCCTGGGTGTGCGGCAAGGTCAACGAGGTGGCCGGGGCCGAACCGCTGTGCGTCGACCTGTCGACCGCTGCGGAGTTCGCCGTGGTGAAGATCGTCGCGCCGGCCACCACCCTGGACGTGGAGCGAGTGCACACCAGCCGCTGATCAGTCCTCTTCGGAGGATGCGAGCTCGATGGCCAGCCCGCGCAGGGTGTCCCCGATGTCGGCCGGCACGGGTTCACTGAGCTCGGAGGCCCGGTTGCGCGTGTCCCGCGCCGCGCGCGGATCGCCTGCGCCTTCGTAGGCGTCGGCCAGCACGTGCAGTGCGCCGACCTGGTGCAGGCGATGGTGGTGCCGTTCGGCGATCAGCACGGCCTGCCGGGCGTGTTCGATCGCTCCCTGATGCTCCTCCATCGCCGCGAGCGCGGCGGCCAGTTCGGCGTGCATCTTGGATCGTTCGCGGGGCAACTCGGCGTTGATTCCCGGCGCGGCCAGTTCCGCCGCCTCGGCCGGTCGGCCCGTCATCCGCAGCAGTTCGGCGGTGCCCCTTGCGATCGACCAGTCCCAGTAGTTTCCGATGGTGCCGGCCATTTTCCGCGCTTTGGTGAAGTGCTGGTCCGCGACGTCGAGTTCGTCGAGGGCCAGGGCGGCGTTGCCCAGTACCACCAGCGCGCCGATCGAGGACCAGCCCCAGTCGAGTTGCCGCGCGGTCCGCAGGACGTGCTCGGCCAGTTCGATTGCGGTTTCCGGGAATCCGGCGGTCAGCGCGGTATTGGCGATGTTGCGCAGCACCTCCAGTTGGCCGAAGGTGAACCGCGCGTTCGTCCATTCGGCTAGCGACTGCTCGAAGTTGCGCAGTGCGGGGCCGAGATCGCCCGCCCACAGGTCGCGCAGGCCGAAACAACCGAGAATCCTAGCTGCGATGTGCGGGTACCCGCCGAGATCCTGCGCCTCCTCGAGCGCAGCCGTGCCCTCGGAGGCGTGGCCGAAATGGATCCGCAAGAGGCCGAGATTGCCGAGGTAGATCTGGCGTCCGCCTCGGTCGGCCTCGGCGTCGACCAGTCCAAGCGCCGTGTTCGTGTAGGTGAGCGCGTCCTTGAACCGACCGAGCTCCACCGCGACAGCGGTCAGGTTGCTCAGCGCCCGTGCCTCGTTGATCGCGTCGCCCGCCTGCCGGTACAGCTCGACCGCTTTGCCGATGTGCTGGTTGGCGATGTCGTACCCGGTGTGCTGGAAGTGCAGGCGGCCCAGTCCTCGGTGTGCGGACGCCTGAGCCTGCGGACTGCCGAATTGCTCGGCCGCGTTCAACGCCGCGGTGAAGGCCGATTTCCAGATGGAGTCGTAGCCGCCCCGGTTCAGGTAGGTGACGATCGCGTCGGCGAGTGACCAGACCGGCAGGCCGTCGGTCGGCGTCGCACAGGTCATCGCGACCAGGTTCTCGGCCTCGGTTTCCAGCCAGGTCATCGCGGCCTCGGCTCCGGACCATTCCGGATCGGGCTCGGACAGCGCGATGTCCGGCAATGGCACGGCGTGTGAGTCCGCGTAGACGAACAGCGACGCGGAATTGGCCCAGCGCAGGTAGAAACCGAACAACCGCTGGCGGCACTGCCGCCGTTCCTCCGCGGTTTCCTGTTCCTGCACGCGTTCCGCGGCGAATTCCTTGATCAGGTCGTGGAAGGCGTAGCGGCCGGAGCCGTTCTCCCCGATCAGGTTGGCCGAGGCCAGCGCGCCGAGCATCCGCTGGGTCTCACCCGGGTCGGCGTCGGTGACGGCAGCTGCGGCGTGCCATTCGAAGTCGGCGCCGGGGATCAGGCTGAGTATCCGGAAGAACCGGGACAGCGTCGGCTTCAGCGTGCTGTAGGACAGGTCGAAAGCCAGCCGGACCGCGGCCTGGTCGTCCCCCTCGATCTCCATCGCGTCGAGACGGGAGCCGGAACGCAGTTCCCGCACGTACTCGGCCACGGTCAGGCCGCCGGACATGGCCAGGTTGGTGGCGGCGATGCGCAGGCTCAACGGAAGGAAGCCGCACGTCGCGGCGAGTTCCTCGGTGGCATCGGGTTCCTCGGCGACCCGGTCGGCGCCGATGATCTTGCTGATCAGCGTGGCGGCCTCGATCGGCGAGATGATCTCCACCGGGAGGCGTCGAGCGCCGTTGAGCGCGGTGAGGCCGGAAAGGTTGTTGCGGCTGGTGATCAGCACCGCGCAGGTGGACTCGGCGGGTAGCAGCGGACGCACGTGCTCGGGGCTGGCCGCGTTGTCCAGCACCATCAGCACCTTGCGGCCGGCCAGCAGGGTGCGCAGCAGCGTGCTCTGCTCGTCGACCTCGTGCGGGATGTGTTCGGCCGTAACGCCGAGCGCGCGCAGGAACCGGCCGAGCGCGTCGGTCGCGGCCAGCGGCGGGCTGGTGGAGTAGCCGCGCAGGTTCACCCAGAGCGCGCCGTCCGGGAAGTCGCGGCGCAGCCGGTGTGCGGCGTGCACGGCCAGCGCGGTCTTGCCGGCGCCGGGCGGACCGGACAGCACCACGATCGGCACCGAGTGCGCGTGTTCCTCGGCGCCGACGGTGAGTTCACGGATGCGGTCGATCAGCTCGTCCCTGCCGACGAAGTCGGGCACGCCGGCCGGAAGCTGGAACGGCGCGACCCAGGCGGTCGGGGCAGGCGGTTTCGGCCTGCGGGGTTGCGCCTGCGGCATCGCGCGCGGTGTCCTGTTGCTGACCAGGATGCGCTGGTGCAGCTCGCGTAGTCCGTCGCCGGGGTCGATGCCCAGTTCCTCGCGCAGGATCGTGGACACCTTGCGATAGGCGCTCAACGCGTCCGCCTGCCGGTCGGCGCGGTAGAGCGCGAGCATCAGCTGCCCCCAAAACCGTTCGCGCAACCGGTTCTCGTCGGTCAACGCGTACAGCTCGCCGATCACCTCGGCATGCCGACCGAGCGAGAGCTCGACGTCCATCAGGCGTTCGAGCGCGCTGAGCCGCTCCTCGGCAAGCCGCTGCACCTCCTGGACGTGCAGGAGTTCCGACGGCACGTCGGACAACGGTGCACCACGCCACAGGGCCAGCGCGTCCCGCAGCTCCCGCGCCTCGACCTGAGGCAGCGACCGCGAACGGGCGACATCCGCCGCGGCGACCCTGGCCCGGAACCGGCCGAGATCGAGAGTGGCGGCGGGCGCGTCGATGAGATAGCCGGCCGGTCGGGTGCTGATCAGTGCGCCCGCGCTGCCCAGCGCCTTGCGCAGCCGCATGACGTAGGACTGGGTGGCGTTGCGCGCGCCGTTGGGTGGGTCGTTGTCCCAGAGCCGGTCGACCAGCTCCTCGATCGACACCGTCCGGTTCGGCCGCAGCAGCAGACTGGCCAGCACGACCCTGGTCTTGGCCGACTGCAGGGGGACCGGCGACCCGGCGACCTCGGCCGAAAGCGGTCCGAGCACACCGAAGTCGACCGGTACGTCCTGGTCAGCCGTCAAGTCCCCTCCACCCAGTCGTGGAACGCGTCAGAGCACGACACGCCCCTTGAGGATGATCCGCTTCGGATGGGTAAGAACGCCAGGGGTGAACACCGGATCCTCGTCATAGATCACCAGATCAGCGAGTACGCCGTCGGAAATCCGGCGAGGAAGGCCCAGCCAGTCACGTGCTGTCCATGACGCGGCACCGACCGCGACCTCCGGCGGCAGCCCTGCTTTGAGTAGCCAGTCCACCTCGGTGGCGATGTTGCCGAACGGGAGGCCGTCCGTGCCGGCGAGCACGGTGACACCGGCCTCGTACGCGGCGCGCGCGGTCGGCAGCTGTCCCGCCCAGCCGGTCATCAGCCAGTCGAGGACCTCGCTCGGGACCTGCGCGTCCACCAGCTCCGGGACCTTGCTGAAGGCGGTCAGGGTGGGCACCAGGGCAGTGCCCTGCGCCGCCATCCGGTCCAGCAGGCCCAGGTCGAGGTGCAGGCCATGCTCCAGGCTGTCGGCACCGGCCATGACCGCGTTGTGGCAGCCGACGGCGGTCTGTGCGTGCACGGCGACCCGGCCGCCGATCGCGTGCACGGCGCGCACCACGTCGGTCAGTACCTCGACCGGCACGGCGGGGTCCGATGGCATCCAGTCACCGACGATCTTGCACCAGCCGGAGGACGCCCTTGCCTCCTCGACGGCAGCGGCCACGAGCGCCTCACCGGTAACCGCCCGACCGCTGCCCGAGTAGAACGTGCCGGGCTGGATCAGCCAGTTGCCGGCCGACCGGACCCTTGGCAGCTCCGGGTCCTCTTCGGTCCAGGCGGGCAGGCGTTCGGGTGAACCGGGGGCGCGGACCAGCAGGACACCCGCGTCGCGGTGGTCGATCAGGTTCTTGCGCAGGTTGGACTCGGTGAACTCGGTGTTCGGTTTGTCCGAGCCGGGGTGGGTGTGCGCGTCGACGAGGCCGGGCAGGATCCAGCCGCCGTCGCTGATCAGCTCAACGGCCGAATTCTCGTCGATGTGCAGGCGATCGCCGTCGATCACCAAAGTGCGGGTCTGCCGGTCCGGCAGCGTCGTGCCACGAACCCTGAATGACATGCTCGCCCCTCCGTACTGCCACGTCGTGCACGAATCGCCAACTGAAAGCTATCCGCGCGGACGGCTTCGGTGCGAGTCCGCGCCCCAAGCCGTCAGCGGGCCGTCAGCGAGATGACATCGGCGTGCTCGATGCTGGTGACAGCCAGATGAGCCCTTCCGAACTGGGGGACGGGGCTCATCGAGCGGGGGCGACCTGTGTGGTCACCGGGTTGTCCTAGCCGGCCCCCTCCTGGTAATCCGGACCGGGAGGGGGCCGGCCTCTTTCTCAGCCCAGGACGGTGCGCAGCCGCGCGGCGAACGCGACCGGGTCCTCGACGAAGCCGATGTGACCGCCAGGGAACATCGTCGGTTCGATGCCGAGCAACGTGGCCAGCGCGCGCGAGGTGCGGTCGCAGAGCTGCTCGGTGGACGCCTCGCCGATACCGATGACGATCCGGCTGGACGCGGCCTTGAGCGCGGCGATGTCCGGCTCGAAGCGGACCGTCGGTCGGAGCATGTGCGCATGCTGGAAGCGGTCGTCCGCGACGTCCTGGGCCGGCCGGTTCTCGGGCAGCATGTGGTCGACCATCGCGTCGGGGACGGGCAGCTTGGCCAGCTTCAGGAACAACCGGAACGCGCCGCGCGCATCACCGCCGAGGTGTATGGCCGCGACCTCGTCCATGCCGGCGCGAAGATCGGCCCGGTCCGGCAGCAGTTCGTTGAGCGGCGGCTCGTGCGCGATCACCGTGTGCACCAGGTGCGGCTGGGCCTGGGTGAGGGCGAGCGCGCTGACCGCGCCGCCACTGGACCCGAGTACGACGGCCGGGCCCGCGTCGACGTGCCTGATCAGTCTGGCCAGGTCGTCGCCGCGCTGGTCGAGGGTGGCGTCGGTGTCGGGGTCGTCCAGCTTGCTGCGGTTGATGCCGCGCGGGTCTGTGGTCAGCACCAGGTGGTCGGTGGCGAGCAGTTCGGCGAGGCGGGTGAACGGGCGGGCGTCCATCGGGGCGCCGACGAGGACCACCAGCGGGCCGCTGCCGCGCAGCTCGTAGTGCAGTTCGGCGTCGGGGACCCGCAGGGTCGATGTGATGGTTGGTGCGGTCATGACCGGCCTCCTGGAGCGTTGACGATGCGTTCGCCGTAGGTGACTCCGCACGCCGCCTCGAATCATCGCACTCGCGGAAAGTTCTTCCTCGGCATTGACGACGCCGGCAGCGTCAGCCGGCTGTCATCGAGATGACATCGCCGACCACTACATCTATGAGCAGCGCCGTCGCACAGCGGTCGGCGGATCCATCGCAGCGCAGGCACGAACCGTCTGGGGTTCGGTTCGTACCGATGAACCGGAAGCACGTCATTGTCGACGGGCCGGTGCACGTCGCATCCCGAATGCGACGGGCGCGGCCGAGGTGCGCGGGCACGCCCGGCTCCGACGCGATGGAATCCGTCGACCGCAAGAACTCCGAAGAACTACCGTTTCCTGCCGACCCCGACGTAGCCGAACTTGCAGGCAAGTTCGGCCTCGGTGAGCCGCTCGTCGTCGAAGCGCCAGTCCGGATAGGGCACAAGGCCGGGTTCGACGATCTCTGTTCCGGCGAACCAGGACTCGATCTCGGCCTTGCTACGCAGGGTCAGCTGTTCGTTGACGCTGCGGTAGGTGGCGATCACCCTGTCGATCTCGGCGGAGATGTCCGGGGTCACGTTCTCGTAGCTGGCCTGGGAAATCGCCAGGAAGCTGCCGGGCACCAGCCGGTCGCGGTAGGCGGCGATGATCTCGGCCGGCCGGTCCTGCGCCGGCAGGAACAGCAGCACGCCCACGATGAGCAGGCCGACCGGCCGCGAGAAGTCCAGCAACTCCTTGGTTTCCGGGTGGTTCAGCACCACAACGGGTTCACGCAGGTCAGCGTGCAGGATGGTGGCGTTGGGATTGTTCGCCAGCATCTCGTGCGCGGCGCCGTAGGCGACCGGTTCGTAGTCGACGTAGACGACGCGCGCGTTGGGATTGGCCTGCTGCGCGATCTCGTGCACGTTGCCAACGGTTGGAATGCCGGAACCGAGGTCCAGGAACTGGTCGATGCCCTGCTCGCTCATGAACCGCACGGCATGCCGCAGGAACGAGCGGTTCAACCGGGCGCCGAGCGTCCAGTGCGGGGCCATGGTCGCGAATTCCCTGGCGACTTTCCGATCGGTCGCCGTGTTGTACGCGCCACCGAGGAAGCAGTCGTAGAGCCGGGCCGCGTTGGGCGTGTCCAGGTCGAGCGCGCGCGGGCCGTACTCGGTGGGTCTGTCGGACGGCATGGCATGCACTGTAGCGGGAACACAAATGCCATCGAAGAATCTTGGCCGGTCTGTCGATTCGGCTACGGGCTCTTCGTATAGACGACGAGCGATCAACGCCAACTCGCAGGAGGATGAGCTCCATGAAGCAGTACCTGCTCAGCATCTACACGCCAGAGGGCCCGACGCCGCCGCCGGAGTTCCTCGAACCGATCATGCGCCAACTCGACGAGTTGAACGCCGAGATGAAGCGGGCGGGCGCCTGGGTCTTCTCCGGTGGCCTCAGCGCGCCGAGCACCGCGACCGTGCTCAAGGTCAAGGGCGACGACGTGCTCACCGTCGACGGCCCCTACATCGAGGGCAAGGAGTACATCGGCGGGTTCAGCATCATCAAGGCCGCCGACCTCGACGAGGCGCTGCGCTGGGGCAGCAGGCTCACCAAGATCCTCATCGGGCTGACGGTCGAGGTCCGGCCGTTCGAGGGCGACGTCGACTAGATGCCGGTGTCCGCTGTCTCCGCCGACGACATCGCCGCGGTGTTCCGGCAGGAGTACGGGCGCGCGGTGGCCGTCCTGGTGCGCGTCTTCGGCGACATCGACGTCGCCGAGGAAGCCGTCCAGGACGCGTTCACCGCGGCCCTGCGCCGCTGGCCGGTCGACGGTCTCCCGCCAAGCCCAGCCGGTTGGATCATCACCACCGCGCGCAACCGCGCCATCGACGGGTTGCGCCGCGAGGCCGTGCGCGCCGACAAACACGCGGGCGCGCACCTGTTGAGCACGCCCGACGAGCCGGAGGAGGACAGCGCGGTGCGGGACGACCGGTTACGGCTGATCTTCACCTGCTGCCACCCGGCCCTGGCCACCAGCGCACAGGTCGCGTTGACGCTGCGCCTGCTCGGCGGCCTGACCACGCCCGAGATCGCCAGGGCGTTCCTGGTGTCCGAGACGACCATGGCGCAGCGCATCGTGCGCGCCAAGGGCAAGATCCGCGACGCGGGCATCCCGTACCGGGTGCCAAGCGAGGCCGAGCTGCCTGACCGGCTGCGCGCCGTGCTCACGGTCGTCTACCTGATCTTCAACGAGGGCTACGCCGCGAGCGCGGGCGCCGACCTGGTCCGCGCCGAGCTGTGTGCCGAGGCGGTACGGCTGGCCCGGCTGCTGGTCGAGCTGATGCCGGACGAGCCGGAGGTGTTCGGCCTGCTCGCGTTGCTGCTGCTCAGTACCTCGCGTCAGGCCGCTCGCACCGGCCCGAACGGCGAACTCGTCCCACTGTCCGAACAGGACAGATTGCGCTGGGACGCCGAGCTGATCGCCGAAGGGCAGGCCATCGTGCGCGCGTGCCTGCGACGCGACCGACCCGGCCCGTACCAGATCCAGGCCGCGATCAACGCCGTGCACAGCGACGCGCCCAGCGCGGCGGACACCGACTGGTCACAGATCGTCGCCCTCTACGACCAACTGCTGGCGCGCACCCCGAACCCGATCGCCGCGCTCAACCGCGCCGTGGCCGTGGCCGAACTCGACGGCCCTGCCGACGCTCTGACCATTGTGGACGAACTCGATCTCGACAACTACCACCTGCACCACGCCATCCGGGCCGACCTGCTGCGCAGGCTTGGCCGCACGGCCGAGGCGGCGCAGGCCTACCGGGCCGCCATCGACCGCACCGACAACGCGGCCGAACAGGCCCACCTGCGCCGCAGGCTGGCCGAACTCGGTTAGTGGGTCACGGCCGGCGTTGGCTCGGCCTCCTGCTTCGGCGGCAGTTCCTTGTCCTTGCGGCTCAGCTTGGACGGCCACCAGTTCCACCGGCCAAGCAACACCACCGTCGCCGGCACCAGCACCGTGCGCACCAGGAACGTGTCCATCAGCACGCCGAGTGCGATGCCAGCGCCGATGTCGGTCACCTCGCTGCCGCCGCCCGCGCCGCCACCGGCGATCGCGAACACCGCGAACGTGCCGGCCAGCACCAGCCCGGCCGAGGCCACCGTTGTCGACGTCGCGGCCATGGCCCTGCGCACGGCTTCGCGCAGCGGCAGATGCTTGGCCTCCTCGCGGATTCTGGTCATGACCAGAATGTTGTAGTCCTCGCCAAGGGCCAACAAGAACAGGAACATCAGGAACGGCAGGATGAACGTCAACCCGTTGTGTCCGAACAACAGCACCGAAAGTCCGAGCGCCGCCAAATAGGACAGTCCAACCGAGACGATCAGGTAGATCGGCGCGATCACGCTGCGCATGACAAGGCCGAGCAGCACCGCGATGATCGCGATGGCGATCGGGATCACCGTCTGCAGGTCGGACGTCGAGATGCTGCTGACGTCGTAGAACGCGGGCGCCTCGCCGGCGACGCCGTTGTCGGTCGCGCCGATCGCGGCGGCCACCTTCGCGGTCTCCGCGCGCACCGCCGGCACGGCGTTCAGCGCCGGTGTGCTGGTCGGGTCACCGGCGCGCAGGCCCACCGCGAACTGCACGGTGCGCCCGTCCGCGCTGACGAACTCGGCGCTGGCCCGGTACGCCTCGTACACCCCGATCGGCACCTTGACCCCGGCCGGCGGCACCGGTGGCAACGCGGCGGCAGGCCCGAGCGTCGTGCGCAGGCTGCTGTACTCGGTCGGCGACAGCGGCGCTCCGGTCGGGTTCAAGGCTCCGTTGACCGTGCTGAAGTCAGCGGTATCGGCTTTGAGCTGATCGGTCGCGGCCTGGACCACGCCAGGGTCCTGCCAAGCAGGCTCCTTCAACGTGAACAGCAGGCTCGTCGGATTCGCGTTCGTCTGCGGGAAGTGCGCGGACACGGCAGTCGCGCCTGCCGCCGAGTCCGAACCGGACGGTGGCGTGGTCTGCCCGCCGAACCCGCCCGCGGTGTACCCGAGCACCGCGAAGGACAGCCCGCCGAAGAACACCAGCCCGATGGCCAGCGCCGCGACCGGCCGCTGCACGATCCGCCCCGACACCCGCCCCCACAGGCCGACCCGGTTCGTGCCGACCTTCAACTTGCTCGGCCAGAAAACAGCGCGACCGAAGATCGCCAACAGCGCCGGCAGCAACGTCAACCCGGCCAACAACATCAGGCCGACGCCGATCGCCAGCGGAATGCCGAGGTTCGAGTAGATCCCGAAACTGGCCGCCAGCAACGAGAGCAGGGCGGCGATGACGGTCCCGGCCGAGAAGGTGATCGACTCGCCGACCCGCCCCAGCGAGTGCACGACGGCGTCGCTCATCGCCATGCCGTTGCGCACCGCTTCGCGCACCCGGAACACCAGGAACAAGCCGTAGTCCGTGCCGGCGCCGAGCACCAGCACGATCAACATCAGCTGCGCCAGCGCGGACACCTTCAGACCGGCGTGGGTGGCCTGCGCGATGAGCGGCCCGGCCATCTCCACCACGATGAACGCGGGCGCCAACGTGATCAGTGGCGCCAGCGCCGAACGGAAGATCAGCACCAGCAGGACGATGATGAACACGACGGAGAGGTCCTCGACCTGGTTGCCGTTGTTGCCGGACTGCGCGCTGATGTCCACCTGCTGCGCCACCGGCCCGGTCAAATGTGCTTGAAGACCGCTCGGCAGATCGGCGGCGGTGATCTTCGCCCGCAGGTCCTTGACCAGGTTCGTCATGCTGTCCCGGTCGGCCTGGTTGATCTTGGCGAGCGCCTGCAGTTGCTCGGCCGCGCCGTCCGGGGAGCGTCCCTGATCCTGTACCGCCTGCACGTTGCGCACCGTGTGCAGCGTGGTCACCAGGTTTCCGACCGCGGTGGTGTCCGCGCTGTCCAGCTGCCCGCTCGACCGGCTCACCACCACCCCGACCGGTGTCTCGTCCGTCCGCTGGAACGGCGCGGCAAGCGTTTGCGCGTGCATGCTCGGCGCGCTCGCCGGCAGGAAGTTCGAGTTGTCGGTCTGGGTCACGCTGGACAGCGAGGGCAGGAACGCCACGCACGCGACCGCCCCGGCCAACCAGGCGAGCACCACCAGCCAACGGAACCGGACCGCGAATCGGCCGAACGCGGTGAAGACAGCCTGCACCTGAGCACCCCTTCTATGACGCTTCCCCCAAGAATTCAGCCCAACCCTCGCCGAATCCCCGCTCGAACACGTCCCCTGCCCGTAGTCATTTGCCGCTACCGCGATCGCAGTACCCCTCCCGCCGGTCCGGCCCCCGCGCATCCACCCCGGTAACCGGCCCGACACACCCCGCCATCGACCGCCCCGATTTGGTGCCGCGAGCAGGCCTGAACTACCGCGAACGCGGTACGCGGCGGATACCGCGCCTGGACGATGGGGACCACACCCCGCCCCCTCCTATCGTTGTGGAGTGACGGAATCGACAGTCGGGGGCCAACTGCCGGGATGGCGGCGGACCATCCGCGGCCACCCCTACCTCGTCGACACCCTCGCCGCCGCCGCCACCTTGGCGCTCACCCTTGCCGAGCCCCTCGTCGACACCAAACATCGCTACGACATGCCCGACCTGGCCATCGTGCTGTGCGCCACCGCCATCGGCATCGCGCTGGTGTTCCGCCGTCGCTGGCCGAGAGCCGTACTCGCGGTCGTGCTCGTCTGCGTGCCGCTGTCGATCGTCGGCGGCCACGGCCATCCGCCCTTCCTGCTCGGCAGCCTGCTCGCCGTCGGCACCGCGGTCGCCCGCACCAACCGGCCGAGGTCGATCTGGCTCGGCGTCCTCAGCGTTCTGGTCATCGGCGTCGTGACCGGAATCGGCACCGTGGGCCCGGAGAACATCCCCAACGCCTCCGGTGCCGCCGCGTTCGCCACCGCCGCGTTCGCCATCGGCGAGGCCAGTCGCAGCCGCCGCGCCTACATCGCCGAGGTGGAGGAACGCGCCCGGCGCGCCGAACAGAGCCGCGAGGAGGAGGCCCGCCGCCGCGTCGGCGAGGAACGGCTGCGCATCGCGCGCGAACTGCACGACCTCGTCGGCCACCACATCGCGCTCATCAGCGTGCAGGCCGGCGTCGCCGGACACGTCTTCGACGAACAACCCGACAAGGCCAAGCAAGCCATCGCGCAGGTGCGTACCGCCTGCCGGTCCGCCCTCGACGAACTCGCCACCACGATCAACCTGCTGCGCGCCCCGGACGAGGCCACCGCGCCCACCGAACCCACCGTCGGCCTGGCCCAACTGCCCGCGCTCACCGCGTCGTTCACCGCAGCGGGCCTGCCCGTCGACCAGACCGTCGACGGAGTCGCGCGGCCCATCCCGCCCGCCGTCGACCTCACCGCGTACCGGGTCATCCAGGAGTCCCTCACCAACGTGCACAAACACGCCGGTCCGGCCGCGGCGACCGTGCGGGTGAGCTACGGTCCTGCGGTGCTGCGGATTCTGGTCGAGGACGACGGCATCGGCCCAACGGACGCACCACTCGCCCAGGGCCACGGCATCCTCGGCATGCGGGAACGCGCCGTCGCGCTCGGCGGCGCCCTGCGCACCGGTGCTCGTCCCGGCGGTGGATTCCAGGTGCAGGTCACCCTGCCCGCGCCCGAATCGGCGTCGGCGTGACCATCAGGGTCCTGCTCGCCGACGACCAGGCGCTGGTCCGCGCCGGCTTCCGGGTACTCGTCGAGTCCGCGCCCGACCTCGAGGTCGTGGGCGAGGCCAGCACCGGCCAGGAAGCCGTCGACCTTGCCGCCAGTACCAAGGCCGACGTGGTGCTGATGGACATCCGCATGCCCGACCTCGACGGCCTCGCCGCGACCCGCAGGATCACCGAGGACGAGAACCTCGCCGGCGTCCGCGTCCTCATCCTCACCACCTTCGAGATCGACGAATACGTGTTCAAGGCGCTGCGCGCGGGCGCGAGCGGATTCCTCGGCAAAGGCGTCGAACCGACCGAACTGCTCGCCGCCATCCGGGTCGTCGCCCGCGGCGACGCCCTGCTCTCGCCCGTCGCCACCCGCGGCCTGATCGCCCGCTTCCTCAACCAACCCGACCGCGGCGCCGTGCCCCGACCCGAACAGCTCGACGTGCTCACCGACCGCGAACGCGAAGTTCTCGGCCTGGTCGGCGCTGGTCTGTCCAATGAGGAGATCGCGGAACACCTGGTACTCAGCCCGTTGACCGCCAAGACCCACGTCAACCGGACCATGATGAAACTCGGCGCCCGCGACCGCGCCCAACTCGTGGTGATCGCCTACGAGACCGGCCTGGTCCGGGCCAGCGGCAGTTGGCAGCTGTAGCGCCGATCGAGGCCGAATCGACGGCACTGCCCACCGAGCGCGAGCGCCCACTAGGATCGTGGACCTACGCGACTGGCGTGTTCGGGTGGAACCAACCACCGGGGAGCGAAAGAACCGGCGGCACCGTACGCCTGGGTGCCAAGGCCCATACCGGCCAGGAGGCTTTGCCATGCACGAGCCAGCTATCCCGCATCTCGCCGCGACCGACCCCCAGGTCGCCGAGCTGGTCAGCGCCGAGGCGCGGCGGCAGTTCGAGAAGATCCGGCTGATCCCGTCGGAGAACTACGTGTCCACCGCGGTCCTCGAAGCGACCGGCACGGTGCTCACCAACAAGTACTCCGAGGGCTACGCGGGCAAGCGCTACTACGAGGGCCAGCAGGTCATCGACCCGCTCGAACTGCTCGCCATCGAACGAGCCAAGGCGCTGTTCGGCGTCGACCACGCCAATGTGCAGCCCTACTCCGGTTCGCCGGCGAACCTCGCCGTCTACCTCGCGTTCGCCCAGCCCGGCGACACCATCATGGGCATGGCGCTGCCGGCAGGCGGTCACCTCACCCACGGTTGGAGCGTGTCCGCGACCGGCAAGTGGTTCCGCTCGGTCCAGTACGGCGTCCGCAAGGACACCGGTCGGGTCGACCTCGACGAGGTCCGTGAGATCGCGCTGCGCGAACGTCCCAAGCTGATCTTCTGCGGCGGCACGGCGATCCCGCGCACCATCGACTTCCCGGCCTTCGCCGAGATCGCCCGCGAAGCGGGCTCGCTGCTCGTCGCCGACATCGCGCACATCGCAGGCCTGATCGCCGGTGGCGCGCAC
>DASYBO010000116.1:0-2184 GCA_036500685.1 Pseudonocardiaceae bacterium | reverse complement strand
GATGAACACCGTCGGCGGCTACGAGCTGTCGTCCTGGGAGCGCGGCTACGGCGACTTCGTGCTGCGCCCGGACCTTGCCACGCTGCGCCACGTGCCCTGGCATCCGGGCACCGCGCTGGTGCTCTGCGACGTCGAGCGGGTCGAGGACGGTGCGCCGGTGCCGGTCTCACCGCGCCAGGTACTGCGCCGCCAACTCGACCGGTTGGCCGAACGCGGTCTGGCCGCCCTCGTCGGCACCGAGCTGGAGTTCATGGTGTTCGACGACTCCTACGAGGACGCCTACGCCAAGGGCTACCGGGATCTCCGCCCGGCCAATCAGTACAATGTGGACTATTCGATGCTCGGCACCGCGCGGCTCGAACCGCTGCTGCGCCGCATCCGCAACGAGATGACCGGCGCCGGCCTCTACGTCGAGTCGGCCAAGGGCGAGTGCAACCCCGGCCAGCAGGAGATCGCCTTTCGCTACGACGAGGCGCTCAAGACCTGCGACAACCACTCGATCTACAAGACCGGGGCCAAGGAGATCGCCGCGCAGGAGGGCCGCAGCCTCACCTTCATGGCCAAGTTCAACGAGCGTGAGGGCAACTCCTGCCACATCCACTGCAGTCTGCGCGGCACCGACGGCTCGGCCGTGCTTGCCGGCGACGGCCAGGACGGGTTCTCCCCGATGATGGGCCACTTCCTCGCGGGCCAACTTGCCTGTCTGCGCGAGTTCAGCTACTTCCTGGCGCCCAACATCAACTCCTACAAGCGTTTCGCCGAGGGCAGCTTCGCGCCGACGGCGGTCGCCTGGGGCCGGGACAACCGCACCTGCGCGCTGCGCGTCGTCGGCCACGGCGACTCGCTGCGGGTGGAGAACCGGGTGCCCGGCGGCGACGTGAACCCCTATCTCGCGGTCGCCGCGGTGATCGCCGCAGGCCTGCACGGCATCGAGCACGAACTGCCGCTCGAGGACGAGTTCACCGGCAACGCCTACGCCTCCGGCCGGGACACCGTGCCAAGGACCCTGCGCGACGCGGCCGACCTGCTCGCGACCAGCGAACAGGCCCGCGACGCATTCGGCGTCGACGTGATCGAGCACTACCGCAACGCCGCCGCCGTCGAACTCGCCGCCTTCGACGCCGCCGTCACCGACTGGGAGAGAGTCCGTGCCTTCGAACGTCTCTGAACGCCGACCGGTCATCGGCATCACCAGCTACCTTGAGCAGGCCGGTTTCGGCATCTGGCACCAGGAAGCGGTGATCCTGCCGCGCACCTATCTGGACGCGGTGCTGCGCGCGGGCGGCATCCCGGTCGTGCTGCCCGCCATCGGCGACGGCCAGGCCGACTACGTCGAGCGGATCGACGGCCTGATCCTGGCCGGCGGCGGCGACCTCGACCCGGCCGGCTACCGCCAGCGGGCGCACGAGCAGACCAGGGGCGTGCAGACCTACCGGGACGCGTTCGAGTTCCCGCTGCTCTCCTCCGCGCTGGCGGCGAACCTGCCGGTCCTGGGCGTGTGCCGGGGCATGCAACTGCTCAACGTCGCCCTCGGCGGCACCCTGCACCAGCACCTGCCCGACGCGATCGGCACCGAGGAGCACCGCCCGGTCCCCGGCACGTTCGGCGGCTGCACGGTCAAACTGGCGCCGGAGAGCAAGCTGGCCGGCATCTTCGGCGACACCACAACGGTTCGCTGCCACCACCATCAGGCCGCCGACACGCCCGCGCCCGCGCTGACCGTGGTCGGCCGGGCCACCGACGGCACCACCGAGGCCGTCGAACTGTCCGACCACGACTTCGTCCTCGGTGTGCAGTGGCATCCCGAGGAGAACCCGGACGACGACCGACTCTTCGCCGCGCTCGTCGCACAGGCGAGAAAGGATCGGCGATGACCTCCGTCGAGGTGCGCAATCCAGCGACCGAGCAGGTGATCGGCACCGTCGAGCTGACCTCGCTCGCGCGGACCGACGCGGCCATCGAGCGCGCGCACCGGGCCCAGCCGGCCTGGGCCGCGGTGGCGCCGGCCGACCGGGCGCGGCTGCTGCGCCGTTTCGCCGACGCGGTCGAGGCCGACCAGGAACACCCGGCCCAACTCGAGGTCGCCAACTCCGGCCACACCATCGGCAACGCGCGCTGGGAGGCCGGCAACGTCGCCAACGTGCTCAACTACTACTCGGCCGCGCCGGAGCGGTTGTTCGGCCG
>DASYBO010000115.1:0-2435 GCA_036500685.1 Pseudonocardiaceae bacterium | reverse complement strand
CCTGGACAGCGCCTCGACCCACGAGATCATGAAGTTGCTGGTGGAGCTGAACGACACCGGCCGCACCGTGGTGCTGATCACCCACGAGGACGAGGTGGCCAACTTCGCCAAGCGGGTCATCCTGCTGCGCGACGGCCGGGTGGTCAGCGACCACCGGCCGGCACACCGGACCGTGGTGAGCTGATGAACTTCTCCGAAGCGTTCATCATGGCGCTGCGCAGCATGCAGGCCAACCGGCTGCGCTCGGCGCTGACCACCCTCGGCATCGTGATCGGTGTGTCCGCCGTGATCGTGCTGGTCGGCCTCGGCGACGGCATGCAGGCCGGCTTCAACGCGAACTTCGGCAAGCTGGGCACCCAGGTCATCCTGACCAAGCAGCAGGGCAACGTGCCCGGCGGCGGTGAGTCCAGGGACCTCAAGGACAGCGACATCAACGCGCTGACCAACCCGAAAGAGGCCCCGGACATCGCCAGCGCCACCCCGGTCGCGCAGGGCACCGGGCTGATCACTTACAACCAGCAGCAGCACCGCGGCTCGGTGACCGGCTCCACGGCGGACTACCTGGACGTGCAGAACCGCAGCCTGCTGGCCGGGGAGAACTTCACCTCGGCGCAGGAACGCAGCAACGCCCGGGTGGTGCTGCTCGGCCCGGGCCCGGTTGCCGACCTTTTCAACGGCGACGCGAACGCCGCGCTCGGCTCGACCGTCCGGGTCGGGCGAAGCAACTTCAAGGTCATCGGCGTGCTCGCCTCGGACGGCAGCAACGACGACATCGCGCTGATGCCGCTGAACACCGCGCGCTCCTACCTGATCGGCGGCAACGACACACTCGGCTCGATCATCGTCAAGGCCACCAGCGTGGACCGGGTGGACGCGGCCGTCGACGAGATCGACAAGATCATGGACCAGCGGCACAACATCAGGGACCCCGGCAAGCGCGACTTCAACACCACCGCGCTGCAGAGCCTGTTGAGCAAGTTCAATTCGTTCCTGACGATCCTGACGCTGTTCACCGTTGCGGTGGCCGGCATCTCGCTGATCGTCGGCGCGATCGGGGTTGCGAACATCATGCTGGTCTCGGTGACCGAGCGGACCAGGGAGATCGGCATCCGCAAGGCCATCGGCGCGCGGCGCAGCGCGATCATGATGCAGTTCCTCAGCGAGTCCACCGTGCTGGCCGGCATCGGCGGCCTAGTCGGCATAATCATCGGCACCGGCATCACCATCGTCGGCGCCATCGTCATCCCCCGGTTCGCACCGAACTTCGGGGCACCACAGGTTTCCTTCTGGGCGATCTTGATCGCCTTCGCGGTGAGTCTGGTGATCGGCGTGGTAGCCGGCGGCTACCCGGCGAACCGGGCGGCGAAGCTACAACCCATCGAAGCGCTCCGGCATCAATGACGACCTACACCGCACAGCTCCGCACGATCGAGGGACAGCGCCGTCCCCGCAACCATCTGAGAGGCAGGAAGTTGATGGACCGGACAACAGCCCGCGGCAGACCGGGGGTGCGCATGGCCGCCGTGGCATCGCTGGCGTTGTTGGTTGCTGGTGTGTCGGCGTGTGGTTCGTCGACCTCCGCGCCGCCGACGACGCGGGTTCAGCGGGGTGAGGTGGCGACCAGGGTGTCGGCCTCGGGCGCGTTGGCCTCGGTGACCTCGCAGAACCTGGGTTTTGCCCAGGGTGCGCAGCTCAAGGAGCTGGACGTGCGGGTCGGTGACGTGGTGAAGCCGGGTCAGGTGTTGGCGCGGGAGGACGACTTCGCGTTCCAGCAGTTGTTGGCGCAGCAGCAGGCGAACCTGGCGACGGCGCAGGCGAACCTGAACAAGGCCAACAGTGATCTGTCGGTGCCGGACGCGCGGAAGCTGGCCAGTCAGCAGCGCACCATTTACGACAAGACCAAGGATCAGGTCGACGCGTCGAACGATCAGGCCGAGTCGGCGACCAAGCGGGCCCGGGTGGCGTTCGAGGCATCGTGGCACCAGCTCTACCAGGCCCGCCAGGCACTCGCTAAGTGCCTGCGGAACCCAGCCAACAATCCAGGCACCAGCACGCCCACCACCACACCCCCAACGATGGCGGTGAATCCGCCCGATCCGACCAGCCCGACCGATGCGAGCGACACGAACGACCCGACCTCGGCGGCCTCGATGGCCTCGGCGGGTTCAATGGCCTCGATGAGCTCGGGCGCGCCGGCTACCGGGTCCACCTCCGGGTCGACCGGCCTGCTGGGCAGCAGCTTGACCAAGGCTGTCACCCCCGCCGCCGCCACCGCCACAGATCCGGGGTGCACGACCGCGAAGTCGACCTACACGAGTGCGGTGAACGCGGCGATTCAGGCGAAGACGGCGTTGGTGTCGGCGAAGCGTCAGGAGGATGTGACCCACGAGACCAATGAGGTGTCGTTGGCCAATGCCAAGCAGCAGATCATCTTG
>DASYBO010000114.1:0-6131 GCA_036500685.1 Pseudonocardiaceae bacterium | reverse complement strand
GGCACGATACTGATTCGCACCCCGTACGGCCGGGGCGCTCCGGTCGCTCAGCTGTGGGGTTCGACGTTCGCCGCGCGCGGATACCACGTGCTCGTCCAGAGCTGCCGGGGAACGGCGGGCTCCACCGGCACCTTCGAACCCATGGTGCGAGAGGCTGACGATGCCCATGACACCGTTGCCTGGCTCAGGGAGCAGCCATGGTTCAACGGGGACCTGGCGACGATGGGAATGTCCTATGTGGCCTATACCCAATGGGCGCTGCTGGCCGACCCGCCCCCGGAACTGCGCGCCAGCGTAATGATCGCCGGCCCGCACGACTTCGGCCAGGCCATCTGGGAGAACGGTACGTTCGCGCTGGAGACATTTCTGGGATGGAGCGTCACCAACAGCGTCCCGTTCGACCAACGGCCGAGTCTGGTCCGGCAACTCACCGGAAACAAGCAGCGGGCGAATCAGCTCAACGCCGCGTTCGCGAGCCTGCCCATGGCGGACGCGGCCGAGTCCGTCCTACATGGACGCGCACCGTGGTACCGCGACTGGCTGGACCGTCCGGACCTGAGCGACCCCTACTGGCGTCGGTACGACTTCACCGAAGCGCTCCAGCGGATCCAGACGCCGACGCTGCTTGTCGGCGGGTGGCAGGACGTCTTCCTCGAACAGACGGTCCAGCAATACAAAACCCTGCGGTCGCGGGGAGTCGATGTCGCGTTGACCCTCGGTCCGTGGACTCATATCGCGCATGTTCTCAAGGGATCGGCCGTCATCGACAACGAGGCTCTCGACTGGCTGGACACGCACCTTGGCCGGCGCGGACCATGTCGTCGCCCTCGGCCCGTCCACACGTTCGTCACCGGCAGCGAAACCTGGCACCATGCGGAAAACTGGCCGCCGGAGGGCACCGAGACCACATGGTATCCGAACGCCGACGGCATGCTCGGGACGGCCGTTGCCTCGGACGGTCGGTCGACGTTGCGTTTCGACCCGGCTGACCCGACACCAGCGGTCGGTGGCCGCAGGCTCGCTTCCGGTGCCGGTGTAGTGGACAACGGCGACCTGGAGGCACGCCCGGATGTGCTGAGCTTCACCAGCCCCGTGCTGGCCGCTGACCTGGAATTCGAGGGATTTCCGGTCGTCGACGTATCGGTGAGCGTGGACAACCCCTACGCGGACCTGTTCGTGCGCATCTGCGATGTCGACCCGAAGGGCCGCTCGCACAACATCGCCGACACCCTGGTCCGGCTCGACCCGGCCGTGGCGGTCGGCGAGGTTCAGCAGGTGAGCGTCCGGCTCTCGCCGTGCGCTCACCGGGTGTTGACCGGGCACCGTCTCCGCTTGCAGTTCTCGGGCGGGGCACATCCGCAGTTCGCGCGCAATCTCGGCACCGGGGAAGCCGCAGCGACCGGAACCGGCCTGAAACCGGCCGTGCACGCCATCGAACACGCCAACACCCGATTGACGCTAACCACTACGAGATGACGGCGAGGCCGCAGCGTGGCCGACACACGGCAATGTCGACCTCGATCAGATAACGCCGTTCGGGCCGAGGTCGACTTGCTCCGGGATCATTAGTCAGCGTTGGATGGCCTTGGTCTCCAGGAACTCCTCAAGTCCCATGCGGCCGTATTCACGGCCATTGCCCGACTGCTTGTAGCCACCGAAAGGGGCCAGCGGATTGAATTGGCCTGCGTTGATGTCCACCTGCCCGGTACGCATCCGCTTGGCAATAGCCAGGGCGTGCTCTTGCTCGCCGAAAACCGCACCGTTGAGACCGTAGAGCGTGTTGTTGGCGATCTCGACGGCGTGGTCGTCGTCGGTGTAAGGGATGACAGCCAGCACCGGGCCGAAGATCTCCTCACGGGCGAGCGCGGAGTCGGGGTCGACGTCGGCGAAGACGGTGGGCCGGACGTAGGCGCCGGTCTCCAGTCCCTCGGGCCGACCGGGCCCGCCGACGATAAGGGTGGCACCGTCGGCGATGCCTCGCTCGATGTACCCGGCCACTCGCGCACGCTGGGCCTCGGACGCGAGCGGGCCGAGTCGAGTGCGTTCGTCGGCCGGGTCGCCCACGGTGTACTCGGTGGCGGCCTCGCGGAGCACGTCGACGGCCTGAGCCTGGAGCTCGGCAGGAACCAGCATCCGCGTGTAGGCGCCACAGATCTGGCCGTTGTTGGTCCAGGCGCTGGCCAACCCGCGGGTGACGGCATCCCTGAGGTCCGCCTCCGGCAGGATGATGTTGGCGGATTTGCCGCCCAGTTCCAGGGCGACCCGCTTGACCGTCTCCGCAGCCACGGCCGCGACCCGCTTGCCCGCGCGCGTGGAGCCGGTGAACGAGACCATGTCGATGCCCGGATGCGCGGCAATCGCCTCGCCGACGGTCGGGCCGGTGCCGTGTACGACATTGAGCACCCCAGCCGGCAACCCCGCGTCGGCGGCGACCTCGGCGAAGATCCTGGCGGCGAGCGGGGCGAGTTCGGCCGGTTTGAGCACCACGGTGTTGCCGGCCAGAAGGGCAGGCACGACCTTGGTGGTGATCTGCTGGATCGGGAAGTTCCACGGAACGATGGCGCCCACCACGCCGATCGGCTCCCGCACGATCAGTGAGTTCGCGATCTCCTCCGTCCAGGCGAACTCCTCCGCGACACCGGCGAGGCTCTCGATCGTCAGGGGAGGCAGTGCCGGCGCCGCCGCGCGCGTGAAGGAGATCGCGGCGCCCATCTCGGCCGTCATGGCTTCCGCGATCTCCTGGCCGCGTTGCCGCAAGCCCGTCGCGACGCGCCGGAGCACGCTCACGCGCTCGGCCGGAGTGGCCGTGGCCCACGTGCGGAACGCGGCGGTGGCCGCGGACACCGCCCGGTCGACGTCGGCGGCGGTGCCGTCCGGGGCGGTCGCGACGACGGCTCCGATGGCCGGGTTGATCACATTGATCGTCGGGCCTTCACAAGGTATCGGCTGGCCATTGATCCAGTGCGCGGGCGGCGGGAAGACGAGTGTGCTTGTGCGGTTCATATCGCCATTCTCATGAGATCCATGAAAATAGCCAGGGACAGATCACATGGTGACCGCAACGGCAATGCAGGAATCACAATATGGAACATGAATTCAGATCACAGTGGCGAAGGTCATTGTGCGTTTGCCGGCCCGTCAGAAACGTGGTTATTGTTGCGTCATCGAGGACAGGAGTCCAGAAATGTCACAAATGCTGGCCGAGGCAGTGGCCATCGTGGCCGGCGGAGCGCGTGGAATCGGACGCGCCAGTGCTCTGCGGCTGGCCGAACTGGGTGCCACCGTGGCAGTCATCGACGTGAACCTCGACGCGGCCGCCGAGTACGGCGAGCAGCTCACGGCCGCCTCGGTGCAGGACGAACTCCGCGACCGGGCGGGTGATGGCATGGCGGTCCGGGCCGATCTCACCGACCCGGATGCGACCGCGCTCGCGATCCAGCAGGTGATCGACCGTCAGCAGCGGTTGGACATCCTGGTGATCGTCGCCGGCGGTGCGGTGACGCCGTACCAGAACAGCGCCGCCAGCATCACTTCCGATGCGGACTTCACCAAGATCGTCGACGTGAACATGCGTACGGTGGTCAACTGCTGCCGGGCGGCGGTGCCGCCGATGCGGGATTCGGGTGGTGGCGCCATCGTCACCACTGCCAGCCAGTCCGCGCTGTGGGTCACCCCCGACGGATCGCTGGCCGCCTACGGCATGGCCAAGGCCGGTGTCGTGCAGTACACCCGGTATCTCGCGGCCGAACTCGGCCCGTCGGGCATCCGGGTCAACTGCATCGCGCCAGGAACGATCCGCACGTCGCGACTGGTCAAGCAGCAGTCAGCGGTCTTCGACAACGACGACTCGGTGAAGACGATCCCTCTACGCAGGCACGGCGAACCGTCGGATGTCGCCGACGCGGTTCAGTACCTCACCACTCCCTTGTCCGGCTACATCACCGGACAGGTGCTCGCGGTGGACGGCGGCTCGACGATGCGCTGAGCCCCTCGGCGTTTCGACCCGCTTCGTGAATTCAGTGACAGGAAACAGGTACTCGCCATGAGTCAGCGAACACTGGCGTCCCGGCTCGCGGACTGGGTCGCCGCCCTGGACTATCGGCAACTCCCGGCCCGGGCGGTCGACGTGACAAAGCTGCTCATCCTGGACCAGTTGGGACTGCAACTGCGCGGCACGACCCTGGCCAACGTGCAACCGGAGCGCCGACTGGTCGAGGCGATGCACGCCGCCCCGCAGAGCACGACGGTGGGCTCCGCGACGCGCACCGTGGCCCCCTACGCCGCCTTCGTCAACGGCACTCTGGCCGCCGGTATCGAATTCGACGACGTGCACATGTACGCCGCGCACATCGGCTCCACCATTGTCCCGACGGCGCTGGCCTTCGGCGAGCTCACCGGCGCGTCCGGGCAGGACGTGATCGTCGCGGTGGTCGCAGGCGCACAGGTGATGTCGCTGCTGGGCGCCACCACCGTTACCGACATGGTCCACGCGGGCTGGCACGCGTCCAAGATTCTGGGCACCTTCGGCGCCGCCGCGACGGCCGGCAAACTCCTCGGCCTCACCGCAGGCCCACTCACGCACGCGCTCGGGATCGCCGGCAGCGACGCCGCCGGCACCATGGAATACGAACTCACCGGCGGCGAAGTCAAACGGATGCACACCGGATCGGCCGCCCGAAGCGGCTCGCAGGCCGCGCTGCTCGCCCAGGACGGCCTGACCGGACCCACCGCGATCATCGAAGGCGACCGTGGCGTGCTCCGGCTGCTCTCCCGCACCCTGGACGTTTCCCGCCTCGACGCGTTGTGGGAACACTTCCACATCGTCGACACGATCTTCCGGATGTACCCCACGATCGGGTCCGCCGGACCGGCCATCGAAGCCGCTCGCCACCTGCGGGAGGACTACGGCCTGGCCTGGCGCGACATCACCAAGATCAGAATCGGGCTAGCCGAGATCGCGGTCGGTCACGGTGCGACCATCACCCGCCCGACGGACGCGGTCGGCGCGCAGTTCAGCACCGCGTTCAGCATCGCGCTGCGACTCGTCCTCGGCCAGAATCGACCGCAGGACTACCTCAACCCGGACCTGTGGACCGATCCCGACCTGCTGTCCATAGTAGACAAAGTTGAGCCGTATCCGATGGAATTCCCACCCGACCTACCGGCCCTGCTGAGCTGTCGGCTGGACATCACGCTCACCAACGGCCGCGTCCTGTCCTACACCCAGGGCGGCATGCCCGGCTACCCGAATCATCCCGACACGCGAGACAGCGACGTCGAGACCAAGTTCTTCGACAACGTCGACGGTGTCATCAACACCGAGCGGGCTCAACGGATCCTCAAACAGGTCCACACACTGGAGAACCTCGACGGCTTGACCGGCCTGATGACCCTCGTCGCGGCCTGACCCCACACGGCCCACCACCGGTCCACGCCTGAACGGAGACAACAAATGGCCCGCCTCAACGCTCCCGACCCCGCCACGATCCCGGAGGAGCTCGGCGAGTTCCTCGCGAAGTTCCCGCCGGACGAACTGTTCACGATGCTGACCCACTCGCCGAGCACCATCCAGCCGTTCATGGGCCTCGCCCAGGCCCTCTACACCGGACTGACGCTCCCGGCGCGCTCACGTGAACTGGCCATCCTCACCGTGGCCGCCGCCACGCGGTCCGAATTCGTCGCCGCCCAACACGGCCCGATCTCCGAGCAGGCTGGGGTGCACGAGGACACCCGCCGGCTCATCCAGAACCAGGAGTACACCAGCCCAGTCCTGTCCGAGCAGGACCGCACGATCATCCGGTTCGCCGCGGCGATCGTCACCCCGACCCCCATGTCCGACACGGTCTTCAACGCGGCCCGACAGCTCCTCACCGAGCGTGAAATCGTCGAACTGCTGCACCTGTGCGGCTACTACTGGACACTCAGCCGCATCTGCACCATCCTGCGGGTCGACCTCACCCAGATGTATGCGAACGTGTCCGTGGACGGATTCCCGGCTGGCGCAGCCGCGGGCCTTTCCGGCTCACGGGACCGATGACTGCCCCAGCGGCGATGGTCGTGGGCCACACCCGGCACTTTTTACCTGTGACGCGAGGTCAGACAGCGGGCTACCCACGATCGAGTCGCCATCG
>DASYBO010000113.1:0-1790 GCA_036500685.1 Pseudonocardiaceae bacterium | reverse complement strand
TGAGCCTGCGCGCCATCCACACCCGCCTCACTCGCGCCGACTCCCGAGCACGGCTCACCGACACTGCCCCCAACCACTCAGACGGGCCCCACGCACCAGCCCCGACCACCGGCGGCGGTACCACCACCCACAACCTCGACGACGTACTCGCCCTCCTCGACCAGGTCGCCGCCGACGCCGACACACTCAACGCCTACATCAACACCCTGCTGACCCAAAACACCTAGACACAGGCCCGACGGCGCCGCCGAGGAGTGGGGGACTGGACTACCAACCACTGAACACGCCGATACGTCCACACCCGCACCGGGCCCGGGTCCGTAACACCAACGGTGTGTTCGGCGGTTTGGTCAGTAGGTCTCGGCGACCGGCCAGCGGTCGCCGAAGGTGATGGCGAATGCGTGTGCTGCTCCTGTGAGGCGTAAACGATGACGATGGGCAGATGGGTCGGGCTGAGCTCCGAGTGCGGCGCTGAATGGATCATGTCCACTGGGGCAGCATCTGCTCGGAGTAGCGCGCCCCGGCGGCCCCGTCGGGAAGGATCTCGTTGAGGAGCGCGAGGTCCTCGGCGGTCAGCCGGATTTTGGCGGCCGCGATGTTCTCGTCGACGCGGGCCGGACGGCGGGTGCCGGGGATGGGCACAATGTCCTCGCCCTGAGCGAGAACCCAGGCGATGGCCAGTTGGGTGACGGACATGCCCTTGTCGTTGGCCAGGGCCGTGAGCTGCCGTACCGCGGCGAGGTTCGTCTCGTAGTTGCCGGGCTGCCAGCGGTCATCCCTGCTGCGCATGTCGTTGGCCGGGTACTCCGCGGCGGGCTTGATCGCACCGGCGAGGAACCCACGCCCGAGCGGCGAGTAGGCGACGAAGCCGATGCCCAGCTCCCGGATCGTGGGCAGCACCGCGGCCTCCACCGCCCGCTCAAACAGGGAATACTCCGTCTGCAGCACCGAGACCGGGTGCACCGCGTGGGCGCGGCGGATGACCTCGGGACCGGCCTCGCTGAGCCCGAAGTAGCGAACCTTGCCAGCGGCGATCAGCTCACCCACGGTGCCGGCGACCTCCTCGACCGCCACGTTCGGGTCGACGCGGTGCTGGTAGAGCACGTCGATGCGGTCGGTGCCGAGATAGCGCAGGCTGTTGTCGGTGACCTCGCGGATGCGCTCGGGGCGGCTGTCGAGCGCGACGCCGATCCGTGCGGGGTCGCTGAAGTCGAACCCGAACTTGGTCGCGATCGCGATGTCGTCGCGGAAGCCCTTGACCGCTCGCCCGACGAGTTGCTCGTTGTCCCCGGTGCCTCGCCCGTACAGCTCGGCGGTGTCGAACAGGGTGACCCCCGCCTCGTAGGCGTGGCGGATCGTGGCGATGCCACCCTCCTCGTCAGCGGCACCGTAGGCCATGGTCATCCCCATGGTGCCCAGCCCGATCTCCGCGACCTCCAGGCCCTGGGAGCCAAGCTTCCGCTTCGCGAGGTTATTGTCATTTCGTGTCATGCGCTAAACAGTATGGGCACGTGAACTGCGATGTCATGGGCGTGGCATCGCAGATTATTGCCTGATCCTCTCATCCCGGAGTGCGGATGCCCGACGAACTGGCCCAGGCCATCTGCCGTCACCGGGTCAACCTGCGGACCGGCACGGCGGTGCCGCGGCTGAGCCTGATCGCTGCGGACACGCTTCCGCCCGCCACCGCCGTGATGTGGGACCCGATGATCTGCTTCGTCGCCGCAGGCAGCAAATGCGTCACCATGGGCGACCGCCAGTGGGTGGTCACCCGGGGCGAGATGTTCTTC
>DASYBO010000112.1:0-2491 GCA_036500685.1 Pseudonocardiaceae bacterium | reverse complement strand
TCTCGCGCGGCAAGCTGGTGCTGGTCAACGACGACGACCTGACCTACTGCACGATGCGGCTGGACAACGACTCGCTGGCCTGGATCGTCGACCACATAGCGGACATCGCCGAACCGCTGCCGCGCACGCTGTGCTGGTCGGCCGCGTGGGAGATGACCCGTGAGGCCGAGCTGAAGGCCCGCGACTTCGCCACCTTGGTCGAGGGCGGCATCCATTCGGAGACCGAGGTCGGCGTCGTGCAGCGGCTGCTGTTGCAGGCGCAGACCGCGATCGCCTCCTACGCCGACCCGGCCTACGCGCCGAAGGGTTGGAAGGCGCTGACCGACCGGGTGCTGGAACTGGCAAGGGCGGCGGAGCCCGGCTCGGACCACCAGCTGTCCTTTGTGAACTCGCTGGCCGGTTCGGTGCTGGAGGCGGACAAGGTCGCTGTGCTGCGCGGCTGGCTCGACGGGTCCGACCCGCTGCCCGGCCTCGACGTGGACACCGACCTGCGCTGGCGGCTGCTGCAGGCGTTGGTCGCGCACGGCGCGGCGACTCCCGACGAGATCGAGTCGGAGGAACTGCGCGACGCCACCTCGGCCGGACACCGGGCGGCCGAACGGGCGCGGGCGCTGCTGCCGACCGACGACGCCAAGGAAAAAGCTTGGCAGCGGGCGGTTTTCGACGACGAGCTGCCCAACGCGATCAACGAGGCCGTGATCAACGGGTTCTCCCACCCTGCGCAGAAGCGGCTGCTCGCCCCGTACGTGCAGCGCTACTTCGCGGACGTGGCCGACGTGTGGGAGCGGCGCTCCAGCGAGCGGGCCCAGCCGACCGTGGTCGGGCTGTTCCCGGCCTGGGCGGTCGAACCCGAGACGGTGGCCGCCGCCGACGCGTGGCTGGCGCAGGAGCGCCCGCCGTCGCTGCGCAGGCTGGTGTCCGAGGGCCGCGCCGGCATCGTGCGGGCGCTCGCCGCGCGCGAGTTCGACCGCTCCTGAAACCGCTGGTACCGAGCGAATTGCCGAACTAGCGGGCGCAACGCTGCCATGAGTGGCGTCGCGCCCGCTACGCTCGCCCATCATGGCGGAAACGATCTACTGGGTGGCAACGCTGTTGTGGTCGCTGGTCGTGCTGCTGGCGCTCATCGTGTTCCGCCGGCCGCTCGGCAGGCTGATCCGCTCGGCCGGCAACCGCGACCTGCTGGTCCGCATCGCTGATCAGGATCTTTCGGTCGCCGAGCTGGCTCGGCAGCAGGCCGACCTCATCAACGACCTGCAGAACCAGGTTCCCGCGCTGCGCCAACGCCTGGCCGACCTGGAGGCCACCCGCTGGCAGGCGACGGACCCGGACCTCGCCCACGACCACGCGGACGCCCAACTCGCCGCACTCAGCCCTTTCCGGCCCCAAAAGACCGGGCCGGTCGAGCCGAACCCGGTGCCCGCTCCCGTGGTGATCCCGATCCAGCCCGAGCCCGAACCCGTCCGTCTGGGGCCGCCGCCTCAGCAGTTCCCGGTGCCGGCAGGCCCGCCGCCGTGGGAACGCGTCGAGGCGATCGCCGAACCGGCCGCCACTCCCCCGCCTCCACCGCCCGCGCCGGTGATCGCGGCCGCGCGGCCGGAGCAGGCTCTCCCCACCGATCAACGGCCCGCGCCGACGGGCCTGTTATGGGTGGACGACCATCCGGAGCACAGCGCGGTGCAGATCGATCTGTTGCAGCGGCACCAGGTCATGGTGCACACCGCGCGCAGCACCGAGGAGGCGCTGGAGAGCTTACGCAAGCGCCGGTACGAAATCGTCGTCTCCGGCATGACGCGGGAGGAAAACGGCAAGTCCATTCCGAACGCCGGTTTGGAGCTGGTCCGCGCGATTCGCATGCTCGACCAGGAAACCCCGATCGCGATCTACTCCAACGGCCAGTCCGCCGGCATGTACGGGCCGATGGCCCGCGACGCGGGCGCGAACATGCTCACCGGTTCCTGGTTCGAACTCGCCGAGGAACTGCGCGACCGTCGACTGTTCCCGATGACCAAGTCGGCCCGCTGAAACACAGAACCGGTCCCCCGGCGGCTGCCGAGGGACCGGTGGAAGACCGTGTTTCGATCAGCCCTTGGGGGCGTGGCCGACCTGGTCGGTCAGCATGCGCAGGCCGCTGACCAGGCCACCGATCAGGTCGCTCTCCTTGAACGAGGCGACCATGCCCATGGTGGCAAGCTTGCAGCCCCGGTCCGAGAGCCTGCGGTGGGCCTCCTCACCGGTGACGATCTCCAGCACGCGCTGGCCGGGCGAGACCGCGATCAGCACCGAGTGCGTCGCCGCCGGGCCGAGCGAAGCGTGCAGGTCCTCCGCGGTCTTGCGGGTGTCCGTGCCGAGATTGCCCAGGTACACGCTGAAGTCCAGCCCGGTGGTGCGGGTGGACAGGGTCAGCGCCTCGTCCAACCGGGACAGTTGCACCGGGGTGAAGGGCACCGTCTGCGGCAGCGGCTTGACCTCGCGGGCGATCGAGATCCGCCCA
>DASYBO010000111.1:0-7006 GCA_036500685.1 Pseudonocardiaceae bacterium | reverse complement strand
ACGCACAGCAACGCGCCGGTGATCAGGTGGCCGATGGCCAGCCACAGGCCCGCGACGATGAACCAGATGACGTTGCCGACCAAGGACGCGGCGCCGGCTGTCGGTGAGTCCACGATGGTGCGGCCGAAGGGCCACAGCGCGTAGCCGGCGATGCGGAACGAGGCGATACCGAACGGGATCGTGATGATGAAGACGCAGCAGATGATGCCGGCGACGCAGTAGCCGATCGCCATCCAGAAGCCGCAGAGCACCAGCCAGATGACGTTCAGGATCAGCTTCATACCGCCATTTGTACCCGTTGCCGACCGGCGCCGGTATGGGGTCATCCCCCGAGAAGACTCAGGGTCAGGTGCATCGAGACGACCCAGTTGGGCAGGTCCACGATCTCGCTGATCTTCAGGTCGGCCGCGGTGCTGGCCAGCAGGTATGCCTCAACGGGGGCAAGCCCGGTGCGGCGGGTGATCTCGTCGATCATGGCCTTGGTGGCGTCCTTGGCCGCGGTCATCAGGTCGGGGCCGACGCCGGTGGTTGCCAACGCGGCACCAGCGCGGCCGGCGGCCGGAGCAGTGTGGAGGATCGGGAAGCGCGGGGCGGCGCCAGGGAGCAGACCGATCTCCAGGACGGTGCGGGCGGAGGTTTCGATGCCGGTGCCGCAGACCTCGCCGTCGCCCATGGCGGCATGGGCGTCGCCCGCGGAGAGCAGGGCTCCGGCCACGCCGACCGGGAGCGTGATGGTGGCGCCCTCGGTGAGATGCCGGATGTCCAGGTTGCCACCGTGCCGGCTGGGCGGAACCAGGGAGTGGGCGCCGGGTTCGGGTAGGGCGACGCCGAGAGTGCCGATCATGGGCACGGCCGGCAGCGTCGGTCCGAACGGGAGGGCGATGACGCCATCGGCAATGGTGGACAGCGCGAGGTGGGCGTCGGGGAACTCGTCCGTGAGCAGGCCGAAGCCGGGGATGCAGGCGGTCCAGCCCCAGGTGTCGACCGACAGCTCGACCACGCGGACGGTCACGGCGTCGCCCGGCTGGGCGCCGAGAACCGAGATGGGGCCGGTGACCGGATTGACCCTGGCGAAGTCGAGTCGGGCCACGTCGGCGACGGTCGAGTCGGGACCGAGTTGGCCGCCGGAGGAATTCAGCAGGTCGAGTTCGACGCGCTGACCAGGCTCGACCTCGACGACCGGGGACAGCCTGTTGTCCCACGCGTGATGTACCGACTCGGTGCCGATCCGCACTTGGCCGCCTCGCATTTGTCGTGTGGTCCAGACCTCGTCGCTAGACTACCTTGGCGATCCATTAACAGTTTTCCGTTGTCTGGCAATGATTTCGAGGCTAAGAGCGGATGAACAGGGTCTTGACGCTCCCTGACCCCGGGCGTACGGTTCGCCATATGTAAGGGAGATTTCCTTACAAATTAACCCCATTCCCAATAGAGCTCGACCGCGCCCTTTTTCGACTGGGAGAAAACATACAATGGCAGGTCATCTCCGCAGGTCATTAGTCGCGTCCGCGATCGCTCTGCTGCCGGCCGCCCTGGTCATCGGCTCGACGACCACGGCCGCGGCCGCGCAGGCCGCCCCCGCCGCCTTCCCCACCCACTTCTCCGCGCCGTACCTGCAGATCAGCAGCGGCGACGCCGGAGACATGGCGGCGGACATGAAGGCGTCGGGCGACAAGTACTACACGCTCGCATTCCTCACCTCCAACGGTGGTTGCAACCTCCAGTGGGAGGACGGCGGCGATTCCGTCGGCGCCTTCAAGTCGCAGATCAGCTCGCTGCAAGCGGCGGGCGGAAATGTCGCCGCGTCCTTCGGCGGTGCGGGCAGCACCGAACTCGCGGAAAGCTGCACCTCGGTGTCCAGCCTTGCCGCCGCCTACGAGAAAGTCGTGTCCACCTACAGCATCTACCGGCTGGACTTCGACATCGAGGGCAACACGATCAACAACACCGCCGCGACCTCCCGCCGTAACCAGGCCCTGGCAATGGTCGAGGCGTGGAACAAGTCGGTGCAGGTGGACTACACCCTGCCGGTCGACCCGACCGGCCTCGAGTCCAACGCGCAGAACGTGCTCAAGGACGCCAAGAGCAAGGGCGTCGCGGTGTCCGTCGTCAACATCATGACCATGGACTTCGGCAACGGCCAGAACGCGCTCAACGACGCCGAGTCCGGCGCGAAGGCTACGCACGGCCAGTTGGAGAGCATCTTCGGCAGTTCGTCGGCGGCAGCCTGGGGCCAACTCGGCCTGACCCCGATCGCCGGCAAGAACGACGACAACGAGAACTTCACCCAATCCAACGCCAAGACCCTGGAGAGCTTCGCCGCCTCGAACGGTGTGCACGAACTGGCCTTCTGGGAAGTCGACCAGTATGACAAGAAGGTCGGCTACGCGTACTCGAAGATCTTCAACGCGATCACCGGCTGATTTTCCGCCGGCCACTCCGGCCCTCAGCCGTAGTCGTGGGACAGGCTCGCCCACAGCTGCGACCAGGGGCCGGTGTGGCCGGTGCAGATGCTGATGGGGACGCCCCATTCCTGGTCGTGCACGCCGTATTCGTTGTGGTAGCGGGTGATCTGCCGGCAGTCGGTGAACTGGGTCGGCGCGAACTTGCCGACCAGCAGCACGGGGCCGGTCATCGAATCGGCGGGTGGGCCCCAAGCCGAGTAGGACATGTGGCCGGAGTACGGGGCGGGTAAGCCGTCGAGGTAGCCGTACTGGCCGATCGCGCCCGCCTCGCCGTAGTTGCCGGTGAAGATGACCGCGCTGCCGCGCTCCCCCGCCGGGATCTGGTGCCAAGCCGTGGCGACCGCGTCCACGAAACTCGGCCACGCCACCTCCTCGCCCTGGTCCGGTTCGATGGCCAGCACCGGGTTGAGCGCGCGCTGCGGCAGCACGGGCAGGCTGATCACGACCGAGATCAGCAGGGCCAGGACGACGCCGACCCAGGACCAGACCCGGCTGACGGTGAGCTTGCCGGTCACGAACCAGCGAACCGTGCCCATCGACTGTTCTGCGCCTGCGGCGAGGAAGACGAGCAGCAGCGGGACCGGGTAGTACGGCTTGCCGCCGACGATCAGCAGGGCGACGCAGAGCACCGGGTAGGCGAGCACCAGCGAACGCGCCCAGCGCAGTTCGGCCCTGCGCCAGATGCGGCGGATACCGGCGAACCAGACCGGCACCAGCACTGGTGAGAGGTAGAGCAGTTGCAGGGGGACGAACGTGATGCGGTTGGTGGCGCCGTCGGTCTGACTGATCTGCGATGCGACGGTCAACTGCGGGAAGTGGTTCTGGATCTGCCAGATCAGGTTGGGTAGCAGGATCAACGCGGCTGCCGCGATGCCGGCGGCCAGCCACCAGGTGCGGAACACCGAGCGTGGGCCGAGCACGATCAGTCCGATCGCGACGGCCGCGAGCAGGCCGATCACCAGCCACTTGTTCTCCAGGGCAAGACCGACCGCGAGGCCGATCGGAATCCACAAGCGGCCATCGCCAGTGCGTAGCAGGCGCAGCAGCAGCCAGCCGATCAACGTCCACATGAGCAGGTCGAAGCTGCTGGTGGAGAGCAGGTGGCTGACCACGAGCACGAACCCGGACAACGCGGCGGCACCGGCGGCGAACAGCTGCGGACCGCGTCCTGAGCCGAACTCGCGGGCGATCAACGCGACCAGCAGGACGGTGAGCATGGCCATGATCGTGCTGACCACGCGCAGCCCGTACGGGGTGTCGCCGAACAGGTCGATCGAGATCCTGGCCAGCAGTGGGGTGATCGGCGGCTGGTCGACGTAGCCGAGCGCGAGATGGTTGCCGGCGGCGATGAAGTACAGCTCGTCGCGGTTGAACCCGTAGCGGCCGGACAGCGCGGTGAGTCCGGCGGCCTGCACGGCGAGTATCACCGCCAGCGGTCGAATCGCGAGTCTCGGCAGTTCGCCTGTTGATGTCATAGGTCCCCCCTCGCCCCAGGCGAGGCTAGCTGGTCGGACCTCGCGGCGACCGCGGTATTGACATATATCCACATCGATATATATTTGTCGCATGGCCAGGGCGGCAACGACAACGGACGCGTTCAACGCGGTGGCCGAACCCCGGCGGCGGCAGATCCTCGATCTGCTGGCCGAAGGGGAACGGTCCGTGAACGACCTCGTCGCCCTGCTCGACCTGGCCCAGCCGCACGTGTCCAGACACCTGCGGGTGCTGCGCGAGGTCGGCCTTGTCGAGGTACGCGAGGAGGGCCGGCAGCGGCTGTACCGACTCAACGGCGCACCGCTCAAGGCCATTCACGACTGGGTGAAGACGTACGAGCAGACCTGGTCGGCGCGCTTCGATCGACTCGACGACGTGCTGGCCGAACTCAAAGAAATCGAAGAACCGAAGTAATCGAAGGAGAAGACGATGACCACTAGTAAGTCCGCCAAGGTGACCCTGCCCAGTGACACCGAAATCCTGATCACCCGGGATTTCGACGCGCCCAAACACCTGGTGTACCGGGCCTACACCGAACCCGAACTGTTGAAACGGTGGTGGACCGGCGATCGGGGCGAGGTCGTCAGCATCGAGATGGACGTGCGGGTCGGCGGACAGTGGCGATACGTGATGACCGCGCACGCCGGCTTCGAGGTCGCCTTTCACGGCGAGTACACCGAGATCGTGCCGGACGAACTGGTGGCCCGCACCGAGATCTACGAGGCCATCCCGGACGCCGCGGCTACCAGCGCGATGACGCTGACCGAGCAGGACGGCCGCACGCGAATGGAACTGCTGGTGCGGCACACCAACAAGGAGAACCGGGACGGGCACGTCAACTCGGGGATGGAGGACGGGCTGCAGGAGGCGCTGGACTACCTGGAGCAGGTCGCGGTCGGTCTCGCGTGAGCGCTCGACCTCATGTCACACGACAGCCGGCCGTCGAGGGGCGACGGCCGGCTGCGTGCGGCAGGAGTCAGCTGCTGGTCTTCAGTGATTGGTGATCAGGGTGGAGGGCACGGCCTGGTCGGTGTTGAGATCCTGGAACAGCGCCTGCGACTTGGTCGGATCCCACAGCAGTGAGCTGCCGGTGGAACCGCTGACCGGGACCGCGGTGCTGATCACGCCGCCGCTGGAGATGCCGCGCATGGCCCAGCCGAGCCCGAGCAGGTTCTGCAGGTGATCACCGTTGTCCACGGTGATGGCGGTGGGCAGGTCCGAGACCATCGGGAAGAAGTCGAAGGGGTTGAGCAGCGTGCCGGGGCTGGAGATCTTGTTGGCCAGCGCGCCGAGGAACTGCCGTTGGTGATCGGTGCGGGCGAAGTCGCTGGTGGCAAAGGCATGCCGACTGCGAACATAGCCCAATGCGTTGGCACCGTTGAGGTTTTGACAACCGGCGGGCAGGTTGATGCCGGCGTAGGAGTCGTTGACCGGTTGGTCAAGGCACATGGTCACCCCGCCGACATCGTCGACGACCGAGGCGAAGCCGCCGAGACCGATCTCGGCGTAGTGGTCGACGCGCAGGCCGGTGGCCAGTTCGACCGTCTGCACCAACAATGACGGTCCACCGAAGGCATAGGCCGCATTGATCTTGTTCTTGCCGTGGCCGGGAATGTTCACGTAGGAGTCGCGCAGCAGGCTGACCATGGTCGGCTTGGTGCTGTTGTCCGGCAGGTGCAACAGAATGATGGTGTCAGTACGGCCGCCGGACACGTCGGAGGCGTTGCCGGTGTGCAGTTGCGCGGCCTGCGCATCGGTGAGGCCCTGGCGGGAGTCGGAACCGACGATCAGCCAGTTGGTGCCGGTGCCCTGCGCGGGACGGCCCGAGTAGTCGGACAGCGCGTTGACCCGGTGGAACGACGAGTCGAGGTAGAACCAGAGCACGACCGCGCCGACAACGGACAGCACCAACAGCACCGCGATGATCCGACGCGCGATGCGCCAGCCGTTGCGCTGCCGCATCGGGCCTGGCGGCCGCTGCCTGCGGTTCGGGTCGGCGTAGGACTCGGCACCGTAACCGGCACGCCGCGCCTGATCCCGTTGCTGCTGGTATGCCTGTTGCCGTGCGTAGTCCGGCCGGGGATTCACCGGCGGACGATGCGGCTCGACGTACTGGTCGTTTCGACCCCACTGTCCGGCCATCGGTTCGCCAACCTCTCGATCCGCGTGTTCACTACCTACATCTCCAGACGCGGTGTACCCGCCCGGGTTGCGCGCCGTGACCGCAACCATAGAAACAAGGGCTGGACCTCGGGCTTTTCGCGCGCCTACCCGATCGGGTACTACCCGGTCGGGCCAACTGGGCAAACATCGCCGAGCGGACGTGCGCGGGCGAGGCTCCCGGCGCGAACTCGCGCGCGAACCTCAGCGGCCGGCTTCTGCGCGCGGGCGTCAGTTTGTGCGGTCGGCGGCGAGTAGGCCGAAGCCGGTGTCCAGGATGTCGCTGAAGTCCCGCTTCGGGTCCAGCGCGGCCAGCCGCTGGCTGGTTTCCAGTACGGCGAGCACGATGTCCGCGAGCATCGCGGCCACGGTGTCCGCATTGGACACTCCGTCGAGCCTGGTGCGAAGCTCGGTCTCGAGCTCGCGCAGCCAGCGGATGCGGATCTCGTAGGCGCGGCCGAGCAGCACCCGCGAACCGCGAATCACCTTGGTATAAGTGGAGTTCCGATTGGCGGCCCGCCCGCCCGCGAGGTATTCGGCGATCGCGGCCCTTACCGCCGTGAGCACTGGTTCGTCGGCGGGCCTGCTGATGAGCGCGGCCATGAACTGCTCGCGACGCAGGTCGTCGTCGGCGGCGAGCACGTCTTCCTTGGAGCCGAAGTAGCGGAAGAAGCTCGCCCTGGACACGTCGGCGGCCGCGGCGATGTCCTCGACGGTGGTCTCGACGTAGCCCTGCTGCGCGAACAGGTCGAACGCGGCCCGCTCCAATGCCTGCCTGGTCTGCTGTTTCTTGCGTTCCCGCAGGCCGAGGGGCTGTTGCGACGAGCTGGGCGACATGCCACCACGGTAACAGAATGTGAGACCACCGTCTCTTTCTAGACTCCGAC
>DASYBO010000110.1:0-21774 GCA_036500685.1 Pseudonocardiaceae bacterium | reverse complement strand
AACGCGTCATGGTCGCGATCGCGCTGGCCGGCTCGCCCGATCTGGTCATAGCCGACGAGCCGACCACCGCGCTCGACGTCACCGTCCAGGCCCAGGTGCTCGCCCTGCTGCGCGAATCGACCGAGTCATCGGTCGTTATGTTCATCACGCACGACATGGGCGTCGTCGCCGAGATCGCCGACCAGGTCGTCGTCATGTACGCGGGCGCGGCAGTCGAGAGCGGGCCGGTCGCGGAGATCCTGGAACAGCCCAAGCACCCGTACACCGCCGCGCTGCTGGCCTCGGTGCCCGACCCGGACGCACCGGTCGTCGGCGAGCTGCCGACCATTCCCGGCCGCGTGCCCCCGCTCGGCGAACGCGACAGCGGCTGCCCGTTCCGCGCCCGCTGCCCCCGGCAAACCGACGTGTGCGAACAGATGCCGTCGCTGACCGAGACCGGCGCGGGCCTCGTCGCGTGCTGGCATGCGGAAAAGGTGATGGCATGACCGCCTTGGTAGTCGCAGAGGGCCTGACCAAGCGCTACGTGGTGCGCACCCGCACCGGCCGACGCGTCCTCACCGCCGTCGACGGCGTCGACCTGCGCGTCGAGGCCGGCCGCATCCTGGCCGTCGTCGGCGAATCCGGCTGCGGCAAGTCCACCACCGGCCGGCTGCTGCTCGCGCTGGAACGCCCCGACGAAGGCAGCGTGCGCATCGACGGCCGCGACATCAACACGCTGCGCCCGGCCGAACTGCGCGCGCTGCGCCGCGACATCCAGCCGATCTTCCAGGACCCGTACGACTCGCTCAACGGCAGGCTGACCGTCGGCAAGCTGCTCTCCGAGCCCTCGCGCGTGCACCGCATCGACCCACCGCCCGGCCGCAGCGTGCCCGAACTGCTCGACCTGGTGAACCTCTCCCCCGACTACGCCGACCGTTACCCGCACGAGCTCTCCGGCGGCCAGCGCCAGCGCGTCGCGATCGCCCGCGCCATCGCGCTCGACCCCAAGTTCGTCGTCTGCGACGAGCCGGTGTCCGCATTGGACGTTTCGGTGCAGGCCCAGGTGGTGAACCTGCTGCGCCGCCTGCAACGCGAGCTGAACCTGGCCTACGTGTTCATCAGCCACGACCTCGCGCTCGTGCGCTACCTCGCGCACGAGACCGCGGTCATGTACCTCGGCCAGGTCGTCGAGGTCGGCGCGACCGAGACGCTGTTCGGTTCACCGCGCCACCCCTACACCCAACTCCTGCTCGCCTCGGTGCCAAGGCCGCGCGTCGACGAAAGGCGCCGCTCCCACCGCGTACTCGCCATGGGCGAACTCCCCAGCCCGCTGGACCGGCCGACCGGCTGCGTGTTCGCCAGTCGCTGCCCGCTGGTCACCGACCGCTGCCGCACCGAAGCCCCGGTGCTGCGCGAGATCGGCGACCAACCGCACCGCGTCGCCTGTCACTACGCCGAAACCGCGGAGGTAGCCGCATGACCCAGCCCGACTGGTTGCCCGAACTGGCCGCCGACCTCACCGCGCGCGTCGATACGATCGCCGCCGATCTCACCGCGCTCAGCCACGACATCCACGATCACCCCGAACTGGGCTTCGCCGAGCACCACGCTTCGCAACGCCTCGTCACCGCCCTGGCCGACGCCGATTTCACCACGACCACCGGCCGCGCCGACCTGCCCACCGCGTTCCGCGCCGAGCGCGTCTTCGGCACCGGCGGTCCGACGATCGCGATCTTCTGCGAGTTCGACGCGCTCCCCGAGATCGGCCACGCCTGCGGCCACAACATCATCGCGACCGCCGGCCTCGGCGCCGCCTTGGCAGTGGCGAACCGGCTGGCCGACAACGGCGGCAACGGCAAGCTTGTCGTGCTCGGCAGCCCCGCCGAGGAGGGCGGTGGCGGCAAGGTACTCATGGCACAGGCGGGTGAACTGTCCGATGTAGACGTAGCCGTGATGGTTCATCCCGCCGGTTTCGACGCGGTGTCGCGCACCAACCTCGGCCGGGTGTCGCTTGAGGCGGTCTTCACCGGCCACGCCTCACATGCGGCAGCCGCACCCGAACGCGGCCTCAACGCGCTCGACGCGGCAACGCTGCTGCTGGTCGCGATCGGCCTGCTCCGCCAACAACTCCGGTCGGACTCGCGGCTGCACGCCAATCTCGTCGAGGGCGGTGACGCGATCAACGTCATTCCCGAGCGGTCGCGGGTGAAGCTGTTCATCCGCTCCCCCGATTCCGACTACCTGCGCGGCCGGCTCTACGAGGGCCTGCGCGATTGCGTGCGTGGCGCGGCCATCGCCACCGGAACCACCTACGAATTCGACGAAGTCGCGCCCGCCTACGACCCGGTGCGCACCAACCCCGTCCTGGCCGACCTCGCAACGCACGCGTTCGCCGCGCTCGGCCGCCCCATCGACCCGGTGACCGGCCGATCGGGCAACGCCGGCTCGACCGACATGGGCAACGTCAGCCAGCTCGTGCCGGCCATCCACCCCTACATCTGCGTCACCCCGGGCCTGGCCATCCACACCAGGGACTTCGCCGCCGCCGCACGGGAGGCCGACGGCGACCGCGCGGTGCGCGACGGAGCGAGCCTGCTCGCCATCACCGTCGCCGCTCTGTTCGACCACCCAGAACTCGTCGCTCAGGCGAAGGCCGAGTTCGCGTCGTGAACCCCGAATCCCTCGCCGAACTGCGGCTCGTCGGCGCCCCGAACCTGCACCCGGACGGTACGAGCGTCGTCGCGGCGGTACAGACCGTCGCGCCGGACCGTCGCGGCTACCGCAGCCAGCTGTTCCGCTTCGCCGAGGACGGCACGGAAACGCCGCTCACCGACAACGAGGGCTCGGACACCGCGCCGGCACACAACCCTTCCGGCGCCAGCGTCGCGTATCTGTCCAATCGGGACAGTGTCCGCCAGGTACTGTTGATCGGCGACGACCTGCCACACCCACCCGGCCAGGCCAGCGCGTTCACCTGGCTCGACGACACCACGCTGATCGCGGTCGTCGACGTGCCCGGCGTCCAACCCGCGCCCGGCGAGCCCGTCACCATCGACTGGCTGCGCT
This sequence comes from Pseudonocardiaceae bacterium, assembly GCA_036500685.1. Lineage (GTDB taxonomy): Bacteria > Actinomycetota > Actinomycetes > Mycobacteriales > Pseudonocardiaceae > CAJCJE01. The sequence continues at coordinate 18,729 of DASYBO010000110.1, read as the reverse complement.
ACAAACGCGACGGCGAGGCCGGTTTCATCGAACCCGTACACGAACTCTTCTCCCTCGCCCCCGACCGTGACCCCGAACTCCTGTTGCGCCCCAACGGCCGCGTCACCTGCCTCACCTCGGGCCACGGGTTCCTTGTCTACGCGCTGGACGCCCGCCACACCGACGACCCGACCCCCGCGACCGAGGTCCACCAACTCGACCCGGCCACCGGCGCCGACCGTCTACTGTGGAAATCGCCGGCCAAGATCACCGCACTCGTCGTGACCGACCGCTCCGGCTTGGTCGTCGCGGTCACCAACGCACAACCGGGCGAGAGCGCGACCCCACCCGCCGCCTGGCTGCTCGGCGACGGCCCGCCGCGCCGCGCCTTCCCCCTCGCCGACCTCGAGGTCGAACGCGCCGTCCTCGGCGACTGCCGGCCCGTCGGCGGTGCGAACATCATCCAACCGGTCGCAGGCTCGGACGAGATCGTCCTGCTGGCCACGATCGACGAGGACGCCGCGCTCTACCGAGGTCATCCGACCGATCCCGCGCCGCACCGCATCACCGAGGTGGGCGTCTCGGTCACCGACTTCTCCGCGACCCGCGACGGCCGAACCGCCGTCTGCGTCGAGTCGCCGACCGCGCCCGTCGAACTCGTCCTGCTCGACCAGCCGGTCACCGCGCTCAACACCCCGTGGCGCACCGAAGCGCGCCCCGTCGCCCCCGAAACAGTGTGCCTGCACGCCAAGGACTTGCGCGCCCTGCTCTACCGCGCCGAGGACACGCCGGGCCCGCTGGTGATCCGCGTGCACGGTGGCCCGCACCTGTCCTGGGGCACCGTCTTCGACTTCGAGACGCAACTGCTGGTGCGGGCCGGCTATCGGGTCCTGCTGCCCAACATCGGCGGCAGTTCCGGGCGGGGAACCGAGTTCCGAGGTCGCAGCATCGGCGAATGGGGTCGAGGCGACCACGCCGAACTGATGGCCGTCGCGGACTGGGCGCTGGCCAACGGCGTCGCCGACCCGGCCAGGATGTACCTCGCCGGTGGCAGCTATGGCGGCTACCTGATCAACTGGACGCTCACCCGCACCAACCGCTTCCGCGCCGCCGTGTCCGAGCGGTCCATCTCCAGCCTGGTGTCCAAACTCGGCACCTCGGACAACGGCTTCACCGCCAACCGGTTCGAAATGGGCGGTGCCGACGTGTTCGACGAGAGCATCGAAACCCTCCTCGAACGCTCACCGCTGCGCCACGTCGACTCGATCACCACGCCGATGCTGTTGCTACACGGCGAAAACGACTACCGGTGCCCGATCGAACAGTCCGAACAGCTGTTCACCGCGCTACGCAGGCTCGGCCGCGAGGCGCGGTTCGTCCGCTTCCCCGGCGGTTCGCACGGCTGGGCCACCATCGGCAGGCCCGACCACCGCATCACCAGGCTGCACCTGGTCCTCGACTGGTTCGCCGAGCACGGTGGCCCAGCGCTTGACTAGCCCGGCGCGCGTTCACGCGGCGAGCGCGGCGTAGCGGCCGTTGTTGTCCAGCAACGCGTTGTGCGTGCCGATCTCGGCGATGTGGCCGTGGTCGAGCACGGCGATCTGGTCGGCGTTGCGCACGGTGGAGAGGCGGTGGGCGATGGTGATCGTGGTGCGTCCGTGCGTCAGCGCGTCGAAGGCCTGCTGGACCGCGCGTTCGGTCTCGGTGTCCAGGGCGCTGGTCGCCTCGTCGAGGATCAGCACCCGTGGGTTGCGCAGCAGCGTGCGGGCGATGGCGATGCGTTGCTTCTCGCCGCCGGAGAAGCGGTGTCCGCGTGATCCGACCATCGTGTCGTAGCCATCGGGCAGGTGGCTGATCAGCTCGTGGATCTGCGCGGCGCGCGCGGCGTCCTCGATCTCGGTGTCGGTCGCGCTTGGCTTGGCGTAGCGCAGGTTCTCCCGGACCGTGGTGTGCAGCAGGTAGGTCTCCTGGCTGACCATGCCGACGATCTCGGCCAGGTCGGCCAGTCGCATCCGGCGGATGTCGATGCCGTCGATGGTGACCGCGCCGCTGGTGGGGTCGTAGAGCCGCGCGGCCAGTGAGGCCAGCGTCGTCTTGCCGGAGCCGGTCTCGCCGACGAGGGCCAGCGTGGTGTTGGCGGGGATGTCGATGTTGATGTCGGCGACGGCGGGCGCGGTGGCGCCGGGGTAGGTGAAGGTGAGCCCCTCGAAACGGACGTCGCCGATCAGCAGTTCGGGGTCGACGTCCACCGGGTCGGCGGGGTCGTCGATCTCGACCGGGAGGTCGAGGTATTCGAAGATCCGCGCGAAAAGGGCCAGTGAGCTGATGACCGAGACCGCGGTGTTGAGCAGACCCATCAGCGGGCGGAACAGGCTGCCCTGCAAGGTGGTGAACGCGATCAGGGTGCCGATCGTCAGTCCGCCCGCGGTGAACGGCAAGCCGGCACTGAGATAGATGATCGCGGGAATCGCCGCGAAGATGATGCTCAGCGAGGCCATCCGCCAACGTCCGGCCAACTGCGATCGCAGTTCGAGGTCGATGAGGCGGGCCGAGGAGCGGGTGAACCGCTCGACCAACGACGGGCCGGTGCCCATGGTCTTGGCCAGCTGGACGCCGTTGATGGAGAGGCCCTCCTCGACGGTGACGTTGAGGTTGGCCAGTTCCTGCTGCTGTTCGGTGGTGATGGCGCGGCGCATCCTGGCCACCTTGCGGGTCAGGTAGACCGCGGGCGGCATGACCACCAGCGAGATCAGCGACAGCCGCCAGGACAGCGCGACCATGGCCACCGCGGTCGCAACTGCGGTGGTCAGGTTGGACGCGATCGACGTCGCCGTCGAGGTGACCACCGACTCCATCCCGCCGACGTCGTTGGTGATCCTTGACTGCACCTCGCCGGTGCGAGTCTTGGTGAAGAACGCGATCGACTGGCGTTGCAGGTGCGCGAACACGCCGGTCCGCAGGCTGTGCATGACCTGCTGGCCGACTCTGGTGCTCAGCCACGTCTGGATGACGCCGAGCGCGGAGGTGATCGCGGCGACCGCGATCATGCCGGCCACCAACAACGCAAGCAGGTGCAGGTTCTTGCTGGGCAGCGCGGTGTCGATCACCGCGCGCAGCAGGAACGGTGAGGCGAGGCCGACCACGGACGACACCGCGATGGTGAACATCACGATGCCCAGCGGCCAGCGGTACGGGGTGAACAGGCGGGCGATCCTGCGCAGCGACACCTGCTTGGCCTGCGCCTTCTCCGCCGCCGTTACGGTCCTGGGGCCGCCGCGTCCGCGAGGACGGGCCGGCTTGGACTCCTGTTCTGTTTCGGTCGAAACCAAGGTGTGCTCCATTCAGCCGAATTACTGAGGTTACCTCACCATGAGGTTACCACAACAAAACTGGTATCCTGAACTCGTGAGAGAGCACCCGGCAGACCCAGACCGCGACGACACCCTGGCCGAGGCGGTCTGGTCGGTCGCGCGGCTGCTCCGCCGAACCTCGGTGTCCTCGCTGGCTCGCTGGGATATCTCACCGTCACAGTCCCGCGCGCTGCGCGTGCTGACGCGCTGCGGCCCGATCCGGTTGTCCAGTCTGTCCGAGCATCTGCACATCGCGCCGCGCTCGGCCACCGAGGTCGTCGACGGCCTTGAGACCAAAGGGCTGGTCGAACGGCGACCGGACACGCAGGACCGCAGGGCGACGCTGGTCGCCGTCACCGAGCACGGCATCGAGGTCGGGCAGGCGATCCGCGCGGCGCAGGGCGCCGAGACCGAGCGGATCTTCGACCGACTCAGCCCGACCGACCGGGACCACCTCTCGCGCATCCTGGGCACCCTGCGCAACTGACCCGCGTGGTCGGTGTCAGCGCCGTGTCAGCCCGGTGACCGGCCGGTCGGAGATGGTGGCCGCACACACCGCCACGAGAGGAAATCCGATGAGTCACCCGGTTCCCGTCCCGCACGGCCTGCCCACCGACCGCGATGCCGGCCCCTTCGACCCGCCGCGCGACATCACCCGGCTGCGCGAGGCTCGCCCGGTCAGTCCGCTGGTCTTCCCGGACGGTCACGAGGGCTGGATCATCACCGGCTACGAGGCCGTCCGCCAGGTCATGGCCGACACCCGGTTCAGCTCCCGCCAGGACATCGGCGTTCTGCACGAGCCCTTCGAGATCCCGGGCATGCCCACCTTCACCGAACCGTCCCCTCAGGTGCCGGGCCTGTTCATCAGCATGGACCCACCGGACCACAGCAGGCTGCGCCGCAAGCTCATCGGCGCGTTCACGGTCAAACGCATGAAGCAGCTCGAAGAGCACATCGTCGAGATCGTCGAACGGCAACTGGACGAGCTTGCGCTGCTCACCCCGCCGGTCGATCTGGTCAAGGAGTTCGCGCTGCCGGTGCCATCACTGGTGATCTGCGAACTGCTCGGCGTCGCGTACGAGGACCGGGAGAGCTTCCAGTACAACTCAAGCAGGTTCCTGAACATGGACCTGCCGTTCGAGGAGAAGATCGCCGCCTACACCGAACTGACCACGTACCTGGCCGAACTGGTCACTCGCAAGGGCGCCAACCCCGACGAGGACATCCTGTCCGACCTGGCCCGCGACGAGGACGTCACCGTCGAGGAGCTGACCGGCGTCGCGTTCCTGCTGCTGCTCGCGGGCCACGAGACCACCGCGAACATGCTGGCGCTGGGCACTTTCGCGCTCCTTGAGCACCCCGAGCAACTGGCCGAACTGCGCGCCAACCCGGATCTGCTGCCCGATGCCGTCGAGGAACTCATGCGCTACCTGTCCATCGCCGACAACTTCTTCCGCTACGCGACCGAGGACATCGAGCTCGGCGGCGAAACGATCGGCAAGGGATCGACCGTCATCGTCTCGCTGCTGGCCGCCAACCGCGACCCGCTGCACTTCGCGGACCCCGACACCCTGGACCTGCACCGCAAGGCCCGTGGTCACCTGTCCTTCGGGCACGGCGTCCACCAGTGCCTCGGCCAGCAGTTGGCTCGCGTCGAGATGCGCGCCGGTTTCGACGGCCTGCTGCGTCGCTTCCCGACGCTCGCGCTCGCCGTCCCCGCCGACGAGGTGAAGCTGAGGACCAAGATGCGGATCTACGGCGTGCACGGACTCCCGGTGACCTGGACCGAAACGGCCGAGTAACCCTCAGCGGGCAGCGGCGGTCACGGTGTGCGGATGCCGGGTGAACCGCATCAGCTGCGGGAAAGCCGACCATCCCGGTCGGCCGAACCTCGCGAAGGCGACCCACGCGTGGTGCATCGCCTCCGCGAGGCCCTGCGGCGGCGCGTCGCCCTCCAGCGTGGAATTGCCCAGCGTGTCGAACACGAATCCGACGTCGAGCCCGTGCGCGGCGCCGACCCCGGGAAGGGTTGAGCGCCAAGCGAATTCATAGACATACGTACCGGAACGCTTGCCAGCGAACTCGTAGACCGGATCCCGGAAGATCCGGTCGGCGAGAATGGTCGCGTACAGCTCACCCGCTCGCGCATCGGGTCGATCCTCGGCATAGTGCTGAGCGGTCGCCGAGTCGACGCCGAGCGCGGCAAGGTCCACATCGTCGGGAACCCTGCCGTGCAGCAACCGCAACAGCTCATCCGATGCGAAGCCGATGAGCACGTCGACGTCGCGGCCCGCGCCGTCGAGCACGCGGTGCAGTGGCTGCTCGGTGATCAGCTCGCCGTCGATCACCGGCGCGAACGCCTGGCCCGAACCCGCGACCGACGCGCCCCACACGGCCGGGTCCGGATTCGCCTGCACCGCGGTGGTCACCTCCAGCGCGATCTCGGCCAGCCGGCCCGGATCGACGGCGCGCAGCCCCTCAGCGGTCGGCGCCACCCCGGCCCGTCTCGCCACCTCCTCGGTCACCAGTTCGGCGTCGGCCGCGGTCTGCCCGACCGAGAGGAGCCCGCTCTGGATGACCGCGCCGCGAAACAGCCCGGTGTCCAGCGACAACAGGCTGAGCACGGCGCCCGCGCCAGCCGAAACACCGGCCAGCGTGACCGCGTTCGGGTCGCCGCCGAAGTTCGCGATGTTGTCCCTGACCCAGCTCAGCGCGGCGATCTGATCAAGCACGGCCCGGTTGGTGGGCGCGTCCGGCAGGTGCGCGAAACCTTCGACGCCGAGCCGATGGTTGACCGACACGAGCACGATCCCGTCGCGCGCGAAGGCGGTTCCGTCGAAGACCGGCTGGGCCGAGGAACCCATCACGTTGGCCCCGCCTGCGAGCCACACCACGACCGGCAGCCGGTCGGTCAGGTCCGAGGTCCAGACGTTGAGGTTGAGGCAGTCATCGCCGGGAACGACCGGATCGGGGTAGATCGTCATCGAGATAGGGGCGAGGCCGGCGCCGGGCGGGGTCGGCCCGAACTCGAGTGCGTCGCGCACGCCCTCCCACGGCGTGACGGCGACGGGCGCTGCGAAACGATTCGGCCCGAACGGCGCCGCCGCGTAGGGGATGCCGAGGAACCGGCTGACCCGGCCGCCCGAGCCCCGCACCATGCCCGCGTTCGTCTTGACGACGACATCTGCCATGGGGGCTTCCTACCAGAGGCCGGCACGGATGGCGAATTCCGGAAACGGATTGTCGACGAAACTGAAATTCAATTGTTTCGCCCGCAAACGCGACGAAAACTATTAATACCGTCCCTACTTCCGTATGTATTGATCGGCCTTTCCTGAACTCGTGGGGGAACGGCTGGGGTAACGCCGGCGGCAAGCTGGTCGCCGGCTGCTGATCGAGCCGCCGGGGTGGACGCGCGCCCGTCCGCCCCGGCGCTTCAGCAAGCCCGCATTTCCGGCTAGGCCGCGTCGATCGGCGTGAGCACGAAGATCGGCATCGTCCTGGTGGTCTTCTTCTGGTATTCGGCATAGTCCGGCCACACCGCGACGGAGCGCTCGAACCAGGTCGCGTACTCCTCGCCGTGCACCTCGCGGGCCTGGTAGTCCTTCTTGACCGGGCCGTCCTGCAACTCCACGTGCGGATTCGCGGTCACGTTGAAGTACCAGACCGGGTTCTTGGGCGCGCCGCCCAGCGATGCGACGACCGCGTACTCGCCGTTGTGCTCGACCCGCATCAGCGCCGACTTGCGCAGCTTCCCGGACTTGGCGCCGACCGAGGTCAGCACGATCACCGGCTTGCCCTGGTTGTCCGTGCCCTCTCGGCCGCCGGAACTCTCGATGAGAGCGATCTGATCGCGACTGAAGTCGAAGGGGCTTGGCTCGTATTCCCCGGTCAGAGGCATATCTGCACCATTCCATTTCTCGATTGACGCGGCCCTGGCAGCCTGTCACCGCTGCACCACAGCGGCAAGCGGACTTTACCCCGCTTCCCGTAAGCGGACTATACCCCTCTTCGTCTCGGTCAACGGCGCTAGAGTGAGGCCGTGGACCAGCCGATCGTGTTCGAAGCGGCGCCGGCCGAGCGCGCCGACGCGGCGCGAAACCGGCTCCATCTGGTGGCAACTGCTCGCCAGATCCTCAGCGAGGACGGCCCGGACCGGCTGACCATGGACGGACTGGCCGAGCGAGCGGGTCTTGGCAAGGGCACCGTCTTCCGCCGCTTCGGCAGCAGAGCCGGGATCTTCGAGGCGTTGCTCGACGACTACGAACGCGCCTTCCAGCAACAGGTTCTGTCCGGGCCGCCCCCGCTGGGCCCCGGCGCCCCACCGCTGGACCGCCTGATCGCCTACGGCCGCGCCAGGACCGGCTTCCTGGTCGAGCACCTGGACATCGCCCGTGCCGCGCTGGACGGCCGGCAGCAGGTCCCGATCGGACACCGGACGCCCATGTCCCGCATCCACATCCGCATGCTGGTCAGCCAACTCGGCCTTGCCTGCGTGGACCTCGAGATGCTGGCCGTCCAACTCGCCGCCGCGCTCGACGGCCCGATACTGCTCTACCTGTCCTCCGACGAGCTCACCAACGCAGGCGGCGAACCCGGCGCGCGGATCGAGCAGGCGTGGCAGGACCTCGTGGAGCGCGCCTGCCGCGCCTGACGCGAAGTAATACCCGCGACCGTCCACAGTGGTCACGGACCGAGGCGTCCGCACCGCATCCGCTCGACCGCGTTACGTCGGCGAGGTCGCCCGCGATAACCACTGGAAGGCGGTGCTGACGCGTGCCTGCTGCCGGCGCAACGGGATACACCGCTCGGAGCAGTGGGCGGTGGCGCAGCACCGGATTCGCCGGTTTCGCTCGATTTCGGGGGTGGTTGTTGTTGTCGGTGCCGATACGCGATCCCGTGCCGTCCGGACCGTCGCGGGACGATCGATGCCGGACAGGTGGCGATGACCCGTGGCGCACCATCGAAGGCGGAGCCGCGTGAAGGCCGGTCTGCTCGCACTCGGTGTCGTCGCCATCGCCGGGGTCATCGCGGCAACGACGATCGTGGTGATCCGGTCCCAACAGGGACAATGCTCCGGCCTGCTCACCGTCGGGGTGACCTCGGCACCGGCCGTCGCGCCGATCGTCACCGCCGTGGCCAACGACTTCAACGGCACGCACCCGGTCGCCAACGGGCACTGTGTGACGGTCGCCGTGAACTCCGAGAACTCGGCCGACGCGGCCGGCGAGTTACCCAACGACCAGGTCTCGCCGCCCGCGATCTGGATTCCCGACTCGTCGCTGTGGCCGCGAGAGGTCAGCGCACAGCCGAACACGCGGGGCGCGTTCACGCCGAAGTTGACCATCGGTCCTTCGCTCGCGGCCAGCCCGCTGGTGCTGGCCGCGCCCGAGTCGTTCGCGCGCACGATCGGCTGGCCTGCGACCAAGCCGAGTTGGCAGGGCCTCGTGGGCGGTGCGTTGCCCGGCGTGATCGGTAACCCGACGACCACGTCCGAAGGACTGGCCGCCGTCCTGATGATCGAATCCGTGCTCGGCGAGCCGATGGCCGCCCCGTCGACCCAGTTGGCGGGCCTGCTCGTGCGACTCGGCCGGTCCGCGGTGACCGATGTGGCAGGCCAGTTCACCAGCGACACCGGCGCCAAGGCGCACGTGTTCACCGCGTCCGAGCAGGCCGTCAACGCGGCCAACCAGAGCGGCGGTCAGCCGAAGTTCGTCGCGATGACACCGAGCGAAGGCACCCTCGTTTTCGACTACCCGGTCGTCACCGTCACCTCCCGCACCGACCTCGCCGGCACCGCGACCGCGACCTCGGCCTTCGAGACCGCGTTGCGGTCAGCGCAGACCGCGACGCAGCTGACCGGCGCGGGCTTCCGCGCCCCGGACAGCAACATCCCCGGCGCCCGGAGCTACCCGGCCACCGCCGCGGCCACCACCCTGTTGCGGACCTGGGTCGCGGTCAACCTGGACGCCCGGTTCCTCACCGTGATCGACGTGTCCGGGTCGATGGGCGAGCGCAGCCCGACCGGCCAGACCAAGGCGGAGATCGTCCGTGACGCCACGAACGTCGGACTCGCGGAGTTCCCGGATACCAGCGAGATCGGCATCTGGGAGTTCGGCGACCAACTCGCGCCGCCCAACGACTGGCGGGAAGTGGTGCCTGTCGGTGAACTCGGCGGGCCGATCGACGGGGTGACGCGACGCGTCGCGCTCCAGCAAGCCAGCGCCGCGCTGCCCTCGGTGACGCACGGCGGGACCGCGCTGTACAGCACCGCGATCGCCGCCTACCAGAGCGTGTTGGCCGGCTACGACCCCAACAAGGTCAACGCCGTCGTGCTGATGACCGACGGAGCGAACGACACCAACCACGGCCCCGATCTGCCGACCACCGTCAGCCAACTCCGCGCGCTCGTCGATCCCGCGCGCCCCGTGCCATTGTTCGCGGTGGGCATCGGCGCGGGCGCGGACATGAACGCGCTCGGTCAACTCGCGGCAGCGACCAACGGCAAGGCCTACCGAGTCGACACTGCCGCGGACATCGTCGCGGTGTTCCTGGACGCGCTCGTGCGCCGCACCTGCCCGTCCGGATGCGGCTGACGTAAACCGTCGGTGATCGTGGAGACCGTCCGAGCAAGGACCGGGTCGGTCTGATTAGTGTTGGTTTATGACCGATCTCATTGAGCTGGCCGGCAAATCGGTGATCGTCACCGGTGCCTCCTCCGGTATCGGCGCGTCCACCGCACGTCAGTTGCACGCCGCCGGGGCATACCCGGTGTTGGCCGCGCGCCGAGCCGACCGGTTGGCCGCGTTGAGTGCGGAACTGGACGGCGCGCTGGCCGTGCCCACCGATGTAGCCGACCCGGCGCAGGTGCGTGACCTGGTGGTCGCCACTCTTCACCGGCACCAGCGGATCGATGGACTGGTCAACAACGCGGGCGCCAGCTTGAACGGACCGCTGGACCAGGCGGATCTCGCCGAGTTCAGCCAGATCCTGCGCATCAACGTGCTGGGCGTGCTGGCGATGACGCAGGCCGTACTGCCGGCCATGCGTGCGCAGGGCTTCGGACGGATCGTGAACATCAGCTCAGGCAGCACCCGGAGAGTCCCGGTCGGCGCAGGTGCCTACGCGGCAACCAAATCAGCGGTCAACATGCTCAGCGCGGTCATGAGCCAGGAACTGGCCGGCGACGGAATCGCGGTGTCGCTGTTGCTGCCCTCGATGACCGCGACCGAATTCGGCGACGGCATGTTCACGCTCGGCACCTCACCCCGACCGGGCATGGTGGTACAGAGCCCGGACTATGTGGCCGGCATAGTGCTGCGGATGTTGCGTACCGGCGAGGAATCCTTCGACATCCCACACGGTCCGGAGCAGCCCGACCTCGCCGACGTGGCCGACTGACCAGCCCAACTCCGGGCTCTCGCAGGGAGACTGACGGGCTTGAGCACCCGTCAGTCCCCAAGGCGAACTACAGCTCGGCGTCCTCGACTACCTCCGCGAACGCGATCGCCACGCCTCCGGTGGCGTGCTCGAGGGTGGCGCCGATCAGGCTGCCCGCCTCGGCCGCCGCGGCGCTTGCTGCCGCGTAGTCGGCAAAGTACAGGTCCAACAGTCGGTACGCCGGCGTCGGACTGCCGTCTTCCTTCGGCCAGACCCTCGACGCCTGGAGCCGAACCAGGCCGGGAAGCTTGCGCGCCAGCGCGAGTTGGTCGGGGTAGGCAGCATCGAAGGCGGCCGGGTCGGTCGGGTTGGAATAGATGAAGCTGATCTTTGTCGGGTTGTCCGACATGGTTTCTGTTTCCTTTCCTCGGGTTATCTCTGGGCGGCCTGGCTGATCATGGCGGCCACGACGGCCGGACGCGAGAGGAACACGGCGTGGCTGCCGGGGGTCTCGGTGACGACGGCCTTGGCTCGCTCGGACATGGCGCGCTGGGCGGAAGGCGGAATCATCCGGTCCTGGGTGGCGACCAGGTACCAGGACGGCTTGCTGCGCCAGGCAGGCTCGGCGACCACCCCGTTCAGCGCCTCCACCGCAACCGGGACCTGGGAGTCGGCCATGAACGCGGCCAGTTTCTCGGGCACATCGGCGGCGAAGGACGCGGCGAACCGGTCCCGGTCCAGAACCAGGAACCCATTGACCGGCGCCAGAATCGGCGGCATCGGCGCGCCGGGCGGCGGATCGGCGATCAGCGAGTTGACCGACTCCCCCGTATCGGGCGCGAACGCCGCGATGTAAGCCAGCGCGGCGACGTTGGAGTGGTTGCCGGCTTCGGTGATGACGACTCCGCCGTAGGAATGGCCGACCAGCACGGCTGGGCCGTCGAGGCTGTCCAGAACCTGGCGCGTTGCGGCGACGTCGCCTGCGAGCGAGAGGTTGGGGATCTGCACGACGACGACTCGGTAACCGTCGGCCGTGAGATGCTCGTAGACGCTCCGCCAGCCGGATCCGTCCGCGAAGTTGCCGTGCACGAGCACGATGTTCTTGACTGCCATGGCCGCTCCTGACGCCGGTTCCGGTGCGGTCACAGTCAACTGGCGAGGACTCGACGGCACCACGCAGAACAGCACGCAGAAGTCAGCGCCTGCTCGCCTCGACGTCGTCGGTCGCCATCCGCCGCAGCCAGGACGTCACCCGCATCGTCAGTGCCTCGCGTTCGGCCGGGGATTCCTCCTGTTCGAGCCGCGTGCGAGCGAAAAGGCGGACCAGGTCGTGGAACCCGTATCGTCCGAGGGCGCTGTCCATCAGCAGGCCGAGGTCGACGAGCTCGTCGAGAGCATCCCAGGCAACCTCCACCGGCACCTCGCCGGCGACCGCGGCGAGGTCCGCGTCGAAGTCGCGGCCGGGGACAACGGCCAGCCGCCGAAATATCCGCTGGGCGGCGTCGGCCAGCTGCTCGTAGGACATCCAGAACGCGGTGGCGATCTTCAGGTCACCGGCCTTGAACTGAGCAAGACGGTGGTCCTCGTCGGCCAGTCGCGCTGCGAGTTCGGCGGCGTGCCAGCCGGGGCGGCTGAGGAGTCGGTTTCCGATGATCCGCAGCGCCAGCGGCATGCCCTCGCACAACTCGGCCAGCTGGCGGAGGGCCGATTCCTCGTCGTTGGCGGCACGGTCGCCCAGGATCCCGGCCAGTAGCTCGGTGGCCTCCGGCAGTGACTGGGGTCCGAGGGCGAGCCTGCGCACACCCTCAAGACCAGCCAACAGCCGCCGAGCCGTGATCAGCGCGCGGCTCGCTCCGTCTCCCGGCAGCAGCGGGCGCACCTGCTCCTCCGACCCGGCATTGTCCAGGACGACCAGCGCCTGCCGGTCCCGCAGCAGTGACCGGTACACCGAGGCACGCCCAGGGACGTCCCCTGGCATCTGCTCCTCCGCGACACCGAGCGCGCGAAGCAGCAGCCGCAACGCGTCAGCGGCGGTCGCGGGCTCCGGGGACATGCCGAGCAGGTCAACGAAGAACACCCCGCCGGGGAAGCTAGGCCGCAGGGCGTTGGCCGCCCGGATGGCGAGCGTCGTCTTCCCCATGCCGCCCGAGCCGGTGATGAGCCCGACCACACCGACACCCGGTGCGCTCTCGGCGTAGATCAGCTCGCTGAGCCAGACCAGTTCCTCGGCCCGGCCGGTGAAGTCGTCAACCAGCCGGGGCAGCTCGCACAGGCCGGCCGGGCGGGTCCAGTGATCCCGAAGCCTGCCATCGCGCGCCAGCTCGACGAGCTGTGTGCGGGCATCCTCGTCCAGGGCGAGCGCATCGGCCAGAGCGGTGACGGTCCGGTGCTGCGGCCCCTTGCTTCGCCCGCGCTCCATATCGGACAGCGTCCGTGCGCTGACCCCCGACACCTCGGCCAACTGCTCCAGCGTCAGCCGCGCCGCGCGCCGATGACCGCGCAGTACTTCCCCGAAACCCAGATTCCCAGTGATGGACAAACCATACCTCTCGGTCATCGCTCGGCAGACGTTCTGGAATGTCCCGCCAACGGCGAGCACGTCATAGACTTCCGCTGAATCGAGCGCCAACCAGAAATTGCCGGCGTCCTCGCAAGTGGAGGGCCGAATGGTCCCCAACCGCGCGTCAGCTGGTCGCTAAGCGGACGCGGTGACGCGCAGGCTCGGTTCAGCAGCTGGTCACCGAGAATTCGCACTCGCTCCGGTCGGCGTCCCGTACCGTCGGTGCAGCCGTTTTGCCAACGGAGGTAACGCCATGAGCCGCGTCAAAAGCCTGGGTAGACCGTTATCCATCATCGCCGTGACCGCCGCTTTCGCGGCAACCATCGTCTCCGCCGCATCGGCCGGACCCGCCGCACCGGCGAGTACGGGTGGGTGTGTGCTGCACAGCCCGCACGGCGCGATCCAGCACGTGATCTATCTCCAGTTCGACAACACCCACTACACCCGGGACAACCCGAACGTCGCCAGCGACCTTCAGCAGATGCCCAACCTGCTCAACTTCATCACCGGCAACGGCACCCTGATCAGCCACGAACACACGCCGCTGATCTCGCACACCGCCAACGACATCGTGACCGCCGAGACCGGGGTCTACGGCGACAAGCACGGCATGCCGATCGCCAACTCGTACAACTACTACACGCCGGGCGGTGCCACCGATACCGCGGGTTCGTTCGCCTACTGGACCGATCCGATCGTGGACTACTCATCGGCGACGGGCGCGCCGGTCGGGGACAACTCGCCGACCATGGTCGCCCCGTCCGGCGGGACGGCACCCGCGCCGTGGGTGACCTACACCCGCGCGGGCTGCGACTTCGGCAGTGTCGCCTCGGCCAACACCGAGCTGGAGAACACCGTCCCCGACGTGCCGACCGTGTTCGGCGCGAACTCGGCGCAGGCCAAGGAAGCGGAAGACCCGAACCAGCAAGCCAAGGCGACCGCCGACTTCGAGGGCCTTGCGATCCACTGCGCCGCGACGTCCCACGCCTGCGCGAACTCGCCCGGCGCCGTTCCCGACGTGTTGCGCTCCGAACCGGGCGGCTATCACGGCTTCAACGCCTTGTACGGCAACAAGTACGTGCAGCCGAGGATCAGCCCGTCCGGCCCGGTTCGCGACCTGTCCGGCAACGTGATCACCGACGGCAACGGCAACGTCGGCTTCCCCGGATACAACGGCATGACCGGCACCAACGCGCTGGCCTACACCCTGGACATGCAGACCCACGGCGTGCCGGTCACCTACACCTACCTGGCCGACCAGCACGAGTCGTGGCAGACCGGCAATCCGTTCGGACCGGGCGAGGCCGGTTACGAGCAGCAGCTGCACGACGAGAACGCCGCATTCGGGACGTTCTTCGGCGACCTCGCGGCGCACGGCATCACCAAGGCCAACACGCTGTTCGTGGTCACGGCCGACGAGGGTGACCATTTCGTCGGTGGGCAGGCCAGCCCGGCCGGCTGTGACGGGGTCACCGTGCCGTGCACCTATCAGCAGATCGGCGAGGTCGACGCGAACCTCAACGGTCTGCTCGGCGCGCGCGGCATCACAACACCGACCGATGTGGCCGCCAACTCCGCACCCGCGCTGTACGTGCACGGTCAGCCCGGCCGCACCGATCCGGCCGTGCGAACCCTGGCGCGCACGGCGGCGACGCTGACCGCGCCGGACCTGGTCACCGGCAAGACCGTGCCGATCACCCAGTACCTGGCCGACCCGGTCGAGGAGCAGTTGCTGCACCTGGTCACCGGTGATCCGAAACGGACCCCGAGCCTGCTGTTGTTCGGCAACGACGACTTCTGGATCGGCGGTGGAGCGAGCACGTGCACCACGTCGTGTGTCAGCGAGAACCCTGGCGAGGCGTGGAATCACGGTGACGTGCAGCCACAGATCACCACGACCTGGCTCGGGTTGGTCGGCCCCGGTGTGGCCGGCAACGGCGTCGACAACGCGACGTGGTCGGATCACACCGACATCCGCCCGACCATGCTGGCGTTGCTTGGACTGCACGACGACTACGTCTCCGACGGCCGCGTGCTGTGGGAAGATCTCGGGATCGGGCCCTCGGGCGCCGACCGGGCCCAGTTGCTCGAACTCGGCAGGCTGTACAGCCAGCTCAACGCGGCGGTGGGCACGTTCGGCCTCGACACGCTCCGCGCGTCGACGATCGCGCTGGCCAGCAACACACCCGGCGACACCGAGTACACGCGCATCGAGAACAACCTGCGCCAACTCGGGGTCGAGCGGGATGCGCTGGTCTCGGCGATCCGCGCCGTCCTGACCGGCTCGGCCAACGCGAGAGCAAGCAGCAGCGTGGCTACGGCCGGTGACCTCGGCCAGCAGGCGTCCCAACTGCTCACACAGGCACAGCACCTCGGCTGACGGCTCGGGTGTGCGGACCGGCGAGTCCGGTCCGCACACCCGACTTCTTCGCGACTACTGCCCGAGTTCTACAGGACCGCGGGGCTCGCCGCGACCGACCGCTCCCGCGCGGCCTGCGCCATGACGACGGCCGCCTTCCGTTGCGCCAGCGTCGGCGGCCGGCATTTGAAGAACACGATCAGCGCGGCGACGGCGCCGAGCGCCGCTCCGAACACGAAGCCGCGCAGCCAGTGGAACTGCGCATCGCCGTAGAGCGTGCCGGTCATGATCAGCGCGGCGACGCCGCCCGCGAAGCTGCCGCCGAGTGCCTTCCACGCATAGACCGATCCGTAGTTGACGGCGTTGTTGTTCTCGCCGTAGTAGTCGGCAACGGCCGCGGCGGTCATCGGGAAGTTGGCCCCGGAGAGTCCGCCGGACATGACCGCACAGATCGCGAACAGGACCGCCTGGTGGTTGAGCCCGGCGAACAGGGTGAACAGCTGGAAGATCACGTTCAGTGAGTAGGCGTAGGCCATCGTGCGCCGCCGTCCTATGTACTCCGACAGCCACCCGTAGAACGGCCGGAAGCCACCGTCGGCGAGCGAGAAGCCGGCCGCGCCCGCGACAACGGCCGCGGCGCCAAGGTGCATCGCGGTGCCGAACGTGTAGTAATAGGCGACGCCGAACAGCGAACATCCGACGTAGAGGGCGTATTGGATGGACAGCCATTTGGCTTGCGGGGTGTACCACATCTCGCGGAGGCTGTAATGGCCGAGCGCGGGCGGATTGCTCTGTAGATCGCGAGCGGTGCGCTTGTTCTTCGCCCAGTTCAGCGGGTCGACGTCGGAAGGCCACCAACTCTTCGGCGGGTCCTTCATGAGCAGACCGACGATGAAGATACCCACCGTCATGATCGTGCCCTGCACCAGGATGAAGTTCCGGACCGTTGTCGGCGACAGTTCACCGACCCCACCCGAGGTGGCGAAGCCGCCGATGGCCAGGATGAACGGAACCGAACCGTAGGCCCAGCCACCATTCACGAACCCGGTGCGCCACCCTTTCTTCTCCGGGTACCACTTCGCGACAATGTTGATACAGCTGGAATACACCATGCCCGAGCCGATCCCGCCGAGCACCGCGTAGCCGAGATAGGCCTGCCAGATCGTCGTTGAGAAAGCGGTGATCGAATAGGCCAGGATTCCGCAGACGACGCCACCGATGATCACCGCGTACCGGACCGGTAAGAGGCCCTTGTTGCGCAGCATTCCGGTGCCGATCTGCACGAATGATTCGAAAATGACGAAAACGGAAAACAGCCAGAAGACCGGCGCGTTTCCCCAGTTGTGCGCGGCGGCCAGCGAGCCGCTGAGCGCACCCCACGTGTATTCCACCAAACCGGACAGACACATCGCGGCCCACGCCGCCATGATGACCACCCACCGTGGGTAGCCGAGAAGCTGCTTTGGGGTCTCACCGACGCGGAAGACCCGTCCGGTGGCGTTGACGATCTCTTTGTACGTTGTGGACGAACTCGTTGAGGTGCTGACTGCCACTTCGGCTCCTCCTAGCTTCCCTCTCGCCCGTCGCCAGCCCTCGGCCGCGGCTCGAGATTGACCAACCTCGCGGTATGCGGCACATCTGGCGCCTGCGGCGGGGCCTCACGTCGCCGCTCCGGATTGCATACCGTATGGAGTAGTCAGTATTAAGTGGCGGCCGTCACTTTGTCCAGCGTTTCAAATATGTTTCTCCGCCGTAGCCGGGAACGCCAGGGACGGAAAGGACGATTGCGAGAGAAGTGACGAACGCGTGCGACTCGGTCGCTGGTCAGCGCCAGAGCAGGACTCTCTTACGCAGTACGGAGTCCGGCTCTAACGGACGCCGTCGGGCAGCCCCAGGTCGCGGAGCAGGCCGACGGCCTCGCTGGTGACCGACTTGAAAACGCGCAGCCGGGACAGGCCGAGCAATCGTGCCAACAAGGGCACCGTGCGTTCGATCAGCAACCTGGTTTTCGCTTGCTCCGCCGAGCGATCGTGCACCCAGAACAGGACGATGCCCATGTGGTAGAGCCACAACAGTTGCGGCAGGTCGGCCCGCAGGCTGGGGTCCAGTTTCAGCGTGGAGCCGTCGATCACCTGGCGCATCAGCTCGATGGTGGCATCGCGGGTGGGCTGAGAGTCCGAGGAGAACGGACTGAGCGGACTTGCCGAGTCCGCAGCGTTCTTGAAGAACTGGGTGGCGAACTCGTGATAGGGCTCGGCGATCCGCAGCCACTCCAGCAGCACCCCGCGCAGCCGGGAACCGAATTCCGGCTCACCGCGCAACACGGGGCCGGCCGCATCCAGGTGGCGGACGTGGATCTCGTCGTAGAACCCCTGGATCAGCTGTTCCTTGGAGGCGAAATAGTAGTAGGCGTTGCCGACGGAGATCCCGGCTTCGGTGGCGATGGCCCGCATCGTGGTGCGGTCGTAGCCCTGTTCGCGGAACAACCGCAGTGCGGTCTCCAGCACCAGTGCCCTGGTCTGCTCGCTCTTCGTCGTCACGTGGTCGGGGGAACGCCGGCGGGCGGGAGCTGAACCGGTGTCACCGCGAAGTCGTTGATCAGGCTCCGCCTGCGGACCCTGCTGAAGATCAACACATTGGTCAGGTGCAGCACACCGAGCACCACCAGGACGACGCCGAGCTTCGTCGACAATGTCTCAAACGCGTCGCGCAGGCTGTTGACCTTGCCGATGGTGCGCAGGAACAACGCGACGAAGCCCAGATTGATCAGGTAGAAGCCGACGACGAGCAGTTGGTTCATCGCCTCGGCGAGGCGCATGTTGTTCCTGAACACGTCGCCGAGAAAGACCTTGCCATTGCGGGTGAGAGTGCGCCCGACCCACACCGTGAGGAGGGCGCTGAGCAGCACGTAAGTGAGATCGGTAGGCACGCTTGGGTCCATGACCGCTCCAATTTTGAACGTGTTCAACAACCCCGAGGGTAGGCCCCTTTTTGAACGTGTTCAAGACCCAGCGGGGAGACGAGAACCACTCGTGATCGGGCATCGATGATAATGAGCAACCACGGCGATGCTGAAACGTCCAGCGGAGGGGCAGTCGGGC
>DASYBO010000109.1:0-3663 GCA_036500685.1 Pseudonocardiaceae bacterium | reverse complement strand
CTCGCTGGAGTTGTCCAGGATGAGCTGCACGATCTCTGCAGGCTTGCCGGTCCGCGCCGAGATGTCCACGGCCTCGGGGCCGGGGGTGTGTTTAGCGGCGCTGGGGAAGCCGATGTGTGGGGCGGTTTCCGGGCATTGTGTGTGCCGACGGATTGTGGTGTGTGCCGGGACGGGTGTGGTGTTGGTGGGCGGCGGCACCGTGCCGATGAGGGCATACGAAAGGCCCTCCCGGTGTCTCTTGGCCGAGTGCGTCCGGGAGGGCCGTGTCGCGCGCGGAGGCGCTGTGCTCACGGTAGGGATGGACGCTGCCCGAGTCGAGGACCGGCTTGCCGAGGGAGGGTTGGGGTGTCCGGATTGTGGTGGTTCGTTGCGGCCGTGGGGCTGGGCGCGAACGCGAACGCTGCGGGATGAGGGGGGTTCGGTGGTGGTACGCCCGCGGCGGTCGCGCTGCGGCGAGTGCGGTGGTTCGCATGTTCTGCTTCCGGTGTTCACGCTGGTCAGGCGGGCGGATGCGGTGTCGGTGATCGGTGCGGCGCTGGCCGCGGCAGCGGCTGGTGCCGGCGCCCGCAGGGTGGCTGGGGTGGTGGATCGTCCGGTGGAGACGGTCCGGGGCTGGCTGCGCCGGTTCACCCGTCGCGCCGAGCGGGTTCGGGTGGTGTTCACGGCGTTGTTGGTGGGTGTGGGGGTCGATCCGGTGCCGCCGGCCGCGACATCGTCGGCGTTCGCGGATGCGGTCGCCGCTGTCGTTGGCGCGTGGAGGGCGGCCCGGTCGCGTTGGCCGGACGTTGGTGAGCTGCCGGTTTGGGTATTCGCTGCGGCGGTGAGCGGCGGTCGTCTGCTGGCGCCGGGCTGGCCGTGATCATCTAGCAACACGAGTTGCCCCTGACCTGGGAGTGGATCTTTCTGCAAGTCTCGGCGCGTCCCGCACATGCAGATGCCGAGGAAGTTGATGTCCAATCCCGAGAAAGACCAGGCCGCGCGCCTGGAACGAGCGCGCCAGATCGGCCTGTTCCGCTACATGCTCATCCGCGAGGCCGCCGACACGACGTTGACCGGGCGGCAGCGCGGCGCGTTGGTGCGCAAGCTCGCCGCCCAGGCCCACACCGACCCGGAGGGCCGCACGGTCCGGATCACCCGCTGGACGCTGGACCGCTGGATCCAGAACTACCGAGAGGGCGGGTTCGACGCGCTGGTTCCCTCGCCGCGTCAGTCGCAGCCACGGACCCCGCCGGAGGTGTTCGAGCTCGCCGCTGCGCTGAAGAAGGAGAACCCGGACCGCTCCGCCGCGCAGGTCCGACGGATCCTGCACGCCCAGCTGGGCTGGGCGCCGGATGAGCGGACGCTGCAGCGGATGTTCATCCGCACCGGGCTCACGGCGCTGCGGGCGCCGGCCGAGCCGGCGGTGTTCGGCCGGTTCGAGGCCGGGCGGCCGAATGAGATCTGGACCGGCGACGCGCTGCACGGCCCGCGCATCGACGGCCGCAAAACCTACCTGTTCGCGTTCCTCGACGACCATTCCCGCGCGATCATCGGCCACCGGTGGGGCTTCGCCGAGGACACCGTCCGTTTGGCTGCCGCGCTGCGTCCCGCGCTGGCCGCACGGGGGATTCCCGAGTATGTCTACGTCGACAACGGGTCCGCGTTTGTCGACTCCTGGCTGCTGCGGGCCTGCGCCAAGCTTGGCATCAAGCTGGTCCACTCCGCTCCCGGCCGCCCGCAGGGCCGCGGGAAGATCGAGCGGTTCTTCCGCACCGTCAACAGCGAGTTCGTCGTCGAGATCGCCGCGGGCCAGGGCCAACCCGGACGCCAGATCAGCGACTTGGCAGAAATGAACCGGTTGTTCACCGCATGGGTCGAGACCGTCTATCACCGGCGGGTGCACTCCGAGACCGGCCTCGCGCCGCTGGCGCGCTGGCTCGACGGCGGGCCTTATCCGGTTCCGGCACCGGCGGATCTGGCCGAGGCGTTCCGCTGGTCGGAGCACCGCACCGTCTCCAAAACCTCCCTCGTCTCGCTGCACGGCAACCGTTATCAGGTCGATCCTGGTCTGGTCGGGCGCAAGGTCGAGCTCGTGTTCGACCCGTTCGACCTGACCTTCCTGCGCGTCCGCCTCGACGGTCAGGATGCGGGGACGGCGCTACCGTTCCAGATCACCCGTCACTCCCACCCCAAGGCCAAACCGGAGGTCCCGGCGGAGCCACCGAAGCCGACGACTGGGATCGACTACCTCGGCCTGATCGACGCCACCCATACCGGGGAACTGGCCGACAAAGTCAACTACGCGGCGCTGGCAGGTTCGCACGACCAGCAAGGGATCGGCGATGAGTAAGGACCGCGCCCACCTGGATGACGCGCTGGCCCTGTCCCGATCAGCCCTGGCCCTGGCCGAATGGGCACGAGACCTGGCCGCGTCGGCCGACCAGGAGGCCCAATTACTCATCGCCGACGCCGTCGTCACCCTCGCCGCCCAAGTCACCGCCACGGCCACCACCGTCATCGACCGCTGCCGTCCGCAAGGAGAACACCACCCATGATCGAGAAACTGCAGGCGCACTACGGCTTCACCCGCATGCCCTTCGGCCGCGACCTCGCACCCGGCATGCTGCACCGCCACGCCTCCCACAACGAAGCCGTCGCCCGCATCAGTTGGTGCATCAGCGAACGCTCCATCGGCGTGGTCACCGGCGAAGTCGGCGCAGGCAAAACCGTGTCCGTCCGCACCGTCCTATCCAGCCTGGACCCCTCCAAACACACCGTGATCTACCTGCCGAACCCGCTGATCGGGGTCCGCGGCATCCACGAAGAGATCGTGGGCGCCTTCGGCCAGCCCGCCGCCCACCTCGGCTCCCGCCTGACCGTTCAGGCAGGTAAAGCCCTTGCCGCGGAACGGGAAGAACGCGGACGCACCCCCGTCCTGGTCCTCGACGAGGCACACCTGCTGACCTACGAGCAGCTGGAAACGATCCGGATGCTCACCAACCAGTCGATGGACCAGGACTCGCCGCTGGCCTGCTTGCTCGTCGGCCAGCCCACCCTGCGGCGCACCATGAAACTCGCCGTTCTCGCCGCGCTGGAGCAGCGGACCGCGCTGCGCTACACCATGCCCGGCATGACCGCGCCCGAGACAACCAGCTACATCGCCCACCACCTCAAACTCGTCGGCCGGCCGGACCAGCTGTTCACCGAGGACGCCCTCAACCTGATTCACACCACTGCCCGCGGCTATCCCCGCGCGGTCAACAACCTCGCGTTGCAATCCCTGGTCGCCGCGTTCGCCTCCGGCAAGAACCTCGTCGACGACGCCGCAACCCGCTCCGCGGTCACCGAGGTCATCGACTGACACCACCGGCACCTTGCCGACAACAACCGACACCTCGCCGAGGAAACCCCGCCGCAGCAACGCTCGGCGGGGTTTTCCCGCCCCGCACCATCGGCACTCACAACGCCCCACTCATCGGCATCTTCAACGCCGGGCAACAAGGGGTGCAGGAGCGATAGCGCAGTCTGTCGATGGGGCCGCGGTCGGGGTCTCCGGCGCGCAGGAACCTGGCCCGCAGGCCGGTGGAGATGGCCGTCCAATGGTGTTGCAGACCGGGTGGGCAGATGGTGTTGCGCTCCGGACTGCGTTCTATCAGCCTGCGCAGGTCCCTGATAGCCGCGGTG
>DASYBO010000108.1:0-9410 GCA_036500685.1 Pseudonocardiaceae bacterium | reverse complement strand
CCGTTGTGGATGGTCAGGGCGCAGATGACGCGGGTGCCGGTGGCGCCGGTGACGGCGAAGCCGGGGCCACCGTTGACGGTGATCGGGATGATCCGGTCCTCGGGCGACAACCGGCTCCTCGTGCCGACCAGGAACCGGGCGACCCGGTCGGAGCCGCGCACCGGGTTGCGGGCGGCGGTCACCTTGCCGCCGCCGTCGCTGGTCAGCACGACGGCCGGGTCGAGCACGGTGATCAGCGCGGCAAGGTCGCCCTCGGTCGCGGCGCGGGTGAACGCGGCGACGGCCTTGTGGTGCTGGTCGGAATCGACCCGCACCCTGGGCGCGCCTGCCGCGATGTGCGCGCGGGCGCGGGTGGCGAGTTGCCGGACGGCGGCGGGGGAGCGGCCGACCACCTCGGCGATCTCGTCGTAGGGCAGTCCGAACAGTTCGTGCAGCGCCCAGGCCGTGCGCTCGGCCGGGGTCAACGTCTCCAGCAGCACCATCACCGCGAAGCTGACCGTCTCGTGCAGCGTGACCTGCTCGGCCGGGTCGTCCCTAGCCGGCACGGCGCCGACCAGCGGTTCGGGCAGCCACGGGCCGACGTACTCCTCGCGGCGCACCCGCGCCGAGCGCAGCACGTCGAGAGCGGCGTGCGCCACGGTCACCGTCGACCAGGCTTCGACGTCCTCGATCCGCTCCCGTGCGTCCGCCGCGACGAGTCGTAGCCAGCAGTCCGACACGACGTCCTCGGCCTCGGCCCGCGTGCCGACCAGCGCGTACGCGATCCGGATCAGCCGCGACCGGCAGCGGGTGTACTCCTGCGCCAGCTCTTCTTCGCGGTTCATCGCAGGCTTGCCAGGTAGTCGGCGAAGGTCCGTTCACCCGTCACGTACTCACCCTGCGGCAACAGCCCGCCGTGCGTCATGCCACGACCGGCCTTGCCCGGCATCGGTACCGGCAACACCGGCCGACGCGAGCCGCGCGCGCGTTCGATCCGGCGCGCCATGTCGACCATCGGCAACTTTTCCGGCCCGGCGATCTGCACGATCCGGCCGCTCGGGCCTGCCTCGGCCAGCCGGACCAGTTCCGTGGCCACGTCGGCCGCGGCGACCGGCTGGCACAACATCCTGGGCATGGGGGCGAGGGGGAAGTGGTGCGTGAGCAGCTGCTCGGGAAACTCGAAGAACTGGGTCGCGCGCAGGACCGTCCAGGGCACACCGCTGGCCGAGACGACCTCCTCCTGAGCGCGTTTGCCCAGGTAATAGCCGTAGTCGACGCGGTCGATGCCGACGATCGACAGCGCGATCAGGTGACCGACACCCGCCTCCCGCGCTGCGGCGGCGAGGTTGCCGGTGACCTTGGTGAAGAACTCGGTCGCGATCTTGCGCCGCGTGGTCAGCCGGTTGGTGACGTCGATGGCCGCGCCGCAGCCGTCGATCCGCTCGGCCAGCCCGACGCCGCTGGTCAGGTCGATGCCCTGCGATCTGGCCAGCACCACCGGATCGTGTCCGGCCGCGCGCAGGCCGGCCACCACCAGCCGACCGACCAAACCGGTGCCACCGGCAACCGCGACTCGCATGTCGTCTCCTCCCACCTGGTCCGCATCCCACCATGAGGACGAGACGGCGCCCGTTGGTGTGACATCACCGGAAGGTGTGACGGCCGCCATGCCGCGTCATGTCACAGAACGGGGCCGGTTCTCGTCCATCGGACATGACCACCGTTGTTCGTCGCAGCTGCCTTGCGCTGCTCGCGCTCTACGGCGCCTACGCCGGGCTGTGGGGCTACCTTGCGCCAGGCTCCTGGTATCGGAGCTTTCCGGGGTTCGGCATGAGCTGGGTCGCACCGTTCGGGCCGTACAACGAGCATTTCGTCAAGGACATCAGCGCGATGTTTCTTGGCCTGGCCGTCCTGGCGGTCGTCGCGTTCTGCTGGATCGGCACGCGGATGCTCACCTATCTCGCCGGGGCGACCTGGCTCACCTTCAACGTCCTGCACACCGTTTATCACCTGCGACACCTGGACATGTTCGTGCCGACCCAACGGAGCATCGGTGTGCTGTCGCTGGTGCTTGTCGTGCTGCTCGCCGCACTGCTACTCGTTCCCGTGCGGGAGCCGCTGGTGCCCGCGCCGGTGGACGTCCGGCCGAGGACCGGTCAGCGAGTCGTGCTGGCCATCCTGTTCCTCGCCGGGGTCGGGACCGGTTTCTGGGCCTACTTCGCGCCACATGCCTGGTACGCCACATTTCCCGGGTTCGGCCACAGCTGGCTGCCGCAACTCGGCCCGTACAACGAGCATTTCGCGGTCGACGTCGGTGGAATGTTCCTGGGCTACGCGGTGCTCAGCCTGATCGCGTTCATCCGCGTCCGCGAGGTTCGGGTGGTGCGCGCGGCCGGCGTTGCCTGGTTGGTGTTCAATGCGCTGCACCTCATCTACCACCTGACGATGCTTGGCATGTACCGCCCAGCGGACCAGGTGCTCAATGTCGTCTCGCTGGTGATTCTGCTTGTCCTGCCCGTATTTTTGCTGATCTCAACTGATCGAGTGAGGAGAACACATGTCGACCGAACGCAATCCCGAAACGCCGCCGCGGCTGGACCTGTCCGGGTTGGCTCCGGGCGTGTACCGGGCCATGATGCGCCTGGAAATGGAGAGCAGGAAGGGAGTTGACCCGGTACTGGGCGAACTCGTGAAGATCCGGGCCTCGCAGCTCAACCACTGCGCCTACTGCCTGGACATGCACACCAAGGACGCGCTCGCCGCGGGGGAGTCGGTCGAGCGGATCGTGCAGCTCTCCGCGTGGGACGAGTCGCGGCACTTCTACTCACCCCAGGAGATCGCCGCGCTGGAACTGACCGAGGCGATCACCGTTCTCACCGACGGCTTCGTGCCCGACGCGGTCTTCGAGCGGGCGCGCAAGCAGTTCGACGACGCGGAGCTGGCCGCGCTGATCGCGGCGATCACCGTGATCAACGCGTGGAACCGGCTCAGCGTCACGGTGCGCAACACGCCCGGTCACTACACGCCGGCCGCCGGCAGCACCGAGTCGGACGGGTTGGGGAACGCGTAGAAGCGGATCGCCACCTCGCGATCCTCCGATGTGGACCGATGGCGCAGGCCGTACCGGGCGATCAGCTCCTCGTACTCGGCGTCGAACGCGGCCAGTTCGGTCGCGTTGAGGCGCATGATCGCCCGGTGCCCCTTGCCCCAGTCGCCGAACTCGTCGCGGTGCTCGGCCGCCCAGCCCAACAGTCGCAGCTCGTGGTCGAACTTGGCATTCACGAACGCCTCGACCCGTTCGCGCTGCGGCCCCTCGAACTCTTCCGGTTTGGGCATCGCGGTGGACATCCAGGCCGGCCGCCAGTGGCCGTTGCGCTGCCGCACATAGCCGTTGGCGCGCAGTTCACGCAGCATCGCCTCGGCCTCGTCGACCGGTAGCGCCGACTCGGCGGCCAGCGTCGCGGTGTCCGCGCGACGCGACCGGCCCAGCGCGGCCAGCAGCTGCTGAGCGCGCGGGTCGGTGCGCAGTTCGATGTCGCGCACGGTCAACGGTCGAGGCCGCGGCGCGACCAGCAGCGTCCTGGCCCGCCACAACAACAGCGCGGCGATCGGCAGTTCCGCGCAGACCGCCATGCCCAGACTGGTCCACCGGTCCGGGCCTGCCCAGTCCAGCAACACGTCGAACCAGGCGTCGCAGCACAGCAGTGTCGCGGTCGCGGCCAACATGGGCACCGCGGCCCGGTGCCGGCGCCAACCCAGCCAGCACGCCACCGCGAAACAGCAGCCAAGTCCTGTGTCGAACCCGACCCAGGCCAGATTCCACTGACCGGTGTCGAACCGGGTGGGCAGCGTGTTGGCGAGGTAGACCGTCCACGGCAACAGGAACACGGCGGCACCGGCGAGGAAGACCAGCATCACACGTCGGATCACGAGTACGAAAACTAACCGGATCCACCGTGCGCGACATCCGGGTTCGCCCTGATCTTCCTACTCAGGGCTGCTTGCGCTGGAGGAAGTCGAGGATCAGTTCGGCGACTTCGTCGGCAGCGCTCTCCAACAGGAAGTGGCCACCGTCGAGCAGGTGGATCTCGGCGCTGGGCACGTCGTCCGCGAACGCGGTGGCGCCGTCCGGGCCGAAGATCTCGTCACCGCGACCCCAGACCGCGAGCACGGGCGGCTGGTGCCGGCGCAGGTACTCGTGCAGGGTCGGGTAGAGCGGGGAATTGGTGCGGTAGTCGCTGAACAGCGCCAACTGGACCTCGTCGTTGCCGGGGCGGGAGACCAGTGCGAAGTCATGATCCCAGGCATCCGGGTCGACAAGGCTCGGGTCGGGCGCGCCGGTCAGGTACTGCCACTTGATCGCGTCGAGGGTGAGCGCGCCGCGCACGGCCGCCTCGGTCTCGGGGGTCCGCTCGTGGTGGTAGTCCCACACGGTCTTCCAGAAGCTCTTGACGAAGCCGGCGTCGTAGCCGTTGCCGTTCTGGGTGATGATCGCGGTGATCGCGCCGGGGTCGGCGATCGCGAGGCGCCAGCCGATCGGTGCGCCGTAGTCCTGAACGTAGATCGCGTAGCGGGTGACGCCGATGTCGGCCAGCAGGCCGGCGGTCAGTTCGGTGAGGGCGTCGAAGGTGTAGGTGAACTGCTCGGCGCTCGGCGCGTCGGAGCGCCCGAAGCCCAGGTGGTCCGGGGCGATCACGCGATAGTGCCGGGCCAGCGTCGGGATGATGTTGCGGAACATGTACGAGCTGGTCGGAAAGCCGTGCAGCAGCACGAGCACGGGCGCGTCCGGCGCGCCCGCCTCCCGGTAGAACAGCTGCCGTCCCTGGACGGTCGCGTAGCGATAGTGCACCGATGTCATTTTCTAACCCCTCTCGTCCGATCTCAGGGGTTAGCAAACCAGCACCTGCCTAACCTGTCAAGTGGTCCGCGAGCGGTTAGTCAGACGAAAGTCTGAGCAGGGTCAACTATCAATCGGCAAAAGCATGCGGACGGAGTAAACACCGTCAACCGATCAGTGGCAGTATGTGCCATATGCCTACTACGAAAGCTGGCGTGCCGACTCGCGTGCTGGCCGACTTTCCCGCCACGCCGGGCCCCTTGCTGAGCCAACTGAACGAGCTGCAGGAAAACGCGCCGTTGGTGTGGCTGCCCGAATTCAACGCGTACCTGGTCACTCGGCGCGCCGACGTGACCGCGCTGCTCAAGGACCGTCGACTCGACGCCAGCATCGCAGAGCAGTCCTTCACCGTGCTTCCCGCTGAGCAGCAGGCCCAACTGGAGCCGTTGCGCCGCTGCGTGAGTCTCTGGATGGGGCACACCACGCCCGACGGACACCGCCGGTTCCAAATGCTGCTCAAGCGCTACTTCACGCCGGCCGCGATGGAACAGCTCCGGCCGGGTGCGCGCAAGATCGCCGAGGACCTGATCGACACGGTGTTGGCCGAGGGCCGGATGGAGGTCGTCACCGATCTCGCGGTCCCGCTGCCGGCCAACGTCATCGCCGACCTGCTCGGCATGCCCGTCGAGGACCGGCCCATGCTGCGGGTCTGGTCGCAGTCGGTGCTGAAGGTGTTCACCCAGAGCGGATTCGACGATCTGCTCTCCGCCCAGGAGGGTGTCGGCGAATTCCAGCGCTACCTGCACGGATTGGTCGAGACGCGTAGGGGAAACCTCGGTGAGGACCTCATCAGCGTGCTGCTGCGGGCCGAGGACGAGGGGCAGATCAGCACCGAGGAGATCGTGGCCAACTGCCTGCTGATCCTGTTCGCGGGCCACGAGACCACCGCGGGCGTCATCACGCACGGCATCGCGCTGTTGCTGGAGAACCCGGAACAGTTGGCGCTGCTGCGTGAGCGGCCCGAACTCGGTCCCGCCGCGGTCGAGGAGATGCTGCGCTGCGAAGGCACGGCGGGCACCGTCGTCCGGGACGTCAACGAGGCGTTCGAGTACGAAGGCCACCAGTTCGAGAAGGGCGACCGGATCTTCGTGTCCCTCTACGGGGCCAACCACGATCCCGCGTTCGTCACCGACCCCGGCCGATTCGACATCACCAGGGAGCGCAGCGTCCACCTTGCCTTCGGCACCGGCATGTTCTACTGCCTCGGGGCTTCTCTGGCCAGGGTCGAGACCGACGAGTGCCTGAAGGTGTTCCTGGAAAGGATTCCGAACCCGAGCCTGGCCGGCGAGCCGGTCTGGGGCGTGGCGCCGCCGGCAGGGCACCGGATCGAAAGCCTGCAGATCACCTTCTGACCGCGCTGATCAGAGCGGTGTGTTGGTGAGCCAGTGCGTCAACAACGTCTCGTCTCCGGTGATGGTCACCTCGGCCTCGGCGGGGGAGCGGCGTCCGCTGAACACCAACAGCAACTCGTGCACGGACCCGGCCACCACCATATCCGCGTTGGCGGTGGTCCGGGTCCAGGTCGGGCCGGTCGGGGTGCGGGTGATCAGCCAGCCCGGTTCCTCGGTCGGCCGGAACTGGAGGGTCTGGCCGGTGCCACGCAGATTGGCCAGTTCGGCCTTGAGTCGCGCCGCGGTCGGATCGCCCATCAGTTCCAGCGTCTCGCTGATGGTGTCCTCGGCCAGTTCGCTCGGCACGTCGAAGTCGACGCCTGCGGCGAACGCGGCATCGGCGCTGTGCACAACGAGGTCGTTGAGCAGGCGTCGCAGCCAGAAACGGGCAGGGCGCTCGTCCAGGAATGTCCACACCGGACGGTCTGGGCCGGTTTCGTCGACAGCGTCGATGAGTTCGGCCGCGCCCTTGGCCAGCCACGCAGGCCAGTTCTCCGGTGCGCCGGGTTCGGTCGCACGCGGATCGGGTGGGCCGGCGGGAGTGCCGGTTCGCACGATCCCGGCCGCCCAGCGGTGTGCCTGACCGACGTGGCCGACCAGGTCCCGCACCCGCCACTGCGGGCAGGTCGGCACCGGCGCGTCCGGGCTCAGGTCGGCGACGGTGTCCGCGAACGCGCCGGTCTGCGTGCGCAGGGACTCGGACAGTCGCGCCGGATCTGGCTGATGCATAACGATTGCTCCCCTCGGTTCAGAGTCGTACCGTATGAACTCCACTGGGGTGGAGGTTCAACCGAACGTGACCGGGGACACAGTGTCGACGCTGGGGATCGGGGATCTCGCGCGGCGTAGCGGACTACCCGTGCGCACCATCCGCTTCTATTGCGACGAGGGCATTCTCGACGTCGGACGCAGCACCGGCGGCCATCGCCGGTTCAGCGAGGCCGACGCGGAGCGGCTCGACCAGGTCCGACGGCTACGCGCCCTCGGACTCGGCCTTGCCGCGATCCGCGCGATGCTGGCGGGGGAGCGGTCGCTGGCAGAGGTGGTCGCCGAGGAACGGGCCGCGCTCGACGTCGAACTCGCCACCCTGGCCTGGCGGCACGCGTCGATGCGGGCGCTTGACGAATCCGCGCCGGAGGACCGCGCCGCGCGACTGGACCTGCTGGCCGCCGCGCAGGACGGGCTTGCGGCGCGGGCCGCGCTGGAAACGTTCTGGCGCCGCATGTTCCAGGCGCCGACATCGGCAGACACCGTCGAGATGTTCCTCGCCGCCAGCGTGCCGGACCCGCCAGAGGTGCCGACCCCGCGTCAGGTACTGGCCTACGCCGAGATGACCACGATCGTCGCCGATCGCCAACTCACCAACCGGTTCCTCTACCGCGCCATGCTGAGCCCGGTCCCCCACGAGTTCCCGCTGCACTGCGGTGTCCGCGAGGCATGCGCGATGGTGGTGCCGCTGGTCCGCGCCGGTGCGCTGCCAGGTCCCGGCCTGCCACTGGACCAGTTCGTCACCGCGCACGCGAGCGCGCGCGGCGTCCGGGACACCCGCACCTTCCGGCACGCGCTTTCGGCCATCTCAACCGGGGAACGCGAACCGCGGCTCCGCCGGTACTGGCGGCTGGTCGGCGAGGTGACCGGCGAACCGGTCACCATCGGCACGGCAGTGTGCTGGCTGGTCGACGCGCTCGACGTGACCCTCAGCGCGCACGCTTCAGCGCGTCCGCCAGCCGGTCGAGTGCCCCGCTGAACAGCTCCGGCGACAGATTGCCGAAGCCGACCCGGAACACCCGGTCGGTCTCGCCGAACCAGGAACCGGGTGCGACCCTGGTGTCGTTCTCGGCAAGGCGAGCGTAGAACGCGGTCACCGCATCGTCGGTGAACTCGGTGTCCGGCAGGCGCAGGCAGCAGATCGCGCCGCCGTCCGGCCGGACGATCTCCACCGGCTGCTCCCGCGTCCAGTCCAGCAGTTCGGTCAGCAGCGTGCCGAGCAATTCCGCCCGAGGCGCCAGGATCTCCGCGCGCCTGCGCAGTACTCCGACGCCGAGGAATTCGTCCACTGTGGAGCATGCGACGGTGCTGTGGAACTTGCCGTTGCGCAGGTGCTCGTAGAGTTCCGGGTCGGTCGTGGTCAGCCAGCCGAGCCGCAGCCCCGGCGCGCCGAGCGCCTTGGACAGCGACGAGCAGGTGACCAGCCGAGGCGACATCCCGGCGACCGACGACGGTACAGCGGCGGTGCCGTAGGTGGATTCGCGGAACGTCTCGTCGACCAGGACCACCGCCTCCGGCGCGCGTTCGGCCACCGCGTCGAGCGCCGCGCGCAGTTCCGCGTCGGTCAGTCGGACTCCGGACGGATTCTGCGGGGAAGCCAGTGACACCAACCGGGTGTGCGGCGTGAGCGCGTCGGCGAACCGCTCCAGCGGCAGCCGGTAGCCGTCGTCGAAGGACAGCGGCAGCAGGTCGATCGTCGCACCGAGCCCGGTCGGCACGGTGCGCGTCGGAGGGAAGCACGGCGTCGCCAGCAGCATGTGGTCGCCGGGGCCGCAGGTGACCTGCGCGAGCAGGAACAGCGCCTCGATCGCGCCGACCGTCACCAGCACCTGCTCGGCGCCCACCCCCGTGCCCTCGGCGAGCAGCGCGCGCAGTTCCGCGTCGCCGCGTGAGGTGCCGTAGCCGAGAACGAGCGCGGCCAGTTCGGCCGGGTCGGCAAGCTCGCCGACGCTGAGCGGCGGGCAGGTGCTCTCCGCGAGGTCGTAGCGGCTGTGTGCGTCGGTGAGGGTGGTCATCGGGCTGGGCGCGAAGGTCGTCACCCTATTCATCGTGCGACAGTCGCGGCGACGTGGGGAGTGCCAATTCCGGCCGATTGGCGCTAACTCCCCTGATCGGCCGCCACCGGCGCGCGCTCGATCAGGCTGAAATCCGAGGGATCCAGCCGGCTGGTCGCGTGCGCGTACTCGCGCATGTAGCCCGGCCAGTTCGTCACGATCCGCCCGGTCGCGTCTCGGTACCAGGACTGGCAGCTCAGCCAGGCCGTACCGGCGAAGCGCTGCTGGACGGCCTCGGCGCTCGCCGCCATCACGTCCGCGCGCACGTCCACCGCCGCCGCGCGCTCGCGCGCCAGCTGCATCGCCTGCCGCAGGTAACGC
>DASYBO010000107.1:0-1837 GCA_036500685.1 Pseudonocardiaceae bacterium | reverse complement strand
CGTCGGTGTCGCCGTCGGCAGTCTGATCGCGCTGCTGGCCGCCATCGCGGCGATCGTCGTCGCTCGCCGGGTGTCCCGCACGCTGGTCGACCGCACGCTGGTCACCCGGCTGGCCAGGCTTCGGGACGAGGCACTTGAGCTTGCCCGCCACCGACTGCCGACCATCGTGGCCCGGTTACGTGAGGGCGAACGCGTTGACGTGCGGGCCGAACTGCCTGACCTGAAGTTCGGTGCCGACGAGATCGGTGAGGTCGCCGACGCCTTCAACGCCGCTCAGCACGCCGCGGTGTCCGCGACGGTCAAGGAGGCGCAGGCCCGTGACGGTGTGCACAACGTGTTCCTCGGTATCGCGCGGCGCGACCAGGGGCTGGTCCATCGCCTGCTGAAGCTGTTGGAGACGATGGAGCGCGAGGAGGAGGAGCCCCAGCGGCTGGAACGGTTGTTCCAGCTGGACCACCTCGCCACCCGGGCCCGGCGCAACGCGGAGAACCTGATCATCCTCGGCGGCGAGCTGCCCGGTCGGCGGTGGCGACGACCGGTATCGCTGATCGACGTGCTGCGGGCCGGCGTCGCGGAAACCGAGCAGTACCGGCGGGTCAAGGTCGAGCACGTCCCGGAGGTCTCGGTCGCCGGAACCGCGGTGGCCGACGTCATCCACCTCGTCGCCGAACTGGTCGACAACGCGACCGCGTTCTCCCCGCCCCGCTCGCTGGTGCACGTCAACGCCACCGTGGTGGCCAAGGGCGTGGTCATCGAGGTCGAGGACCAGGGCCTTGGCATGGACGTCGATGCTCGGGAGCGGGCCAACTCCACCATGGCCGCGCCGCCGGACTTCGAAGCGATGGCCGCGCGCGGCGAATCCCGGCTCGGCCTGTTCGTGATCGCGCGCCTTGCCGCGCGCAACGGCATCGACGTCGAGTTCCGCACCTCGCCATACGGTGGGACGCGGGCGATCGTCCTTGTGCACTCGAAGGTGCTGGCCGACGCCGAGGACGACCCGGCGCGCAGCGCCCCGCACCGGGGCCGGTCGGATCTGGTCGCCGTCGAGGCCGGGCCGCGCAACGGCGTCGGCCTGTCGAGGCACGCCGGTGCGTTCGTCCCCGACCAGCCCATGGAACCACGACACAGCCGAGAAATCGCGGCCATGGCATTCGCGCCGGACATCGAAGAACCCATTGTCAACGCCGACATCAATGCCGATGTCGAGGTGCTCTGGCCGGCAGAGGACGACGAAATCATGACCGAACAACCAGTCGAGCGACAACCAGTCGGGCCACCAGCGGCGTCGAATCAGCGCCACGCCCGGCTACCCCAGCGCACGCCGCAGGACCACCTCGTTCCCCAATTGCGACACGACATGGCCGAGGACGCACCGGAGTCCGAGGTATCGGGGCCGGAGGGCGGTAACGAGCTCGGGTCCGCAGAGGACGTTCGCAGCCGGATATCGGCCTTCCAGCGCGGGTCCATGGAAGGCCGCAAGGCCGGCACGGACGTCGACCAATGAACCTGGGAACGGAGAAGAAAGTCGGCCTGATGAACGAGAACGCGCATTCGGGAGCAGATCTGAACTGGCTGCTCGACGATCTGGTCGAGCGCGTCGTCGGCGCGCAACACGCCGTGGTCCTGTCGGCCGATGGCCTGCTCATCGGTAAGTCAGCCGCACTGTCCAAAGACGACTCCGACCAGCTTTCCGCGATGGCCTCGGCCTTTCAGAGCCTGGCAAGAGGAACCGGAAGACATTTCGGCGGCGGCAATGTGCGGCAGACCATCGTCGAAATGGAACATGCCTACCTCTTTGTCACCGCGGCGGGCCGAGGTGCCTGCCTTGCGGTACTTG
>DASYBO010000106.1:0-9575 GCA_036500685.1 Pseudonocardiaceae bacterium | reverse complement strand
GCCGACCTGGCGCGGGATCGTGGCAGGAGCATCGTCGAGGACCGGCTGACCGATCAGGACCGCCCGATCGACCTGCTCGTCAACAACGCGGGCTTCGCCCTGTCCGGCGAGTTCTGGACCGCCGGCGTCGCCGATCTGCAGGCGCAGCTGGACGTCAACGTGACCAGCGTGCTCCGGCTGACCAGGGCGGTGCTGCCGGGCATGATCGAACGCGACCGGGGCGCGGTGATCAACGTGTCCAGCGTGGCCGGGTTCCTGCCGGGGCGCGGCTCGACGTACACCGCGAGCAAGTCCTGGGTCACCTCATTCACCGAGGGTGTCGCCGCCTCGCTGGTCGGCACCGGGGTCCGGGTGCTGGCGCTGTGCCCCGGCTACACCAGGACCGAGTTCCACGAGCGGGCCAACATCACCGTGCCGCCGGCCCCGCCCGCGTTCTGGCTGGCCGCCGACCGGGTCGTCGACGACTGCCTTGCCGATCTGCACCGGGGACGGGTGATTTCGGTGCCAGGCGCGCACTACAAGGCCGTCGTCGGGCTGGCCCGGTTCGTGCCGCGTGGCCTGGTGCGCAAGCTGACCGGTGGCCAGCGCCGAACCTGAGGAGCTGTCCGGTGTTTTCGGCCACTTCCGGCATGCCGGGCTGACCTGCGCGGGTCGACGTGCCAGGCTATGAGCCCGTGCCCACCAACACGCCGAGCGGCGTCCGCATCGATCAGGCCGCCAAATCCGAACTCGCCCGTCTGGTGAGTGAACTGGCCGTCGTGCACGGCAAAGTCACCCTGGCCTCGGGCCGGGAAGCCGACTACTACGTCGATCTGCGCCGCGCGACCCTCCACCATGCGGCCGCTCCGCTGATCGGCACCCTGCTGCGCCAGCTCACCGCGGACTGGAACTACGTGGCCGCGGGCGGCCTCACGCTCGGCGCGGACCCGGTGGCCTGCGCGATGATGCACGCCGCAGCGGCGGCGGGCGAGGTGCTCGACGCGTTCGTGGTGCGCAAGGCGCAGAAGGACCACGGCATGCAGCGCCGCATCGAGGGCATCGAGGTCAGCGGCCAGCCGGTGCTTGCCGTCGAGGACACCTCCACCACCGGTAGCAGCGTGCTCACCGCGGTCGAGGCGCTGCGGGAGGCGGGCGCGGACGTCGTCGGCGTCGTCACGGTCGTCGATCGCGGCACCGGCGCCCGCGAGGCCATCGAGGCCGCCGGCCTGCGCTACCGCTACCTGCTGGACCTGGACGACCTCGGCCTCTGACGCGGAGGTCGATCGGCGAACCGCATCGAGCGCGAATTAGTTCCCATACCAGAGGTGAGGATGATCGCGAAAACTGGTGGTCGCTGAATCGGGGCCGGGGTTCTAGCCTGGTGGGGGGAGGTAGCCATGGTCTTCCGACTGCTCGATGACTTCACGGTGGCAGTGCACTACCTGGTGATGGCGTACATCGTTTTCGGTGGCTTCCTCGCATGGCGTTGGCGGTGGACCATCGTGACTCATGGCCTGTTCATCTGCTGGGCCGTGATCACCCTGGTGTTCCCGTGGGCGAACTGCCCGCTGACCTACGCCGAGAACTACTTCCGGCAGCTGGGCGGCCTGCCCCAGCTCAACGGCGGGTTCATCGACACCTACATCACCGGCGTGCTCTACCCGGTCAACGACGTGCACCTGGTGCAGATCATCGTCGGGCTGCTGGTGATCGCCTCCTGGGTCGGGTTCTTCTTGCTGCGCAACCGCGACCGCCAGTCCAAGAGCCTCACCAAGATGGCCAGCTGAACCGCCGATTACCGTTGCCGCGTGACGCACACGCAGGAACCCGGCCCGACCGAGTGGGTGTTCGGCGAGCCGGTCGGGGTGGGCCCGTGGCCGGGTGAGCGGCCGACCGACCCGCGCTACGACCCCGAACTGCTCGCCGAGGGCGATCGCCGCAACGTGGTGGACGCGTTCCGCTACTGGCGGCGGGAGGCGATCGTCGAGGAGTTGGACACCCGGCGACACGACTTTCACGTGGCCATCGAGAACTTCCAGCACGACGCCAACATCGGCACCGTGGTGCGCACCGCGAACGCGTTCGGCGCGCGGGCGGTGCACATCGTCGGGCGCAAGCAGTGGAACCGGCGCGGCGCCATGGTGACGGACCGTTACCAGCACGTGTTCCACCAACCCGACTTCACCGCGCTCGCCGACTACGCGCGATCCGAGGGGTTGGCCGTGGTCGCGGTGGACAACACGCCGGGGTCGGTGCGGATCGAGACGACGACCCTGCCGCAG
Organism: Pseudonocardiaceae bacterium; assembly: GCA_036500685.1. Lineage (GTDB taxonomy): Bacteria > Actinomycetota > Actinomycetes > Mycobacteriales > Pseudonocardiaceae > CAJCJE01. Next base: position 7,314 of record DASYBO010000106.1, on the reverse strand, counting down.
CGCTGCGTGCTGCTGTTCGGGCAGGAGGGACCGGGGCTGTCCCCGGCCGCGAAACAGGGCGCCGACCTGGTGGTGTCGATCGCCCAGTTCGGGTCGACGCGCTCGATCAACGCCGGTGTCGCGGCCGGCATCGTCATGCACACCTGGGTGCGCCAGCACGCCAATCTGAACACGGCTTGGTGACCGACCCGCTTTCAGCGGTACCTCGTGAACGATTCAGCAGCCACTATGGACTGGTGACCGAGCAGGACACGCGGCGCACCAGTCCGGCGCTGTGGGCGGCGCGGGCGGCAGTGGCCGAGCGGGCCGTGTACGCCCGCCATCTGCGTCGGCTCTTGGCCTTGCCGGGCACCATGCTCGGCGTGGTCGGCTGGCCGGCATCGGCCGAACAGCGCTGCTTCGCTCACTGGGGCTACTGGTGGCAGGCGCACCTGCTGGACTGCCTGATCGACGCGGTGCGGCGCGACCCGAAGCCGGCGCGCGCGGAGAGCGTGCGGCGGGTGGTGCACGGCATTCACCGGCGCAACCTGGGCAGCTGGCTCAACCCGTTCTACGACGACATCGCCTGGCTGGGCCTCGCGCTGGCCCGCGCGCACCGCGCAGGGCTGGTCTCGAACGGGCCCGCGCTGGCGGAGATCGCGGCCCGGTTGCGGTCGGGCTGGACCGACCATTCCGGCGGTGGCATCTGGTGGCGGATCGGGGCCGACTTCAAGAACGTGCCGGCGAACGGGCCCGCCGCGATCCTGCTCGCCCGACTGTCCGACATGGACATACCTGGTGCCGGCGAGCGGGCCGACCGACAGCGTGCGCGTTCCACTGTGGACTGGATCGAGGGCAGTCTGCTCGACGCGGAAACGGGTCTGGTGTGGGACGGGCTGCATGTCAACCCGGACGGGTCCATTCGCGACGTCGAGAAGAACGTCTACAGCTACTGCCAGGGCGTGTTTCTGGGCGCCTGCGTTGAACTCGCGGAGCGCGACGGGGCGGGCAGCGACTGGGCGACGCGCGCCGCGCGCACCGTCGACGCGGTGACCCAGCGGATCACCGTGCCGGACGGATCGGCGGGCGCGCTGGTGATCCGCGGCCAGGGCGGCGGCGACGGCGGGCTGTTCGGCGGGATCCTGGCTCGCTACCTCGCACTCGCCGCAACCGCACTACCCGAGGTCGACCAGGCGCTTGCCGAGCCCGCGAAGTTGGCGTCCAGCCTGGTGTTCAGCTCGGCCGAAGCGGCCTGGCGCAACCGGGCCATCGCGCCCGGCGGTCCGCTGTTCGGCCCGGACTGGACCAAACCCGCGGTGCTGCCTCGACATCGGGCCAAGGCCGAGGGACACCTGCCGGAGCGGGATCTTTCCGTGCAAGTGGGCGCCTGGATGCTGTTGGAAGCGGCCGCGCGGCTGGAACGAAACCGGGCACCGGGCGCACAACGGCAGTGATCGGACGGCTAGGGTGAGGCCGGGATTGGGCAGCCACGCCGAATCCGCGCGGGTCGGCAGCGTTGCCGGCCGCGGCCTTTCAACGGCGAAGTGAACAGACCTGATGCGTTTAGCGTTGCCCGCCACCGCTTTGCTCGCGATGGTGCTTCCGGTGGCCGTCATCGGCTGCACGAGTGACCCGGCCGCCGCGCCGAAGCCCGCCTCGTCCGCCGCGCCGACGACTACTCCCGGCGCCTCGCAGGCGAACCTGCCGACCGGGACGCGACTCAAGGCCGTGCTCGCGCCGAAGTCGTTCTTCCCGGCCGGTTTCGCCCAGGACGCCAGCACGACCGCGGACTCGCGCGACCAGTACCAGACCAACCCGACGCCCGCACCGGTCAAGCCGGACTGCACGCTACTCAGCGGGACCGGCTGGTTCACCATCACCGGCATCGACGCGGTGTCCTTCGCGCAGACCTCCTATGTCGACAAGGCGACCAGTGCCGAGCAGGACGAGGAAGTCTTCGCCTACGCGGGCAACGGGGCCGCGACGCAACTGGCCGACGTCGGCAAACTGGCCACGCTGTGCCCGAGTTACACCGACGCGCCGACGCACTCGAAGGTGAAGGTCACCGAGCACGCCGTCACCGGCCTCGGCGACGGTGGCTACACGGTCACGCTGACCGATCCGGGCTGGAAGACCGGCAGCACGCTGGAGGCGGTCCGGGTCGGCAGCACGGACCTGTTCGTCTACTCGACCAGCGGGTCGAACAACGGCGCGACCGACGCGACGAAGCTCTGCGCGTACCTGGTGAACGGCCTCAAAGCGTTGCGCTGACAGCGGATCAGGGGCAGCCGCAGGAGCGGCGGTGCATCAGGATCGGCGGGATCCGCACGGTTTCGGCTTCCTTCTCGGGGTCGGCGATCCTGGCCAGCAGCATCCGCACCGCGGTCGCGCCGATCTCGGTGACCGGCTGGGCGGTGGTGGTGATCGGCGGATCGAGCAGCGCGGTCCAGTCGGCGTCGTCGTGCGCGACGACCGCGAGGTCCTTGCCGATCTTCAGGTCGCGTTCGCGAGCCACCCGCAACACCTCGACCAGCGCGGTGTTGTCGCCGGCGACGACCGCGGTCGGCGCGTCCTGGCCGTCGAGCAGTTCGGCCAGCGCGGCGCCCACTTCGCCGGGCGCGACCCCGCGGACCAGGGCCTGGTCCCAGACGAGCTTGGCCCGGCCGAGGCCGAGGCGGTAGCCGAGTACCCGCTCGGCCGAGGTGCTGACCGACTGGGGGCCGCTGATCATCGCGATCCGCCGGTGCCCGAGTTCGCCGAGGTGTCGCACCAGGTCCGAGGTGGCCTGCACGTTCTCCGGACCGACCTGGTCGACGCCGGAGTGCTCGGGCACCCGGTCGACCAGCACGACCGGCACGCCGAGCCTGCGCAGTTCGGGCAGGACCGAGGTGGGCGCGTCAACGGACGGGGTGAGCAGCACGCCCTCGACCCGCCGGGAGCGCAACACCCGGATCGCGGCCTGTTCGGTTTCGGCGTCGTCGTGCGTGTCGGCCAGGATCAACGCATAGCCGGCCGCGGTGGCGGTGGCCTCGACGGCGCTGGTCAACTCGGCGAAGTGCGGGTTGTTGCCCAGCGGCAGGGCAAGGCCGAGCGAGCGGGTCCCCCCGGTGACCAGGGAGCGGGCGATGGCGTCGCCGGTGTAGCCGGTCTGCGCGACCGCGGCCAGCACCCGGTCCTTGGTGCTCGGGGCCACCGCGCGCGTGCCGTTCACGACGTGGGAGACCGTGGTGATGGAGACGCCAGCCAGATCGGCGACATCACGCATCGTTATCATGTCACTCCAATGGTGGCGGCAAGCGTTTGCGCAAACGCTTGCCGAGACTATCGATCAGGCCCGGATCCCGCCAACCGACAACGGCGGCACGCCGGCGATCCACACCCGATCGATGGCCCGCTACAAGATCTCGTCCCCTCGCTGTTGAGACTAGGCTGTTGATCACCTGAAAGTTGCTCGGCACGCGGGGACGAGGACCGAAGGTAGCGCAGGGCACCGACATGATCGTCGGGCATCGAGTCTGAGGAGCATGCGACGGGCGGCAAGGCAGGAACGGGGCCGACCGTGCTTCTGGTCGGCCTGTGCACGGTTGACCTTGTGCAACGCGTGCGGGAGCTGCCCGAGGCAGGGCAGAAGATCCAGTCCAACTCGGTCGAACTGGTCGCGGGCGGCCCGGCGACCAACGCGGCGGTCACCGTCGCCGCGCTCGGCGGCACCGCGCGGCTGCTGACCGCGCTGGGCGCCCATCCGCTGGCCGACATCGTCCGCGACGACCTGCGCGAGCACCAGGTGCGGGTGTTCGACGCGCTGTCCACCTTCCCCGGTCCGCCACCGGTCTCCTCGGTCACCGTCCGCGCGGGCGACGGCGAGCGGGTCGTCGTCGCGCACAACGCGACCGGCATGCCCGACCTGCTCACCCAGCCGTCCTGGCCGAGCCTGCTGGCCGGCGCGGGCGCCCTGCTCGTCGACGGTCACCATCCTGCGCTGGCCGTGCCGGCGGCCCGCGCCGCGCGCGGTCGGGACATCCCGGTGGTGCTCGACGCCGGCAGCGACAAACCCGTGCTCTCCCAACTGCTCCCGCTGGTCGACGTGTGTGCGTGCTCGGCCGATTTCCGGCTCGCCCGGTCCGGGCCGCGCGCGACCGAGCGGGCCGTGCACGAACTCGGCGTGCCGGTGGTGATCAGGACCAACGGGGCCGGACCGGTGCGCTGGTCGGTGCGCACGCCGGAGGGCCGCACGGTCGGTGGTTCGGTCAGCCCGCCGCAGGTACCGGCCCGCGACACCCTGGCCGCGGGCGACGTGTGGCACGGCGCGCTGGCCCTGCGCATCGCCGAACTCGGCCAGGTCCCCACCGAGGACGACCTGCCCGAGCTGATCGACGTGGCCAACCGGATCGCCGCGCTGCGCGTTGCCACCCCCGGCGCCCGCGCCTGGCTGGCGGAGTTGCGCCGATGACCGAACTCGACGACCTGATCGCCGCCGCCGGCCGACTGGCCGCAGGGCCGGGCAGGCGGATTCTCGGCATCACCGGGGCGCCGGGCGCCGGCAAGTCGACGCTGGCCGCGAAGCTGGTCGCCGCCCTTGACGGGCGCGCGGTCGTGGTCGGCATGGACGGCTTCCACTACGCCAACTCCGAACTGGCCCGGCTGGGCCGCGCCGAGCGCAAGGGTGCGCAGGACACCTTCGACGCGGCCGGCTACGTCGCGCTGCTACGCAGGCTGCGCGCGGCCGGACCGGACGTGGTGTACGCGCCGGAGTTCCGCAGGGAGATCGAGGAGCCGATCGGCAGTGCGGTGCCGGTGCCGGCCGAGGTGCCGCTGGTCGTCACCGAGGGCAACTACCTGCTGCTGGACACGCCGCCGTGGCACCAGGTCCGGCCGCTGCTCGACGAGGTCTGGTTCCTCCGACCGCCGGAGGACGAACGGCTGCGCAGGCTGGTGGCCCGGCATCGCGCCTACGGGCGCAGCCTGGCCGTTGCCAACGATCGGGCGCTCGGATCGGATCAGCGCAACGCGGTCGCGGTCGCGGCCACCATGGCCCGCGCCGACCGGGTCATCCCTGGGCTTTGATCGCGCGCTGGATGCTGGTCGTGGGCAGCTTGGTGTGCTGCGGCGCGACCGGCTCGTCGGCGACGGCGGTTTCGGTGGCTTCCTTGGCCTTGAGCTTGACCATTTCCCGGCGGTAGCGCCAGGCACCGTAGCCGGTGCCGACCACGAAGAACGCGATGGCGATCGAGGTGACCGTGGTCTTGAGCCACGGCAGCGCGTCCATGATGCCGGCGCCGTAGTAGCCGCCCATCACCAGCACCGGAACCCAGATCACCGCGCCGATGGCGGTGCCGGTCAGGTACTTGCGCGGGTTCATCCTGGTCGCGCCGGCCACGATCGGGGCGAGCGTGCGAATCCACGGGATCCAGCGGGCCAGCACCACCGACCACCAGCCGTGCCGGTCCAGGAACTCGCCCGCTCGGTCCAGTCGCTCCTGGGTGATGACTCGGGCGCCTCGTCGGCCGAACAGCTTGGTCGAGGCCTTCCTCGAGATGTAGTAGCCGAGCTGGTTACCGACGGTGGCCACCACGACGGCAGCGATGGCAAGGCCGATCGCGCTGGCCAGGTTGTGCCGGTCGGCCAGTACGAGGCCCGCGGTGAACAGCAGCGAGTCGCCGGGCAGGAACAGACCGAGGATGAACGCGCACTCGACGAACACGAAACTGAGCACGATCACCCACACCAGGATGGGGCCCGCGGTCCCCAGACCGAAGGCGAAGTGGTGATGTTCGTGGGCCGAGGGCACCCAGCGAGCCTACGTGGTCGCATCCGGGACACGTCGGGGGTCCGGAGAATTCCATCCGATTTCGCCCTTTATCTCACCGACCGTGTAGACGCCGAAACGGCGGGTTAGCCGAACCGGCCAAGCGCGCCCGAAGCCGCACGGCCCCGGCCGGCAGGAACGGTCCGACCTGATCGGCGAGCCCGTTGCCGAGTGCGATCAATGTGATCAGGGCCCTTTCTGGCCGGTCAGCGGCCCAGGGACGGGTCTGCTCGACGTATCGGTTTCCCTGTGCGACCGCGGCCCGAATGGCGTCGGTGGCGGCGCGGAAATCGAATTCGAGCAGCGCCGAATTGATCTTTTCCTCGGTGACGCCGAGTACATCACAGGCGAAGCCGTCCGGGACCACATCATGATCGACAATGCGACTGGTCAGCGCGGCGGTGCGGTTGACGAGATTGCCGAGGCCGCCGGCCAGGTCGCCGTTGTGCCGCTGGACCAGCCGGTCCTCGGTGAAGTCGACGTCGCCGACCCTGGGCACCTCGCTGGTCAGCCACCAGCGCACCGCGTCGCTGCCATACCGCTTGACCAGGTGCAGTGGGTCGGCCGAGGCCGCGCCTTGTTCAACTAACTGGTTGGTTGAAAAGGCCGACTTGGAGATCTTGGCGCCGGCCACGGTGAGGTAGTCGTGCACGCGCACGGCGTCGGGCAGCGGCAGACCGGCGGAGAGCAGGATGGCCGGCCAGTACACCGCGTGGAAGCGCAGAATCCCCTTGCCGATCACATGCTCGCGCCGTACGTGGGATCGCCACCAACCGTCGGCGCCGGTCAGGTAGTAGGCGAGCGCGTCGAACCAGACGTAGATCACCTGGTCGGGGTCGTCCGGTACGGGAATGCCCCAGCCGTCGGCCCGGCCGGCCGGGCGGGAGACGCTCAGGTCGTCGAGGCCGCCGCGCAGGAAGGACAGCACCTCGTTGCGCCGCGCCGCAGGCTGCACCAATAGTTCGTCGCTGTCGATCGCGGCGGTGATCGCGTCGGCATAGCGCGAGAGCCGGAAGAACCAGTTCTCCTCCGCGACTTCCTCGGGTGGCACCCGGTGTTCGGGACAGACGCCGTCGGTCAGCTCGGCCGGGTGGTAGAACGCTTCGCAGCCGACGCAGTACAAACCGGTGTAGGCCTTGCGGTACAGGTCGCCCGCTGCCGCGACCGCGCGCCACAGGCGGGTCACTGTTTCCCGGTGCGCGGGATCGGTGCTGGTGTGCGTGCTGCTGTCGAAGGACAGCTCCAACGGTTCGTGCAACGCGGTGAACGCGGCACTGTTGGCGGCGACCAGGTCCGCAGTGGACACTCCGGCGGCGCGCGCGGCGCGGACGTTCTTCAGCGAGTTGTCGTCGGTCCCGGTCAACGCGCGGACCGCACGCCCCCCGGCTCTGGCATGGCGGGCGAGCACGTCGGCCTGCACGAACTCGAGGGCGTGCCCGAGGTGCGGCGCGGCGTTCACGTACGGGATGGAGGTGGCGATCAACAGGTCGGTCATGGTGGTACTCCTGGGAAATGAGGCCCCACCGAGT
>DASYBO010000105.1:0-11208 GCA_036500685.1 Pseudonocardiaceae bacterium | reverse complement strand
GCCTCCCACGCGGTGATCCACGCAGGTCGAACCGGAGATGCGTACACCCAGGTCCCCACTCGCAGGTCGGTGATCGTTGCCGCCACGGCCAGCGCCGGCCCCGGTGCCGGCTGCCACTGCGGCACATCTGGCATCAAGATCGTCGAGTAACCACTGTCGGCCAGACCACGCAACTGATCACGCCAAGTCGGCATGTCAGTGGTGATCGGCGCAACGACGCCGAACCGCAACGGCCTGATCTCGCGTGTCGAGTTACCCGTCATGGTGAAGCCCCTTCCCCTGCGGCCCGGCCTGGTGCCGAGCTGCATATCCTCTACGAACGAGCCACAGTGCATCCGACACCACACGACAAGCAATCTGGCGCGACGTCCACCCAAGGGTCGAGTCCCGCGCCATCGGGGGACACTCCGGCGGGGCCTGTGTGCCGGCCGTCTCGATCGGGGGAAGGGTCGGCGAACGCCGCGGCCGCGAGACCGGGCCAGACAGATACACAGGCTCTGACTTGCGGATCTATCGCAGCTAAGAGCGTGTGTCGCGGGATAAGGGGGATGGCGAGGATGGACCGATCCACGGCGGCGCGGTCGATTCACGAGATGGCGGATCTGGCCACGCCCATGGCCATCCGGGTGGCCGCGACGCTCAATCTGGTCGAGCGCACCGGGAGTGCGGGCGCGACGGTGGAGCGGCTCGCCGCCGGGACGGGGACCGATGCGGGCGCGCTGCGCTTGCTGCTCGATCACCTGGTCGCGGTCGGTGTCTTTGATCTCGACGCGGATCACTACCGGCCGACGGACCTCGGCGAGCAATTGCGGGAGGACGCTCCGGGCGGGATCAAGCCGCTGCTCGACATCAATCGCGCGGGCGGGCGGTCCGAGTTGGCCTTCGTCGAGTTGCTGGAGACGATCACCACCGGCGAATCCGCTTACCTGCGGCGGTACGGGCGCGAGTTCTGGGCGGATCTCGATGCCACGCCGCGGTTGCGGCGCTCGTTCGACGCGCAGATGAGCTGGCGGTTCCGGGTGCAGGCGCCGCAGATCGCGCGGCGTTTCGACTGGAGTCGTTTCCCCGAGATCCTGGATGTCGGCGGCGGCGACGGGACCTTGCTGGCGGAGATCCTCACGGCGCATCCGGGGGTGCGCGGGCGGGTGCTCGATCTGGCTCCATCGGCCGCCACCCAACGGTTCGCGGCGGCCAGGTTCGGCGATCGGGCCGGCGCCGTCGGGCAGAGCTTCTTCGAGCCGCTGCCGGTCGGGGCGGATGCCTATGTGCTGTCGGACATCCTGCACGACTGGGACGACGAGCACGCCCTCGCGATCCTGGCCGGGTGTCGACAGGCCGCAGGGTCGAGCGGCACTGTGGTGGTGATCGAGCCGCTGCGCGAGGGCACCAGCACTGCGATCAACCTGCACATGCTGATGTGCTTCGGGGGCCGGGAACGTACGGTCGACGAACTCGCCGGGTTGGCCGCAGACTGCGGGCTGGTACTGCTGGGCTCCGGCCCGGTGTCGGACGGGCGGACGGCGCTGGAGTTCGGCGTGCGCGGCTGATGATCACGTCACTCGAGGAGGGTCACATGGACGTCCGATCGGTCGAGGCCAGCCTTGTGCTGGTGCCGATGCGCCGGGCGCTCGGCACGAGTGCCGCTCGTGTCACCGAGGCGCCATTGCTGTTGATCGATCTGCACACCCGCGAGGGCGTCACCGGTCGCGCGTATCTGTTCTGCTATCGCGAGTCGGTCGGACAGGCTGCGCTCGCGGTGGTCCGCGATGTCGACGCGGCGCTGGCGGGGCTGCCGGCCGCGCCCACGACGGTGCGGCGGGCGCTGGCCGCGCGGTTCAAGCTTGTCGGCGTCCGAGGGATCGTCTCGATGGTGCTGGCCGGCGTCGACATCGCTTGCTGGGACGCGCTGGCCATCGCGGCCGGGCTGCCGCTGGCTCGATTGCTCGGGGCGACATCGCGCCCGATACCCGCCTACAACAGCAACGGGCTTGGCCTTATCGAGCCCGCAGCCGCGGCCGACGAGGCGCTGGAACTGGTGGCGGAAGGCTTCCGGGCCATCAAGATGCGGCTCGGCCGCCCTGGTCCTGCCGACGATCTTGCCGCGGTGCGCGCGGTCCGGGCGGCGATCGGTCCGGACATCGCGCTGATGGCCGACTACAACCAGGCACTGGGTTTGATCGAGGCGCGGGAGCGCTGCCGCGCGCTCGACGACGAGGGGCTGGCCTGGATCGAGGAGCCGGTCCGGCACGACGACTACCCGGCGAACGCCGAACTCACAGCGACACTGCGCACGCCGGTGCAGATCGGGGAGAACTTCGCGGGGCCGCGTGCGATGGCCGACGCGCTGCGGCACGGCGCGAGCGACCTGGTCATGCCGGACCTGGACCGCATCGGCGGGGTCACCGGGTGGCAGCAGGCCGCCGCGCTGGCCGACGTCGCCGATATCCCGTTGTCGTCACACCTGTATCCCGAACCGAGCGTGCACCTGTTGGCCGCCTCGCCCACGGCGCACTGGCTGGAATACGTCGACTGGGCCGTCCCGATCCTGCGCGAGCCGCTGCGCATCGTCGATGGCCACGCGACACCGCCGGACCGGCCTGGCAACGGTCTGATGTGGAATGCCGACGCCGTCGAGCGCTACCGGGCCGGCTGAATAGGCTTGTGTCATGTCGGAAGCCTTGCCACGACCGGAGTCCTTCACCCTGCGGACCGATCCCGCCGACCTTGCCGACCTGCGCGCGCGACTGCGTGCGACGCGCTGGCCGGACGCGCCCGAGGACGCGGGGTGGTCGCTCGGGACCGATGTCGACTACCTGCGTGAACTCGTCGCCTACTGGGCCGACGAGTTCGACTGGCCCGCGCAGGAAGCGGCGTTGAACCGGTTGGCGCATTTCCGCGTTCCGCTTGGCGGACTGGGCATCCACTTCGTGCACATGCGGGCCGTCGCGCCGACCGGTCCGGTCCTTCCGCTGGTGCTCAGCCATGGCTGGCCGGACTCGTTCTGGCGCTATGCCAAGGTCATCCCGCTGCTGACCGATCCGGCCGCGCACGGCGCGGACCCCGCCGACGCGTTCGACGTTGTCGTGCCGGACATGCCGGGCTTCGGCTACTCCGACCGGCCCGCCGGGCCGCCCCTCGACTCGATCGCCGTCGCCGACCTGTGGGCCGAACTCATGACCGTCCTGGGCTATCCGCGATTCGGTGCGGCGGGCGGCGATGTCGGCAGCCACGTCAGCCGCTACCTCGCGCTCAACCACGCCGACCGGATCATCGCGGTGCACCGCACCGACGCGGGCCTGCCGATCTTCACCGGCGACCCGGCCGAACTCACCGCCGAGGAACGCGCCTGGTTCGACACTGTCGCGACGTGGAGTGCGACCGAGGGCGGCTACGCGGCGATGCACCGCACGAAGCCGCAGACCGCGGCGGTCGGGCTGACCGACTCGCCTGCCGGCCTCGCCGCGTGGATCGTGGAGAAGTTGCGAGCGTGGGGCGACAACGACGGCGACGTCGAGCAGAGTTTCACCAGGGACGAGATCCTCACGAACATCACGGTCTACTGGCTCACCGGGACGATCGGCTCGTCGATGCGCATGTACAACGCGAACGGCAAGATCCCGCCCGCGCAGCACGCCCGCCGGGTGGAGGTTCCCTCCGGCTTCGCGCTGTTCGCAGGCGATGTCGTGCGCCCGCCGAAGGCGTGGCTGCAGCGCACCGCCAACGTCGTCCGCGCGACCGAACCCGCGCGCGGCGGCCACTTCGCTGCCTTCGAGGAACCCGAGCTGTACGCGGTGGAACTGCGCGAGTTGTTCCGTCCCTACCGGACCTGAACTGACCTGGCCTTTCACCCGAATGGCTGTGTTAAATTTTGGACCTGATGAAAGGGCGGGGCGCGGGTCAGCAGTTGGTCGGTCGGGACGCGGAGCTCGCGGCGCTGTCCGGACCGGTGGATCCGACGCGACCAGGTCAGGTGTTGGTGCTGCTCGGCGATGCCGGGACCGGTAAGACCGCGCTGCTGGATGTCGTTGCCGAGCGTGCGGACGATGCGGGTCTGCTGGTGTTGCGCGCGGCAGCGACCCTGGCCGAGCGCGATGTGCCCTTCGCCTGCCTGCACCTGCTGTTTCATCCGGTGCTCGATGCCGTGGACACGCTGCCGCCGCTGCATCGCGATGCGCTGCTCGCCGCGTTCGGCCTCGTGCGGGGCGGGTCGGCTGATCGGCTCGTCGAAGGCATGGCGACGGTGGCGTTGGCCAGGGCGTTGGCGGGCGAGCGACCGGTGCTGCTGATCGTGGACGACGCGCAGTGGCTGGACGCGAGTTCGCGGGCCGCGCTGACCTTCGCGGGCCGCAGGCTGGGTGATGCTGCGGTGTCGGTGGTGTTCGCGGGGCGGGGCGCGACCGCACCGGAGGGTTTGGGGCGCACCGTCGCCCAGCTGCGGCTGGGCCCGTTGAGCGAGCGGGATGCCGCGATGCTGGTCGACCGGCAGCCGACGCCGCCGCGCGGCCTGATCCGGGATCGGGTGCTGGCCGAGGCCGCCGGCAACCCGGCCGCGCTGATCGCGTTGAGCGAGGTGGTCGCGGCCCGGCCAGCCGATAGCGGTTGGGCGCACGATCTGCTGCCGCTCACCCCGGACCTTGCCGCCCGCTACGCGGAAGAGCTGGCCGGGCTGCCGGAATCGGCCGTGGCCGCGCTGCTGCTGGCCAGTGCGGCGGATCCGGACGACCTCGGCTGCACGGTGTGCCGGCTGCCGGCGTTGTCGCCGGAGTTGCTGGCTCCGGCCGAGTTGACGGGGCTGGTGCGGATCGGGTTGGCCGGGATCGAGTTCGTGCATCCGCTGGTGCGTTCGGCCGTGTACTACGCGGCGCCGTTCGCGGCGCGGGCCGCGGCGCACCGGCAGTTGGCCGCGATCCTCGCCGACCAACCGGATCGGCGGGCCCAACACCTGGCCAAGGCCACGCTGACACCGGACGAGGACGTGGCCGCGCTGGTCGAGTCGACCAGGGTCGAGGCCCAGCGCCGAGGCGGGGTGGCCGCTGCGGGGGCGATCATGGAGCGGGCGGCGGCGCTGAGCCCGCGCGCCGAGGACAAGGCGCGCAGGCTGGTGATCGCGGCCGACCTCGCCCGGCAGGCCAGCAACCCGAGCTGGGCGGAGCACCTGGCCAATCGGGCGGCCGGGCTGGCCGAGGATCCGACGCACCGGCTGATGGCGCAGGTCCAGCTGGGCGCCGCGCTCGTCTGGACTCGCGAGTACAAGACCGCGCTGGACGTGCTGCTCCCGCTGTTCGAGGGCACCGCCCTGACCGGCCCCGACCTGCCGTGGCAGGCGTTGCGCGGCATCAGCGCGGCCGCGTACCTGGACGGCTCGGACACCGCGCGCCGCGAGGTGCGCGCCGCGATGGCCCGGCTGGTCGACCGGATCGGACCGCCCGCCGACGACCTGACCACGCGCGCAGGGCTGACCAGGGCGTGGGCCGATGCGGCGCTCGATCCGTACGAGCGCCGCGATCTGGTGCCGGGGCTGGTCATGACCGCCGAGCGCACCGGGGACGTGCTGCCGCGCACGCCGCTTGGCGCGGTGCTGTGGCTGCTGGACGAGTCGGACCTGGCGGTGAGCGTGCTGCGCAGCGCGATCGACCAGCTGCGCTCGACCCGGCTTGGCGGCAGCATCGGGATCCTGCTCGGGCACTGCTGGGCCTGCGCGGACGCCGGCCGCTGGGACGAGGCGCTCGACGCGAGCGCGTACCTGGCCGACATCGCCACGACCACCGACCAGCCGATGGTGCGCACGATCGCCGAGTTGGTCATCGCGACGGTGCACGCCTGGCGCGGCGAGGTCGGTACGGCGCGGCGGTACCTGGACGGTCCGCTGGGTTCGGGTGAGACGCAGGACTGTCGCGCGCTGGCCGCGTGGGCGTATCGCGCGGCGGGGGCGGTCGGGCTGGCCGAGGACGAGCCCGTCGCCGCCTACGGTCACCTGAGCCGGTTGTTCGACGACGACGGGACTCCCCTGCACTTTCACCTGTCCTACCAGGGCATCGCGGATCTCGCGTCGGCCGCGGTGCGGGTCGACCGGGTCGAGGAGGCGCGGGAGTTGCTCGGGCGGATCATGGCGCGCTTCGTCGGCACGCCGTCGCCGAGGGTCGCGCAGCTGATCGGGCATGCCGAGGCGGTGCTGGCCGAACCGGCCGACGCCGAGGCGCGCTTCGCCGCCGCGCTGGGCGTGCCGGGGGGCGAGCGGTGGCCGTTCGAGCATGCTCGGCTGCGGTTGGCGCAGGCCGAGTGGCTACGCCGGCAGCGGCGGATCAACGAGGCCAAACGGATCCTGGCGCAGGTGCGCGACGTGTTCGGTCGGCTGCGCGCGACGGGGTGGGCGGAGCGGGCCGAGCGGGAACTGCGCGCGGCCGGTGTGCGGGTGTCCGAGCCGTCATCGACGGTGCCGATGGCCGAACTGAGTCCGCAGGAACACCAGGTGGTGCACCTGGCCGGGCAGGGCTTGAGCAACCGGCAGATCGGCGAGATGCTGAACCTGTCCCCGAGGACGGTCGGCGCGCACCTCTACCGCGCGTTTCCCAAGCTCGGCATCACCAACCGCAGGCAGATCCGGGGCGTGCCGGCGCCGGTTAGGTCATTTGACTGATACCCGGCCGCGCGTGCGGGCCGGACGGGTCGGGAATCGTGGTCATCCTGCCGTAGCCGACCGGGGTCCGATTTTGGCCAAATGGACATCACGCCCCTTCGTAGGAGGACAGGATGTCGCAGTTGCGCACGCCGCCCTGGCGGCACTGAACCCGCCGGGGGGACCGCGCTGCGCGGCGCATCAGCCATCAAGGTCGGTGAGGGCGTCGCGGAGCGCGGCCCGCGACGTGATACCGAGTTTGCGGAAGACCTGGCCGAGGTGGGCGCCGACGGTGCGGTGCGAGAGGAACAACCGCTCGGCGACCTGCTTGTTGGTCAGGCCGGACGCGGCCAGACGCGCGATCGCGAGTTCTCGCGGGGTCAGCAGGTCCGTCGCCGACTCTCCGGCACCGGCTACCGCGAGTCCCGCGGCGCGCAGTTCGGCCCTGGCCCGGTCGGCCCAGGGTTTGGCGTCGAGCCGGTCGAACGTGACCAGCGCGGCCGCCAGCGGCGTCTGGGATTCGGTGCCGGCGCGCGCTCTGCGCAACCGCTGGCCGCGCGCGAGGCGCACTCTGGCCAGGTCGAACGGCCATTTGGCCACGCCCGGCACGGCCGTCGCCTCGGCGAACAGGGCTAGCGCTTCGGCGTCGTCCTCCGCGCACAGCCCGGCCGAGGCCGCGGTGAGCATGGCGTAGCGAGGAGACAGCGCGCCGATGTCCGCCTCCCGCATCGCTCGCACGTGTGCTGCTGCCGCGTCCATCCTTCCGGTGCGGACGGCCGCCTCGACCAGATCGAACAGCCCCCACAACGCGTGCGGCACGTGCGAGGCGAGCACGCCTGCCGGGGTCACCCTGGTCGCGCACTGATAGGCGCCCTCGTACTGCCCGGCACCGAGGCACACCAAGGCCCGCGCCTGTCGGGCGAAGAGCACCGCGCAGCCGACGCCGCGCGGTTCGGCCCACTGGATGATCTGCTCGGCGATGTCGTGTCCGGTCTGGCTCTCGCCTCTCGCGCCGGCAAGCAGGAGCTGGGTGTACTGGAAGTACCAGCGGAAGAACCGGTAGCCGGTCTCGGCACACAGCGCGAGGCCCTCCTCGGCCAGCCGCGCGGACTGGTCCCAGTCGCCGCTGAGGTAGCCCTCAAGGGCCAGATGGTGCAGCGCGCCGATCTGCCGGCGGGCCGGCCCGCCCTCCCGGCCCTGCCGGACCAGTTGCCACAGCCTGCCGCGCAGGTCGCCGATCCGGTCGAGGTAGACCGCGCCGGTGCAGATCCGCACGATCTGGCCGGGATCGGTGTCCGGGCCGATGGATTCGATGATTGCGTCGATGTCGCCGAGTGCGGCCTTGCCGGTGCGCACCGGGTCCGGGAAGGTCTTGTTGATCAGCGCGAGCACCGGTGGCGGTTCGATGCGCAGCCTGCGCAGGGTCGCGTAATAGGCGTCCCACAACGGAATTCGGCTGCCGTACCAGCAGACCAGCAGCAACGCGTGCAGCGCGTCGACGATCTCGGCATCGGGGGCGGCGTTGCGGAACGCGACGTCGATGGCGCCGACCAGCAGCCGGTGCGCGGTGTCGATGTCGCAGTCGTCGTTGATCAGCAGGTAGACCGCTGCGATGGCGGCGTAGACGTTGCCGGTGCCGTCCGGGTCGGCAAGGCGCGCGCCGGCGAGGAGTTCGGACGCGCTGGTCAGTTCGCCCGCGCCCTCCGCGCCGATGTAGGCGGCCTCGGCAAGGCGTCGGCCGCGACCGGAGGCGAATGGGCTGAGTTCGGCGGCCTTGGTGAGCAGGCCGACTGCGCCGAGGGAGTCGCCGCGTCGCAGGACTCGGCGCGCGGCCTGTTCCAGCAGCACGGCAACGTCCTCGTCCGGGCCGAGTGACGCCTCGGCCAGATGCCGGATCCGACGGTCCGGTGCGTCGGCGAGAGCCCCGGCCAGCGCGGTGTGCGCGGCCCGCCGTTCGGCCACTGTGGACAGTTCAACGACCGCCGACCGGATCAGCGGATGGCCGAAGGACACCCGCCCTCGGGCCTCGTCGACCTTGATCAGGCAGGCGCGTTCGGCGGGTGCCAGGTCGGCCAGTGCGTCCTCGTGACCGTTGATCTCGGCGGCGGAGCGCAGCACCGCGAAGCTGCCGGAGCTCTCCAGCGCGGTGAGCAGCAGCAGTTTCCGGCACTGCGCCGGCATTTCCGCGATGCGCGAGCCGAACAGCGCCTGCAACCGTTGGGGCAGCGGGAGAACGGCGGGCAGTTCGGCCAAGGCGGTACGCTGCGCGCCACTGAGCGCGCCCGGCAGTTCGACCAGCGCCAGCGGATTACCGCCGGCCTCGGTGAGCAGCCGTTGCCGGACCCGGACGGCCAATCCCGGGTGGCGGCTGGTGAGCAGTTCGGTCGCGGCGGCGTCGTCCAAGGGCCGCAACGAGTATTCGGCCAGACCCGGGTTTTCCCCGCCGGTGCGGGACGCGGCCAGCAACCCGGCTCCGGTGCCGCGCAGCCGCCGCGCGACGAAGCCGAGCACGCCCGCGCTGGCCTTGTCGATCCAGGGCAGGTCGTCGACGATCAGCAGCAGCGGCCGGTCGGCCGCGGCCGCGAGCAGCAGGGCCAGCGCGGCGTTGGAGATGATCAGCCTGCCGGGCGCGGTTCCCTCGCTGAAGCCGAGCGCGGTGTCCAGCGCCGTGCGGTAGGCGGGGCGCAGCGATTCGGCGAAATCGATGATCGGCACCAGAATCTGGTTGAGCCCGGCGAAGCTGACGTCCGCCTCGAACTCGACGCCGTCCGCGCGTAGCACTCGGACGCCTGCCGCGCTCAACGGTTCGGCGACCGCGTCCAGGAGCACCGATTTGCCGACACCGGCATCGCCCGCGATCAGCAGCGCGCGGTCGGAGTTCGCGTCCTGCGCGAAGTAGGCGAGGATGTCGGCGAGTTCGCGGTGCCGGCCGACAAGGCCGCCGCCGTGCTCGCCGTGGGCTGAGGTCAACCCGCACTCCTCGCTTCGCGCGCGGCGTCACCGAGGACGCCGCGGGCGATGATGATCTGCTGGATCTGGCTGGTGCCCTCGTAGATGCGGAACAGCCGGGCGTCGCGGTAGAACCGTTCGACGGCGACCTCGCGCATGTAGCCGGCGCCGCCGTGGATCTGCACGGCGCGATCGGCCACGCGGCCGACCGCCTCGCTGCAGAAGTACTTCGCGGCGGACGGGCCGAGGTTGAGGTCGGTGCGCGCGTCGAAGGCTACGGCGGCGGAGCGAACGAGAGCCCTGCCCGCGTAGAGGTCGGTGACCGAGTCGGCGATCAGGCCCTGGATCAGCTGATAGGTCGCGATCAGGTGGCCGCCCTGACTGCGTTGCTGGGCAAAGGAAACCTGCTCGTCGACGAGCCGCTGGGCCATGCCGACGCAGAGCGCGGCGATGTGCAGGCGGCCGTGCGCAAGGCAGCGCATCGCTGTGCGGAAGCCCTGATCGAGGCCTGCGTCGCGGCCGATCAGGTTGGCGGCGGGCACCCGAACCTCGTCCAGGTGCAGATCCGACGTCCACGCTCCTCGTTGGCCCATCTTGTGATCGCGGGGGCCGAGGGAGAGGCCGGGCGCGTCGGCGGGGACCAGGAACGCCGAGATGCCGCGCGCGGGCACCGCGTCGGGGTTGGTGCGGGCGAACACCATGAACACGTCGGCCATGGGGGCGTTGGTGATGTAGCGCTTGGCACCGGTGAGCACCCAGTCATCGCCGTCGCGCACGGCTCGGGTGGTGAGCGTTGAGGGGTCGGAGCCCGCGTCGGGTTCGGTGAGGGCGAAGGACGCGGTCACCGCACCGGAGGCCAGGCGCGGCAGCCAGGTGTCGCGCTGTTCGTCGGTGCCGCCTTCGAGCAGGACGTGGCCCGCGATGCCGTTGTTGGTACCGAACAGTGAGCGCAGCGCGGGCGTGGTGTAGCCGAGTTCGAAGACCAGCTCGACCTCCTGCGTCATGGTGAGCCCGATGCCGCCGTACTCCTCGGGAATGGCGAACCCGTAGAGACCCATGTCCTTGCACGCCTTGCGAAGCTCGAGGGGAATCTCGTCGTCCTGTTCGATCTTCCCTTCCAGCGGCATGACCTCCTCGCGGATGAAGGTCCGCACGGTGGCCAGGATGTCGTCGAGTTCTTGCTGCTCCACGGGTTTCCCTTCAGGACTCGAGCCAGGCGCGGACGGTAGCGCTGTCGGCGCCGAGCGCGGGCGGCGGCAGCCGGTAGCTGGGTGGGGTGGCGGAATAGTCGACCGGGTTGCGGATGGTCGGCACGTCGCCGTCGACGATCGGGGCGAGGCCGAGTCGTTCGGCGAGGCCGATGCCCTCGGCGACGGTGTTGATCGGGCCGCACGGCACGCCGGCCTCGGTGAGGATGTCGAACCATTCGGCGGCGGTGCGGCGCGCGAGCGCGGCGAGTAGCAGCGGGCGCAGTTCGGCTCGGCGGGCGGTGCGGTCGGCCATGGTGGTGAAGCGTTCGTCGGTGCCGAGTTCGGGCAGGCCAATCGCGGTGCACAGGCGCCGGTACTGGTTGTCGTTGCCGGCGATGACGATCAGCTCGCCGTCGGCGGTGGGCAGTGGTTCGTACGGGAACAGGCTCAGGT
>DASYBO010000104.1:0-1841 GCA_036500685.1 Pseudonocardiaceae bacterium | reverse complement strand
GTGTCTACTGACCAGGCCGGGGCCGGCCTGATGAACGCGGGCGGCCCGGCGAGGCCGTTCGACCTGGACCGGCCCTGGCGGCTGGACGAGCGGGTCGCGGTCCGGCCGGAGCGATTCGGCGCGCTGCTCTACCACTTCGACACGCGCAGGCTGTCCTTTTTGAAGAACACCACGCTGTTGCGGGTGGTGCGGTCTTTGGGTACGCAGCCGAGTGCGCGAGCGGCCTGTGTTGCGGCTGGAGTGGGGACGGACGAGCTGACTCGTTACGGAGCGTCCCTGGCCAAGCTGGCAGAGTCCCGGACGATCCGACCGAGGAGTATGTGATGTCTCTTGTGGACGAATTCCGACACGGGCTCGACGCGCCGATCTGCCTGACGTGGGAACTCACCTACGCGTGCAACCTGTCCTGCGTGCACTGCCTGTCATCTTCGGGGCGCCGGGATCCACGCGAGCTGAGCACTGACGAGTGCAAGGCATTGATCGAGGAATTCGAACGCATGCAGGTGTTCTACGTGAACATCGGCGGTGGCGAACCGACCGTGCGGCCGGACTTCTGGGAACTGCTGGACCATGCCAGCGCGCACCACGTCGGCGTGAAGTTCTCCACCAACGGGATCATGATCACGGAATCAGCGGCTCGGCGGCTGGCCGCGAGCGACTATGTGGACGTTCAGATCTCGCTGGACGGCGCGGTGGCCGAGGTGAACGACGCTGTGCGCGGCCCCGGCTCCTACCGCACCGCCCTACTGGCCATGCAGCGCCTCGCCGACGCGGGCATGCGCGGTTTCAAGATCTCGGTCGTGGTCACCCGCCAGAATGCCGGGCAGCTGGACGAGTTCAAGGCCATCGCGGACCGCTTCGGCGCTCAGCTGCGGCTGACCCGGTTGCGCCCCTCCGGACGTGGTGCCGATGTCTGGAACGAGATGCATCCCACCGCGGTCCAACAACGAACTCTCTACGAGTGGCTGGTCGGACACGGCGATCAGGTGCTCACCGGCGACTCCTTCTTCCACCTCGCCGGTTACGGCGACGGCGTGCTTCCCGGTCTCAACATGTGCGGCGCGGGCCGGGTGGTGTGTCTTGTCGATCCGATCGGCGATGTCTATGCCTGTCCGTTCGCGATCCACGACACGTTCCTGGCCGGGAACGTCCGGGCCCCTGGCGGGTTTGCCAGGGTATGGCGCGAGTCGGAGTTGTTCACCGAACTGCGCAAACCGCAGACCGCGGGCGCGTGCACGTCCTGCTCCGCGTTCGACGCCTGTCGCGGCGGCTGCATGGCGGCGAAGTTCTTCACCGGCCTTCCGCTGGACGGACCTGATCCCGAATGCGTTCGCGGGCACGGCGAACTCGCCCTCGCAGGGGTCGCGGTGGGCAGTGCGCCCACCCCGTCGCTGGATCACTCGCACCGGCGCGCACGCCGATCCGGTCCGGTGCCGGTGACGATCGGCCTGCGCAGGCCGCCCGAGCGCGCCTGCGACGAGAGCCCGCTGGCCGGGTTCCGGCCGGGAGCCTGACATGCTGCTGGCCGATCTCGCCTGGCCCGACATCGCCGAGCGCGCGCGAGCGGGGGCGATCCTGGCGGTGCCGGTCGGCTCGACCGAGCAACACGGAGCGCACCTGCCGGTCAGCACCGACACCGACATCGCGGTCGCGCTCTGCGCTGCCTTGGCTCTCGCGCGGCCGGAGGTTCTGGTGGCGCCTGCGGTTCCCTATGGGTCCAGCGGCGAACACGCAGGCTTCGCCGGTACGTTGTCGGTCGGTCAGGCCGCGACCGAACTGGTCCTGCTGGAGCTGGGCCGTTCGGCATGCGAGACCTTCGGGCACGTGCTGTTCGTGTCCGC
>DASYBO010000103.1:0-2906 GCA_036500685.1 Pseudonocardiaceae bacterium | reverse complement strand
GCAGAGGTGTCCATCGCCTTCGACAGCGTCTCCGCGACCCCATACGGGCCCACGTCGAAACCGTAACTCTCAAACCACTTCAGACAGAAGCGCGTATCGGAGTCGAAGTCCCCTTCCTGCTCCGACAACACCTCAGCCAAGATCTGGTTGATCAGCACGAGCGATGCCCGTACTACATTCGCAGATCTTGGAACGATGATCGTCTTGGTTCGTTGATCATGATGTGAGCCTCCCGATCACCTACGATCTCGTCATGGCCTGGGCTGAGGATCTGGACGCGTTGTGCGCGCGGATCGCCGGGCCGTTGTTCACCCGCCCGGAGCCGCGCGTCACGTTCGCCGACCTGGTGCGGGGCCTGCTGGCGGACGTGCCGCGCAAGAACTCCTGGCAGTTGGCCGAGCATGTCGGGCACCGCAGTGCGCATCGGCTGGAGTGGCTGCTGAACGGCGCCAAGTGGGACGCGGATGCGTTGCGCGATCAGGTCCGCGCCTATGTGGTGGAGCATCTGGGCCACCCCGATGGTGTGCTGGTCGCCGATGACACCCAGGCGATCAAGAAAGGCGATAAGTCGGTCGGTGTCGCACCCCAGCACTGCGGGGCGACCGGTCAGATCGATAACTGCCAGGTCATGCCGATGCTCACCTACGCCTCACCGTTGGGGCACGCCTTCATCGACCGCAGGCTGTATCTGCCGGCCTCCTGGTGCGAGGATCCGGGGCGCCTGGACGAGGCCGGCGTCCCCGCCGATGTGGTGTTCACCACCAAACCGCACCTGGTCATCGAGATGCTCGCCGCCGCCATCACGGCAGGGGTGAGGTTCTCCTACTTCACCGCAGACTCCGGCTACGGCCGTGACCCGGCACTGCGCGGTTTTTGCCACGACCACGACATCGCCTATGTGATGGCGGTACCGGTCGACCTGCCCCTGATCGGCTCCCGCGGCCAGGCCACCCGCCCTGACCTGGTCGCCTCCCGGCTGGAGGCGGCCGATTTCGAGCGGCGCTCATGCGGGCACGGCACCAAAGGCGAGCGCTACTACGACTGGGCCGCAGTCGCGGTCACCGTCAAAGACCAAGCCCCCTGCGATGGCAAGGAACACACCCTGCTGGTGCGCCGGTCGGTGTCCAAGCCGTCGGAGATCGAGTACTTCCTGGCCCACGCCCGCCAGGGCGCACCGGCCGGTGAACTGATCGGCGTCGCCGGCATGCGGTGGAA
Organism: Pseudonocardiaceae bacterium; assembly: GCA_036500685.1. Classification (GTDB taxonomy): domain Bacteria; phylum Actinomycetota; class Actinomycetes; order Mycobacteriales; family Pseudonocardiaceae; genus CAJCJE01. The sequence goes on along the minus strand of DASYBO010000103.1, from coordinate 1,691 downwards.
GATCGAGGAGAACAACGAACACGGCAAGGACCTGCTCGGGCTGGACCAGTATCAGGTCCGCAAATGGACGCCCTGGCACCGCCACGTCACCACCTGCATGCTCGCCGCCGCGTTCCTGGCCGTCACCCGCACCGACCTGCCCACCGACCTGGGAAAAGACCCTCAGCAGCGGGAACAGGCGGCCACCGCAACCCACTGACCCCCGGCCCGCTCATCCGGCCCTCCATCGCCGAAATCCGCCGTGTGCTGGCCCGCACCACCATCACAGCAGCCGCAGGCATCGACCACATCCTGGCCTGGTCGGCATTCCGGATCATCCACCAAACCCGCGCCCTGATCAGCCACTACCGAAGACGCGGCGACCCCCTACCCCCCGAACTGCGAATGTAGTACCTGGGAGTATTCGCGTAGCAGACCACCAACCCGGTCGCGCCGGATGACCCTGGTGTCGGCGTCGATAGGGTCGGGTAACGCTCTCAATGGACTGGCCTGATTCAAAGCGCGGTGTGGCCGGTGAGCGTTGAAATGGTCCTCGTACTCAGCGAGAACCTTGCGCAGATGCGCGGCGTTGACGATCAGGATCCGGTCAAGGAGCTCACGGCGTACGCTGCCGACCCATCGTTCCATAGTCGCGTTCATACGAGGAGCCTGAGCAGCAGTGAGCACGATCCGGATGCCTTCAGCGCGAAACACCTCATCGAACACCGCCGTGAACTTGCTATCCCGGTCGCGGATCAGGAACTTGAACGACCCGGCCCGCTCCCCCAGGTCCATCAACAAACTCCTGGCCTGCTGGGCGACCCAACCGGCAGTCGGATTCGCGGTCACGCCCAGGACATGCACCCGGCGGGTGGCGTGCTCGACAACCGCGAAGCAGTACAACCGGGCGAGCGTAATCGTCTCGACATGAAAGAAGTCACAGGCCAGGATTCCATAGGCCTGAGCGCGTAGGAACTCTCCCCAGGTCGGTCCTGATCTGCGGGGCGCCGGATCAATACCGGCCTTCTTCAAGATCGCCCACACCGTCGACGGCGCGATCCTGCGGCCCAGCCCGGCCAGTTCCCCTGCGATCCTCCGGTAACCCCACCCAGGGTTCTGCGCAGCCATCTGCAGCACAAGCTTGCGGACAGTGGGACGCGTCGGCGGGCGTCCGGGGCGCGTGCGTTTGTAGGTCCAGCGTCGCTTAACCAGGTCGGCGTGCCAGCAAAAGCACCGTGCCAGGTGGGACGAACAACCCGATTCGCCGGCATCGCGGCAGCACCCTCATCAGCGCCGCGATCACGGCCCGATCGGCCCACGACGGCCGAGGCCGTGCGACCTGACGACGCAGCACCGCCAACTGATGCCGTAACACCAAGATCTCTGCTTGTTTGGAAGCGTCCGACCGCGCCAGCAGGGCGAGCCAGCCAACAAGGCGGACGAAGATGAGGTAGAGCAGTCGTAGCGCCACAAGCCTCGATCCTGCACGTCCCGGACATCACCCGTCTGCCGAATAGGAAACCCCAGGTCATGACCGGTGGCCGAGTTTCCGGCACCTACAGGGTTGTCCAGCAAGGTGCACCTGTCGGCGGACCGCCGCTGCCGCCCGCTGTCCTTCGTGCTCACCCCCGGCCAGGCCGCCGACAGCCCCCGCTTCACCGCCGTCCTGGAGCGCATCAAGGTCCGGGGCCCGGCCGGCCCCGCACCCGCCC
>DASYBO010000102.1:0-3892 GCA_036500685.1 Pseudonocardiaceae bacterium | reverse complement strand
AGCTCAAGTGCCTCGTCCCGAAGCCTGGCCAGCCGGGTGACCAGCGTGCGGTCGACCAGCGTGCGGGACACCCGGCGAGCGACGACGATCGCCGCGATGGCGGCCAGCAGCGCGATCAGACTGCCGACGGCGACACCGACGAACGTCGAGTTGCCGTTGGACAAGGCCTGGGCCGAGACCTCGTCGGCCTGCTGCTTGCTGAGCTTGGTCAACTGGGCGGCGACCTGATTGGTCAGCGTCTCCCAGTCGCCCGCCGTGCTCGGTAGCGCGGAACCGCCGTGCGACCAGGCGCCCCGCTCGATGAAGCCGTTCTCGACGGTGACCAGGTTCTGCCACGCGGAGGTGGTCTGCAGCTGTTGGTAGGCGCTGGCGACGTCCGGCTCAAGGAAGCTGACGGTCTTGCCCAGTTCACCGTGATAGGCCCCGACCAGCGAGACAAAGGCCAGGTGGTCCTGCGCGGACAGGTTGCCGGTCACCAACGCGGTGGAGATCAGCGAACTGGCGCGGGACTCCTCGTCGGTGGCCCGGAACAGGGAGGTCGCTTCGATGCCGCCCTGGGCGGCGTTCACGTCCGGAACGATCCGTGCCTGCGTGTCGAACAGGTTGGTCGCCGAGTCGAGCAGGCTGTTGTAGAAGGTGTAGACCTGATTGACGCCAATGGTTCGCGCGTCGACCTGCGCGCGAATCCCGGGTAACTGGTTGAGATAGCCGTTGACCGCGTTGAAGCCGTTGACGATGGCCTGCGGGGCATTACCGAGAGTGGCCGTCGCGGCGATCTTCATCGCGGCAAGACCGTCGTCGGTCTGTTTCTCCTGGGCGTGCAGCCCGTCCAAGCCGACCGAGGGTTGGCCGAGGTAAGCCATGCTGAGCTGGCGTTCTCGCTGGGCCGATGCGAGCCCGTTGACCGCGGGGATCGACACCTGCCGCACGGACGAGGCCACGGCTCTCGCATAGAAGCCGTCATACAGAAGGTAAGCGGAGACAGCAAGCCACATCACCAGCAGCACCACACTGGGAATCAGGACGGCACCAGTCAACCGCCCGGCGATGGACCGCTGCGCTTTCCGGTTCTCGCTGCGAATCTTCACGACGCTCCACGCATGTCTCGCCAGTATCTCAATGGATCATTCGGCTCCGTTGGCCGCGCAACCCTATCGAGGGTGATCTAGGAACACCAGAGATCCTGGTAGGGGCGTTGGCGGGCTTGAAACGTCGCAATGCCGAATCGCGCGGAGGTTTCGATAGATCACGATTGTCCTGTCGTGGGATGCCGCCTATCAGTGTCCACTTCGGATAGTTCGACGAGAGGTGTCCTATGTTCACCCGGCCAGTTCATCGTCGCGCCGCCGAAGAACCTGACGGCGACCACGTCATCGCCCGGCCCCGGCCCCGCGACGGCCACCTGTCCGACGGGTCCGATCGACCCGTAGACGCGGATCCAGTCGTTCGCGCGCAGGTCCCGCACGCACACCGAGCCCACGTTGCGTGCCCTCGACGCGGGCCGCAGCAAGGCCAGCAGCCGCCACAACCCGTAACCCGCGAGCGGAATCAGCGGGAGCGTGATGCCGGCAGCGGGACCGGCAGGCCAACCGGCAACCGCGAGCGTCACCGACAGCAGCAGGCCGATCGTTGCCGCGACCAGCCCGGTGCTGATCAGCCGGGTGCCGAGCTGTAGCCAGCCGGTGGTGCGTACCAGTCCGTTGGCCATGAGCCCGCGCGGTCGGCCGCCGCCGGCCAGTTGCGGCCGGTCGATCAGGTCGTCCGGGGTGAACGGGTCGGTCGCGCGTTGCTCCTGTGGCGTGAACAGGTCGATGCCCACGTCGCCGTCCTCCCGGCGGCTCATGCCCTCTTCCACGCGTCGACATGGCCTTTCGGGCCGGGGCCTGCCGGCCAGCACACGACAGCCTGGCCGCTGACGGTGATGCCCTGCGCACCTTCCGGCGCGCATGGCTGGCCGATCCGAACCCCGCGCTGGACGCCACCGGGAGGAGTTGGCGTCGCGGTCGGCGCGGTCGTCGTCGGCGGGTCGGCGGTTGGCGGCAGCGTCGGGAGTACCGGGGTCGACCAACCCGGACCCGCCACCGGTGCCTTGGCCGAGGTTGTGCCTGGCCGGCCAGATGTCGGCTCGGCCGGGGAAAGCCCCGAGTCGGTTGCGGAATCCAGCGTGGGCACCGGACCAGCCGGGTCCGAGGTGGTGGTGGCGCCCGAACTGGCGTGCCCTGCTGCGGGCAACGACGTGGTCTGGGCGGCGCCATGGGGCGCCGTGACCGCGGTGGTTTCCATACCTCCCAGGGCCACGCCAAGCACCACGAGACTCAGCGCCGTCGCCGATCCCGCCGTGATCAGGCGTTGGCCTTGCGAACTGCGCCACCACCAACGACGGATCGGGCCGGGAGGGGATGATCGATCACCAAGCATGTCTGCTGCCCCGAACTTCGCTCGACACTGTGACCAGGGTGTTTCGATCGCGCCCGGCCAAACCACACGGAGTGTGGCAGTGCTCGGCACAGTCCGTTAGCCGCTGTTCGGGGCAATGTGTACGGCCAAATGGAAGTCTGCCGTGGAAATAGAGAGAAGTCTCGTCATGGTCGACGTTCTCGTCCGTCTCCCGGTCAAGCGTCGGTAGATCGTCGTCGGGGGACGATCTACCGACGCTGTGCGGTGGGCCGGTAGACCTGCACGACGACGCCGCACTCGAAACTCTTGGCCTCGACGAGATCCAGGCGTAGCGCGGCGGGCAGTTCGGCGAAAAGGCCCTGCCCGGCGCCGAGCGCCACCGGCTGAACGGCCAGGCAGTACTCGTCGACCAGCCCTTGGGCGGCCAGAGCCGCGGCGAAGCCTGCTCCGCCATGGGCGATGACGTCCGTCCCCGGCTCGTCCTTGATCGCGGCGATCTCCGCCGCCAGCTCGCCTCGGGCGATCCGGGTGGTCGGCCAGGAAGCCTCGGTCAGGGTCTTGGAGAACACGATCTTGGGGATGTCGTTCATCAGCGGTGCGTACTCTCCCGGTGAGTCCGGCCAAAAGCTCGCCATCTCCAGGTAGGTCGTTCGGCCCATGAGGTGAGCGCTGGTCTTGGCCAGCCGGTTCACCTTCCACGCCACCAGTTCGGCGTCCTCGTCGACCGCGACGCCGGGATGTTGTCGTCCGCTGGCAACGTATCCGTCGAGCGACATACTCATCTGCACGATCACCTTGCGCATGTCATTCTCCAGGGGTGTCGAGTACTGCTTCGATGTCGAGGGTCAGCTCGACCTTGTCGGCGACGACGATCTTGCTGCCGTCGGTGGCAAGGCCGAAGGCGACGCCGAAGGCCCTGCGGCTGATCGTGCCTCGGGCCGAGAAACCGATCCGGGTCTCGCCCTGCATCCCGGTGGGGTCGCTGCCGAGGAACTCCAGATCCAGCTCGACCGGCCGGGTGACGTCCCGAATGGTCAGCTCGCCGGACAGTATCCATGCGTCGTCGGCCGGGCGCAGCACCGTGCTGGCGAAGGTCATCAGCGGGTGGTGCTCGACGTCGAAGAAATCCGCCGAGCGCAGGTGCGCGTCGCGCATCCCAAAGCCGGTACTGACCGACGACAGCCCGACGGCCGCGGTCACCGAGGACCGAGCAGGCCGAGGGTCGGTCAGGATCTGCCCGCTGAACTCGCTGAACGTGCCGCGTACCCGGCTCATCAGGTGCCGCACCGCGAAACCGACTGTGCTGTGCACGGGGTCGATCGTCCAGGTGCCGGTCACCCAGTCCTCGGTCAGCTGCGAGCCGGGGACGGTCACCGCTTCGGTCATCGTGGTCATGTCGTGCTCCCTGAGGTTGGGGCTGTTACCTGACAGACCAGCGAGCCGGGGAGAACTCATCGCGCAGGGCGAATCCGCTACGGGATCTCGATGCCGGTTT
>DASYBO010000101.1:0-2395 GCA_036500685.1 Pseudonocardiaceae bacterium | reverse complement strand
CGATCCGTAGAGTCTGGCCAGCTCAGGGTGGTGACCGTTCATGATCCAGGCTCGTGAACCGATGGCCGCTGCACGCCGAGACCGCCTTGCGTCGAGGCGGTGCGCTCGCCGCCCGACGAATCTGGCGCGGCGGCGACACGTGCGCGGGTGTGCCGCGTCACACCGGCGATCGACCGCGATTGGGCCAGCCGACTGAAGGTTCATCGCCCCTGCTCGGCTGGTTCAGCTTGACCTGCCGAACAAGGCGCCGACGCTCGCTGGCCCATTCAACATGATTTGCCCGATAAGAGGCAATTTCGCCCATAGTGTTCATGCTCTGACTAGCCGTGTTCGCCGAGACCTGCTTCCTCCAGGTCCAGATCACGTTGGATCCGGCGCCGCGTGGCGTCGGTGATCCGGCCCGATTCGTAGAGTCTGGCCAGTTCGAGGCTTTGCACGGCGAGCAGGTCGCGGCGCAGCGTGCGGTAGAGCTGCGCGGCCGATGCGGTGGTCGGCTCGTCGTCCTGGTCCTCGCGGAGCCGGTCTAGGCGGGAGCGCAGCCGGTCGCGGAGCTGTTCGAGCATGGGCTCGGAGGTCGTCTCCAGGTCTGCGAGGTGGTCGAGGTGGGCCAGGGCGGCGTTGGTGAGTTCGCGGTGGGCGAGCAGGGCTTCCTGCTTGACGTCGGCCGGGTCGACCGCGATGCCGGCGCGTTTAACCAACGGCGCGAGTGTGAACCCCTGGACCACAAGGGTGATCACGATGACCGCCGAGGCGAGCAGGAGCACCAGGTCGCGGTGCGGCAGGGCGGCGCCGCTCTGGGTGGTGAGCGGGATGGTCAGGGCAGCGGCCAACGGCACCACTCCCCTGGCCCCGGCCCAGGACACCACGGCCGGCACCTGCCAGGACGGTCGGGCGCCGCCCCGGCGCTGCCGGATCGCGGAGAGCGGGAACACCCACAGCACCCGGATGACGATCAGTGCCGCGGTAATGGCCAGTGCTTGTAGCGGCCAGTAGCTGTCGGTGCTGGCCAGTTCGCGGATCAGCGCGGGCAGTTCCAGTCCGATCAGGCCGAACACCACGCTCTCCAACAGGAACACGACGGTTTCGGTGACCGCGGTCAACTGGAGCCGGATGCGCGCGTTGGTGAGGCCGTCGGTTCTGGTGCCGACCACGACGCTGCACAGCACGACCGCGGTGACGCCGGAGGCGTGCAGGGCCTCCGCGAGCACGTAGGCGGCATAGGGGGTGACCAGCGAGACCACCGTCTCCAGCACGGGATCCACCGTGCGCTTCCTGATCAGGATGACGCCGCCGGCGACCAGCGCGCCGACGATCGCGCCGCCACCGGCCAGCAGCAGGAACTCGCCGACGGTATGACCGACGGAAAGGCCTCCGGTCGTGATGGCCAGCGACACCGCGACCCGGAACAGCAACAGGCTGGTGGCGTCGTTGAACAGGCTCTCCGCCTGGATCAGCACCTGCAACCGGGGCGGCAGGGACAGCCGTCGGCCCAGCGCGGTGACCGCGACCGGATCGGTGCTGGCCAGCACGGTGCCGAGCACGAGCGCGAGGCCGATCGGCAGGCCGGTGATGGCCACGACGACCGCGCCGACCACGGCAGCGGACGCGAGCACCAGGCCTATGGCGAGCGCGGAGACCGGTTTCCAGACCGCGCGCAGGTCGCGCCAGGGCAGTTCGGCGCCTGCGGCGTCGAGCAGCGGTGGGAGGACCACGAAGCTGACGATGTCCGGGGTGACCTGGATGCGCGGGACGCCGGGCAGCAGGCCGACAACGACGCCGGCCACGACGAGCAGGGAGGGCGCCGGCACGCGCAGCCGTTTGGCAAAGGTGGCCACCACCGTTGCCACGACCACCAGGAACAACACGGTTTCCACGCTGCGCATGAACGGGTGCCTTTCCCTGGTAGGCCACGCTCACCCTATCGGACCAGGCACGACGCCGAACCGCTGAGTCGGGAAGCGCCAGAGGATCGGACAATTTAACGCTGTCGAATAAGTGTCAAGCGTGGGCTACTCGAATGCTTGACGGAGAGAGAGCGCGAGAGTACTTTCCGCATAAGTAAGGAAAGTTGCTTAATTAACAGCATCGAGTCCACAACTGTGAATGACGGAGATCCCGATCAGATTTCCGCCACCGGTTCCCTGTGCGCACAACGCATCCGGGCGCCGGATCCCGCGTTCGAGTCGACTGCGACCGCCGCGCGCCCGCCGGCGTCGGCACACCGCAACGCGCACCGGCCACACGTTCGGCCGGTCTCCACTCCGCCGGAGGCATGGATGGGCCGTACTGGTGGGTTCCGCCGGTCGCCGCTGCTCGTCGCCATCACCGTCTCGTTAGGACTGATCGCGGCCGGTTGTGGCGGCTCCGATCCGGCGTCGCCGCACGTGGCCGCGCC
>DASYBO010000100.1:0-9144 GCA_036500685.1 Pseudonocardiaceae bacterium | reverse complement strand
CCCCGTCGATCTGGGACACCTACTGCCGGGTACCGGATGCCGTGCACAAGGGCGAGAACGGTGACGTGGCGTGCGACCACTACCACCGGATGCCCCAGGACGTCGAACTGATCCACTCGCTGGGCGTGGACACCTACCGGTTCTCCATCGCGTGGCCGCGCATCCTGCCCGAGGGCGGCGGCGCGGTGAACAAGGCAGGCATCGACTTCTACGACCGGCTGGTGGACGGGCTGCTTGACGCGGGCATCCGGCCCTTCGCCACGCTCTACCACTGGGACCTGCCGCAGGTGTTGCAGGACCAGGGCGGCTGGCCGGAGCGCGCCACCGCCGAGCGCTTCGCCGACTACGCGGCCGTGATGGCGCGCGCGCTCGGTGACCGGGTCAGCGACTGGATCACCATCAACGAGCCGCTGTGCTCGGCGTGGATCGGCTACCTGGAAGACCGGATGGCGCCCGGTCACTCCGACATCACCGAGGCGGTGCGCGCCTCCTACCACCTGCTGCTCGGGCACGGCCTGTCCGCCGCCGCGATCCGCGCCGATGCGAAGCTCCCGGCGCAGGTCGGCATTGTGATCAATCCGAGTCCGTGCGAACCGGCGAGCGACTCGCCGGAGGACATCGCGGCGGCCGAGCGCGCGGACGGGCACACCAACCGCTGGTGGCTGGACCCGGTGTTCGGGCGCGGCTTCCCCGCCGACATGCGCGAGCTCTACGGCGTCGAGCTGCCCGAACAGCCCGGCGACAACGACATCATCGCGACGCCGATGGACTTCCTCGGGGTGAACTACTACTTCCGGATGATCGCCGAGAACGATCCGGAAGGCCCGATCCCGTACGCGAAGCAGGTTCGGCTGCCGGACGTGCCGCGCACGTACATGGACTGGGAGGTCAACCCGGAGGGCCTCGAGAAGCTGCTGGTCCGCATCGCCAAGGAGTACCAGCCTGCCAAGATCTACATCACCGAGAACGGCTCGGCCTACGACGACAAGCCCAGCAAGGACGGCTCGTTCGACGACACCGACCGGGCCGCCTACCTGCGGTCGCACCTGGCCGCGGTGGATCGGGCGGCCGCGAACGGCGTGCCGATGGCCGGCTACTTCGCATGGTCCTTTTTGGACAACTTCGAGTGGGCCTACGGCTACGACAAGCGCTTCGGCCTGATCCACGTCGACTACAACACCCAGGTCCGCACGATCAAGACCAGCGGTCGTCGTTACGCGAACCTGATCAAGGGGCACCGGGGGATCTGAGGTTTGTGCCCACCCTCATCGAGGGGGTGAGGGTGGGCACGATTCAGCATCTTGGCTAGACACGTTTTGATTCTGAATCCGTTGGACGCGCGCAGCACGCCTGGTATTCGGCCGGCGTTCACGGACGACCTTCACGGTGGGCGGAGCTGACCCCGGCGTCAGCCTCCCCTGCAACGGAGGTCGATTCTGTTGTCTCCCATCAATCGTCGCACCCTGCTCGGTTCCGCGGTCGCCATCGGCGCTGGTGCCGCGCTCGGGCTGCCCGGTTCGGTCGCCCAGGCCATGGCCGCGGCGCCCACCACCGGCACCCTCGATTCGGTCAAGCACGTTGTCATATTCATGCAGGAGAACCGCAGCTTTGACCACTACTTCGGTTCGCTGCAAGGTGTTCGCGGCTTCGGTGACACGTCGATGCTGCGTTTCCCCAACGGGGCCAACGTGTGGCGGCAGACCACCAGGGGCAGTGGCTCCGGTGGCAACGTGCTGATGCCCTTCCACCTGGACACCAAGACCACCGACGCGCAGCGCGTCACCGACCTCGACCACTCCTGGTCCGGCACGCACAGCGCCTGGCACACCGGGTTGTACAACAACTGGATCCCGGCCAAGACCGCGCTGACCATGGGTTACTACACCCGCGCGGACATCCCGTTCCAGTACGCGCTCGCCGACGCGTTCACCATCTGCGACCAGTACTTCTGCTCGACCATGGCGCCGACCAACCCCAACCGGCTCTACCAGTGGACCGGCTGGATCGACCCGAACGGCACGGCGGGCGGGCCGGTCACCGACAACTCCGAGAACGGCTACTCCTGGACCACCTACCCGGAGATGCTGCAGAACGCCGGCGTGAGCTGGCGGGTCTACCAGGAGGCGGACAACTTCGACGACAACCCGCTGGCCTGGTTCACCCAGTTCCAGCAGGCGTCCACGAGTTCTCCCTTGTACACCAAGGGAATGGCGCGGGTGTCCTCGGTTTCGTCAGCGATCGCGTCGGACATCGCGGCCGGGACGTTCCCGCAGGTCTCGTGGGTGGTGGCGCCGACGGCGGACTCCGAGCATCCGGCCAACCCGCCGGCCTACGGCGCCGACTACGTCAGCGGGGTGCTCTCCGCGATCGCGGCCGACCAGGCAACCTGGAACTCGACGGTGGTCTTCCTGAACTTCGACGAGAACGACGGCTTCTTCGACCACGTCGCCCCGCCCGTCGCACCGTCCGGCACCGCCGACGAGTTCGTCAGCGGCACCCCGATCGGCCTCGGGCCGCGCGTGCCGATGACGGTGATCTCGCCGTGGAGCACCGGTGGCCGGGTCTGCTCGGAGGTGTTCGACCACACCTCGCCGCTGCGCTTCGTCGAGCAGTGGACCGGCGTGCAGTGCGCCAACATCTCCGCGTGGCGCCGCACGGTGTGCGGGGATCTGTTGTCCGCGTTCAATTTCAGCGCGTCGCCCGCGTCGTTCCCGACCACCCTGCCGGCAACCGCGCCGCTGGTGGCCGCCGCGAACGCCGAGGAGAGCCTGCCGGCGGCCAAGGCGCCGTCGAGCAACACCACGCTGCCGACCCAGGAGTCCGGCGACCGGCCCGCGCAGCCGCTGGGCTACGTCTTCAACACCACGTCGTGGACCGACACCAGCACCGGCCGGATCTGGTTCAAGACGGTGAATCCGGGATCGCTCGGCGGCGGGTTCACCGCGTACACCGTGAACGACCGCACCTACGCGGCCTGGACCTACACCTGCCCGGCAGGCGGATCGATCTCGGACTACTTCAGCGCGCAGACCTACGGCGCCGGCAAGTATGACATCGACCTGCACGGACCCGACGGCTACCTGCGCGGGTTCCAGGGCAACGTGAACACCTGGACGAACTCGGCGCTCGCGCACCCTGTTCACCTGGACGAACTCGGCGCTCGCGCACCCTGAGGCCGTGGTCGTCGACAACCGCGACGGCGCCACGCTCGCTCTCACCCTGAGCAACGCGGGCAGCGTGGCCGCGGTGTTCACGGTCGGCGCGAACGTGGCCTACCTCGCCTCCGGCGGGAATTCGAGCCAGGTCACGGTGGCCGCCGGTGGCAGTGCTCAGGTGACGCTCGACGCGACCTCGGCGGGCCGCTACGACATCACGGTCACCGCGAACGTCGGCGACGGCTTCGCGCGGCGTTTCGCGGGTCGCCTCTACGCATGAGGACCAGCCGGCCCGGCACGGTTTTTCGGTGCCGGGCCGGCGAATCTGCTAGGTCCAGAGGTAGGTCACGGTCACGTAGCCGTTGTCGTTGAGCCCGACGTCGTAGAAGGTGCCGTCGGCCAGGTCGATGCCGGCGGGGTTGAGGACCGTTCCGCCCTCGTCGTCGATGCCGTTGTTGTAACCGTTGTCGTAGGCGGCCTCGGCTTCCGGCGTGCCCTGCGCGAGATCGGTGAACTCGGCGCGGTTCGCGTCCCAGTAGTCGTCGTAGATATTCCACGGTCCGATGTCCCACACCGGCGCGGTTTCACACGCGGACGGCCCGCACACCTGCACGGAGTAGTCGTCGGTGCCCTGGTTCGAGAGCACCGACCCGGAGGGCAGCGCGACGAAGTGATCGTTGTCCACGATGACGTGCCCGTTCGCGGTGGTCCCGCCGACCAGCCCTTCCCTGGTGGCGTACACCTGATAGCTCTCCTGGGCCGGAGCATGCGGACCGGCCACAATGGATGGTGCGCGGCCAAGCTTCGTGGCGACGGCCAGGCCGCTCACCGTCGGGCTTTGCCCGGACTTGTTGTCCCACAAAGTAACCCGCACCTGGACGACCGAGGCCTGCGAGCGAAACGTTGTGGGTGATGGCGCCCACTCGGTCCAGCTCTTGTCGGACAGCTGGCCGCGCACCTCGACGATCACCCTGGCACCGCTCGGGACGGTGTCGGTCACCGTCGAGCGGATCCGGTTGACCGGTGTGGACAGTGGGTGCGGCGTGAGCACCTCCATGCCGTAGCCGGGCGCGCCGGCCTGCGCCGCCGGGTGCATCCTGCGATCGGCGATCCGAACCGCTCCCGCCGACTGCTCGATGTTGGTCGAGGACACCGGCTTGCTGAGATTTTCCTGCCACGCCAACGGTGTGTGCATGCTCGGGGCCGCATGCGCGCTGGTGGCGATGCCGATCGTGGTGGCCAGTGCCAGCAGTGCCGCCGCTGCCGTCCGATAGCCGGACGATCTCCTGAGTTGCCCTCGATGATCCATGACGCCTCCCCAGTGGCTCGAATGGATGTGCTCGATGAGCGTGACAAGAATCCGAAAAAACAACAAGCAACGAAAAATTCTCGCATTGGGTTAACAATTAACCGGAGCTGATCGGGTGCGTCCGTTTCGGGCGCGTTAGCGTGCTGACCATGTCTTTGACGGAACGGGTCGCTCGCTCGATCGCCAACCCCGCGACCGACGATGCGTTCGACCCGCACGCGGAACTGGCCGACCTGCTCGGCGGCGTCGGCCTGAGCCCGGCCGACGGCGGCGGCACCATCACGTTCACCGGGGCCGATCCGGTGGTGCCGAGCACGCTTCGCCTCGGCGGCGCGGCCGGGATCGCGCTGGTCGCGAAGTCGGTGGCGATGGCCAAGCTGTGGCGGCTGCGCGGTGGGGAAGGGCAGGACATCGCGGTCGACCTGCGCGTCACGCCGCACCGGCTGTGTCCGTTCTACGACCGGAAATGGGAGCTGCTCAACGGTTATCCGCCGGTGTCCAGCGCGAATCCGAGTCCGGCCTTCGGGTTCAGCTTCTACCGCACCGAGGACGAGCGCTGGGTGATGCCGCTCAACCCGTACCCGAAGATCAAAATTGCCGCACAGACCCTGCTCGACGTGCCGGACGACGAGCGGCGCGTCGCCGAGGCGATCAAGAAGTGGACCGGGCGCGACCTCGAAGCGGCCGGGGCACAGGCCGGTGTCGTGCTGCCGATGCTGCGCTCGACCGAGGAACTGCTGGCCGAGCCCCACTACCGCGAGGTCCTCGCAGACCTGCCGCTGATCGAGATCGCCAAGATCGGCGAGAGTGACCCGATCCCGTTGCCGCCCGGCGTCGAAGATCCGCTGACCGGGGTGCGGGCGCTGGGCATGGGGCACGTGATCGCGGGGGCCGGCGCCGGGCGAGCGCTCGCGCTGCACGGCGCGGATGTGCTGAACCTGTGGCGGCCGGGCGAACTGGAACACGACACCACCTACGCCACGGCCAATGTCGGTCTGCGTTCGGCGACCGTCGACCCGTACTCGGCGGACGGGCGGGCGCGGATCGCCGCGCTGCTCGCGGACGCGGACGTGTTCTTCGCCAATCGAAGGCCCGGCTACCTGGATCGCATCGGGTTGTCCGCCGAGCAGGCTGCCGTGCTGCGGCCGGGGATCATCCATGCCAGCACCACGCTCAACGGGTTGACCGGGCCATGGGCCGACCGGGTCGGGTTCGACCAGAGCGCGGGCAGCCTGGTCGGCATGATGACCATGGAGGGCGATGGGGATGCGCCCGCGTTGCCGCCGATCGTGGTCGTCAACGACTACATCGTGTCCTGGCTGCTGGCCACCGGCATCACCGAGGCGCTGGCCCGCCGCGCCCACGAAGGCGGCAGCTACCGAGTGCACGTCTCGCTGACCAGGGCGGCGCTGTGGATCCTGAGCATGGGCGTCTTCGACCGCGACTACGCCATCGACACCGCGGGACGCGGCGAGGAGCACGCCTACCTGGACCCGGAAACGTTCACCGCCGACACTCCGCTCGGCCGGTATCAGGGCGTCACCGAGCAGGTGCGGATGTCCGCGACACCAGGGCGATACCGGTTCCCGCTGCTGCCGCGCGGCGCGGCGCAGCCCAGCTGGCTTGAGTGAGCTGAGTCACGGTTCGCAACAGATGTCCGGTGTGGACCACAAGCCGGATGTGACGGTGTTGCGGCAGATGATGGCGACCGGTGGCTCGGGCGCGGAAGCGTGGCGGCCGGCGAACGCCCGGTCCGACGCGGAGTTGTGGCGGCTGATCGCGCTCGACGACCACCAGGCGTTCACCGAGCTGTTCGAGCGGCACGCCAAGGCGATCTGGAACTACGCCTACCGGCTCACCGCGTCCTGGACAGCGGCGGAGGACCTGTTGGCCGACGCGTTCCTGGTCGCCTGGCGGCGCAGGGGCGAGGTGCGGCTGGTCCGCGACAGTGCGCTGCCCTGGCTCTACACGGTGGCCAACAACATCTGCCGCGACGAACGCAGACGCAAGCGCCGGTTCCTACGGCTGCTGCCGCAACTCGCGGCCGAGGACACCGAACCCGACCACGCCGAGGCGATCGCCGAGGACAGCGCGAACCGGTCCCGGCTGGCCGAGGTCGTCGAGGCCCTCGGCCAACTGCCCAAGGGCGAACGCGACGCGGTGCGGGTCTGCCTGCTCGGCGGTGTGTCCACATCGGACGCGGCAGCGCTGTTCGGCATTTCCGAGGTGAGCGTGCGATCCCGGTTGTCCAGGGCGCGCCGCCACCTGCACACGATCCTGGAGGAGCACCGGCCATGATTGACCACCTCGATCTCCCACCGGAACGGGACCTGCCCGAACAGGTCAGGGCCGGCGCGCGGGAACGGCTGCTCACCGGCATGCGGGACAACCCTGGCCGCGCCAACCGGACCATGGTGCCGTTGGCCATCGGCGCGGCCGTCGTGGCGCTGGCCGCGATCGCGGTCGGGGTCACCGCGCTGGGCGGCGTCGGAGCGCACGTCTCGGCCGCGTCGCAGTACCTCAACACCGAGCCGTTCCGCCAGCTTCCGCCCCAGGACACCGATGCCGCCTACCACGTGCGGCATGGGACGGCCCCGGCCGACCTGGCCGCTCGCTGCCTCGCGCAGGCCCACCGCGACCCTGCCGGCAGGCCCGCGCCGGAACAGTGGCAGGTGCTGCTGACCGCGACCAATCACGACGACGCCGTGATCGCCTATCACACCTCGTCCGGCGCGGTGTTCTGCGAGATCACCCCGACCACGGTCGCCCTGTCCCAGCCCGGCGCGCCGGCCACCTCGACCGCGCGGCCCACCTTCATCACCTCGTTCGGCACCGTCGCCGGCACCATCGACCCGGGCTACCGGGCCGCCTGGGTCGACCAGTGGCTGGTCGGCCAGCCCTACGCGGTGGACCGCGACTACTACCAGAGCGCGGTGGTCGAGGACGGCGTCTTCCTGCTGCCCAACGCGATCCCGGCGCCGACCGACGGCCTCGAACTCGGGGTGGCGCCGACCTCGGCCGCGGCCGACATGCGGACGTTCACCGTCGCGCAGAGCCAGTTGCCGGCGGTGGTGCGGCCGACCACCGACAACGGCGGCGCGCTGCCCCCGGCCGACCAGCACACCGCGGCCGGGCAGCGGCTGACCGCGTGTTTCCACGGACCCAACTCGATTCCGGTGGTGGCGCCGCAAGCGTGGATCCCGGGCGCCTACCTCACGCTCGACGACCACGAGAGCGTGCAACTGGCCAGCCTCAGCCCGAACTACGACCAACTGCTGGCCATCTGTACCCAACGGACCGGCCAGCCGATCGACCTCGAGGTCTTCGACCAGAACGGCTACCAGACCGTCAACACCGTCGACCCGAACCAGCTGATCACCGCGACCACGGTCTTCTACCACTTCCACACCGACGACAAAGGCTTGCTGGGCAGCGACCAGGCCAGCATCGTCGGCCGGGTGCGCGCACCGGACGTCGCGTCGGTGCGGATGAGTTGGCCGGGCGGGCCGAGCTTGACCGCGGTCGTGCAATCCGGGACCTATGTACTGCCCGGATACGACCTCAACGACCCGAGCCTGCGGGGCGGACGACCGACGATCACCGCCTACGACGCGCACGGCAAGGCGATCGGGACCTTCCCGGTTCGCGAATAGGGACGGTCAGGCCGCCCAGGTCTCGATGGCCTTGTCGGTCACGGTCGCCGGGGCGACGCGGCGCTGGGTCCGGTTGGTCCAGGTCATCAGCGGACCGGTCGCGCAGGTGGTGACCAGTGCCATGACAAGGCAGACCAGGAACATCGACGCGGTCAGGATGCCGGCGTGGAAGCCGGCTTGCAGGGCGACGATCTCGGTGAGGCCTCTGGTGTTGAGCAGCGCACCGACCCTGGCCGACGTGATCCGCGAGTAGCCACCTAGCCGGGCGCCGGCGTAGCCGCCGCCGAGCTTGCCGAGCATGGCCAGCACCGTCACCACGATCATGGCCAGCCACGGAATGCCGGGGAAGGGCTTGGCGAACACCTCAAGGCCGGTCTCCACGAAGAACACCGGCACGAAGGCCAGCCCGAGCCGGGTCACCCAATGCACCGCAAGGGCCCAGCTGACCGGGCGCTCCTCGACCGACAGGTCGGTCGGCCTGGCCGGCGCCTTGTTGCCGGGTACGGCCAGGCCGACCAGGAACGCGCCGAACACCGAGGAAAGGCCGAGCACGGACACCAGGTACGCGGTGGCGATCGCGGCGACGCCGATCAGGACCGCGACGACGATCGGGTACTTCCCGGCGAATCGGCCCGCGACTTCGGTGCGCAGCACGGTGCGGACGGCCCCGCTCACCACGATCCCGACCAGCAGGGTCAACACGGCGACACCCGCGCTGCTGAGCTTGCCGCTGGCCAGACCGATCGCCACCGCGAGCAGCGGCCAGGCGACGGCGTCGACGATCGCGGCCGCGCTCAGCGAGAGCCTGCCGGGCAGCGAGGTGGTCAGCTTGCGGTCGGCCAGGATCCTGGCCAGCACCGGAACCGCGGTGATGGCAAGCGAGACCGCGAGCACCAGGATGAACGCGGTGGTCGGGGCGGTGCCGCGCAGCGCGGGATTGTGCTCGGCGAGCAGCCAGCCGGCCACCACGACCCCCGAGGCCAGCGGCGGGATCAGCGCGCCGACCGTCACCCAGCTCAGCGAGGAG
>DASYBO010000099.1:0-3430 GCA_036500685.1 Pseudonocardiaceae bacterium | reverse complement strand
GGCGGTCGGGCGCACCAGCAAGGTCAGCGGCTCGGCCGCGATCAGCGGCACTCAGCTCACGTCGGCGACGTTCACCGTGGACATGGCCTCGGTGGCCAGCGACAAGTCGCAGCGCGACAGCCGCTTCCGCGACTCGTCGGTGATGGACACCGCGCAGTATCCGAACGGGACATTCAACCTCACCCAGCCCGTCGCGCTCGGCTCGATTCCCGCGCCCGGCAAGAAGCTCACCGCGCACGCGACCGGAAACCTTACTCTGCACTGTGTCACACCATCCAGGTGCAGGGCTCGATCCCGGTCACCTTCAGCGATTTCCACGTGACCGCGGTCAGATCGAGTTCCTGCTCAACTTGACGCACTCCTGAACGCCCAGGCGCCGGACCCGAAACAGGGTCCGGCGCCGGTGGCCCTTGGTCAGAGGGCCGACTCGGGGAGGCACGGTTTACATGGCGAGAGTCGCGTAGACGATGAGGTTGTCGAGGTAGTGCCCGGTGGTCGCGTCGAACGCGCCGCCGCAGGTGATCAGTCGCAGTTGCGGGTCGGACGTGTTGCCGTACACGGCACTGGTCGGGAACGAATCCTTCGCCACACTGTCCACTGTGGTCACCGTGAATGTGAGCGTGTCGCCGTTCTGTTGGCCGACCATGACCTTGTCGCCCGGCTTCACCTCGTGCAACCGCCAGAAGATGCCTTCCTTGTGGTCACCGTCGATGTGCCCGAGGATCACCGCTGGCCCGACCTGACCGGGTTGCGGGCCGAACTTGTACCAACCCGCTTGCTGCGGTTGGTCAACCGGTGGCACCTGCACCGACTTGTCCGTGTTGAGCCCGAGCGGGATCAGCGACGAGCGGGCGGCGATGCTGGGGATGTCCACCCAGCTCGGCGGCGAATCGGGGGTCGCCGCCGAGCTGGTCGCCGGGCTTCCGCCGGTCACAGCGGGCCCGGCCGAACCGCTGCCGCCACAGGCCACCAGGCCGAGGCAGCACGCCAGCACGGCGCATCCGGTCGCCAGCCAACGAAACGCGGTCATGTTCAGCGCACCATCAGGGTCGCGAGCGAACCGTCGCCGGTTTCGGGCGCGCCGGCCGGGATCACCCTCACCTCGGGCTTGGTCGGCGTCGTGGTCGTCGGCGCGGACGGGGTGGTCGGCGTGGTGCTGACCGCGATCGCCGGGCCGCAGGTGGACGATGCAAGCACGATGTCACCGCTGCCCAGCGCACTGACCAGGCCGGGCCCGAGCAGGGTGATGTGCAGCGCGTTCACGGTGAGGCTGCCGTCCGAGTGGTGGATCTGCTCGTTGGCCACGATCTTGAGAATGCCGGGAATGCCGATGGTCAGGTTCGGCGTCGACGCCGAGATGTGGCCGATCCGGCCGAGGTTCAGGTCGGCCAGGTCGGAGCTGCCGGTGATGCCGTCGCCGGTGGCGTGGCACTGCGAGCTGATCACCGACGCAGTGGGCGTTGCTCCTGCTAGCGGTGCGAGCACCGGCAGCGCCGCGTCGACAACGGCCGCGTTGGAGGTCACCGAGCCGTCATCGGTGTTGTGCCGCGAGGAACTGGTGATCACCTTGGCCGTCACGAGGCCGCGCAGCGCGGCGTCGAGGGCGGTGGCCGAGGTGGGGCCGGACGTGCTGCTCGGGGCCAGTTTGCCGGTGCTCACGGTGAGCCCGGCGGGCCCGAGCACGTTGGGCAGCAGGTGCACGTCGACGGAGGCGCCGTAGGCCGAACCCGCGCCCGGTGCGGTCGCGTTGGCCGGCACCGCGACGGCGAGGGTCGCGGCGACCGCCATACCGACGATCCCGGTTCGACGGAGTAGATCTCTTGGCATGAACCATCCCTTCATGTCTGTCCAAAAAGGTCATTCGTAATGAGGGGCTTCGGCGAAGTTAGCAACCGCGTTTTCGAGGTTTTCAACGGGGGTGGCGAGTTTTTTGGTCCATAAATGCATTTCTGTGTTTGTGTTACACATAATTGGCCACTAACGTGGGTATTAAGTGGACGTTGTTGGTGACGCAACGCAACCAAATCCGTTGATTCGTCGAGATGGTGGCCATTTACCACTCGAACGGGTGATCGCTGGGCTGGCGGTTGAAGTGATGGTCGGTTGGGTCGGTCGAACGTGCCGGAGATCACCTGTAACGCTCCGTACCGCATTGATGTCAATCGATAACGCTATTGCCGTGACTGAGTATTTGCATATTGCGGGCGTGGTATCGATCCAGGTACTTGACCTGGACTCCACTGGAGGTTCGACACTGAGAACATGACGATCTGGATCTGCGGAACCTGCGGCGTCGAACACCCGGACAGCGAGCGGCCACCCTCGGAGGTCTGCCGGATCTGCGCCGACGAACGCCAGTACGTGCCCGAGTCGGGTCAGGTGTGGACGACCCTGGACAAGCTGGCCGCCGACGAACACGAGCTGGTGTACCAACAGCTGGAACCGGGCATCCACCGGCTGAGCCGGGAACCGGGGATCGGCATCGGCCAGCGGACCTACCTGGTGCGGACCTCGCGCGGCAACCTCCTGTGGGACCCGCCCAACCACGTCGACCGGCCGCTGGTCGACAAGATCACCGAACTGGGCGGAGCGGCGGTGATCGTGGCCAGCCACCCGCACATGTATGGCAGCCAGGTCAGCCTCAGCCACCAACTCGGCAACGTCCCGGTCCTGGTGCACTCTGCCGATCGGCGGTGGGTGCAGCGGGAGGATCCGGTGATCCGGGAGTGGGCAGGCGCCGAGGAGGTGCTGCCGGGCGTCACGCTCGTCGAGGCGGGCGGGCATTTCCCCGGCGCCGCGGTCGCGCACGTCGCCTTCGGTGCCGACGGGAAGGGCTGCCTGCTGGTCGGGGACACGATGCTTCCGGTGGCCGCCGCGGGCTGGGTGACCTTCATGCGCAGCTACCCGAACCGGATCCCGCTCTCCGCCGGGCTGGTGCGGCGGATCGTGGAGCGGCTCGAACCGTATTCGTACGACCGCGTCTACAGCCTGTTGGGCGGCTGCGTGCCAACCGACGCCAAGAACGCGGTCCGCCGCTCCGCGCAGCGCTACATCGACTGGGTCGGCGGTGCCAACGATCACCTCGGCTGACGTGCACAATAGGGGCCATGGAGGTCGACCTCGACGAGCTGCGCAGGCTGCGGCGGGCCAGGGACCGGATGGACCGCGAGTACGCGGAGCCGCTGGACGTGCCGGCGCTGGCCCGCACCGCGCTGATGTCAACCGCGCACTTCAGCCGCCGGTTCCGGGACGCCTACGCCGAGACGCCGTACTCGTACCTGATGACCCGGCGCATCGAGCGGGCCAAGGCGCTGCTGCGCCGGGGCGATCTGACCGTGACCGAAGTCTGCTTCGCGGTCGGCTGCGCCAGCCTGGGCTCGTTCTCGGCCCGGTTCACCGACATCGTCGGCGAGACGCCGTCGGACTACCG
>DASYBO010000098.1:0-13512 GCA_036500685.1 Pseudonocardiaceae bacterium | reverse complement strand
GTTTCTACCGCGAACACCAGATGTCGCAGGACAACACCTTCCTCACCGCCAACTGGCCGAGGATCAAGCAGGCCGTCAACTGGGTGATCGGCAAGGACACCCGGCACAACGGCACCCTGGAGGGCGCGCAGCCGAACACGTTGGACGCCACCTGGTACGGCGAAAGCGCCTGGCTGACCGGGATGTACGACGCGGCCCTGTACGCGGGCGCGGCCATGGCCACCGAGATGAACGACACCGCGTTCGCGCAGACCTGCACCGCGCTGGCGCAGGCAGGCGCGCACTCGATCGCCACCGAACTGTGGAACGGCGAGTACTTCATCCAGTTGATCGACCCGAGCGCGCCGGACGCGCCCAACTCCAACATCGGCTGCCACATCGACCAGCTGCTCGGCCAGAACGCGGCCTGGCAGCTCGACCTGCCCCGAGTGTCCGACCCCGCCCAGACCGCGACCGCGCTGGCCAGCATCTTCCACTACAACTACGTCGCCGACCCTGCCGCGTACCGGGCGGCGAACCCGGCGATTCCGGGCGGGCGCTGGTATGCGATGGCCGGTGAGCCTGCGATGATCATGACGACCTTCCCGCACGGCGGTGCCGCGCAGGCCAACGGCAATCCGCCTGCCGGGGTCGCGATGTACTTCAACGAGTCCTGGACCGGGCAGGAGTACCAGTACGCGGCGCACCTGATCTACGAGGGCCTTGTCGACGAGGGCCTGATCGTGACCAGGGCCGTGCACAACCGCTACGCGCCGGCGAAACGCAACCCCTACAACGAGATCGAGTGCAGCGAGCACTACACAAGGGCCATGGCGAGCTACGGGGTTTTCCTTGCCGCATGCGGTTTCTCCTGTCATGGGCCGAAGGCGCGCCTGAGTTTCGCGCCACGGATCCGGCCGGAGGACTTCGCGGCGGCGTTCACCGCGGCCGGCGGATGGGGGCTGTTCCGCCAGCAACGCGTTGGCCGGCAACAGGTCTGCTCGATCGAGGTCCGCCATGGGCAGGTCCGAGTGAGCGAGCTGGGGTTGCGGCTGCCGGCCGGCGCGACCGATCCCCGGGTACTGGTCACGGTGAACGGGCGACGGGTGCCGGCGAGCATCGCGGCCGAGGGCGTGGACGTGACGGTCACGCTCGGGAGCGTCGTGACCGCGCCGACCTACACGACGTTGACCGCGACCGTGTCCTGGTGAACCCCGGCCCCGACCGGAGTGCCTTTTCGGTAGCCGCCGAACAAGACGCCGAGCATCAGGATGACCAGCACCGCGATGAACAGCCAGAACCAGATCGACCTGCGCATGGGGCCTCCCAACGTTGGCTCTAGTTTAGGCGTACCCGTTGCGGCACTGGACCGAACCAGGTTGTGACCGCGGCGATTCGGGTACCTCCATGGCAGCGGCTGGCGCGGATCGGGAGAGTGGCGACATGGGCAAGTGGCAGATCCGGCTGATCGGCGTGGCGACCGTGGTGATCCTGCTGATCGGGGTGGCGTTGGTCGGGTCGGCGATCCACCTGTTTCCGCAGCTGCGCAACCCGTTCGCGGAGAACACCAAGGAGACATCAGGGCCGGTGCTGCTCCAGTCGGTGCAGCAGCTGTCGCGCTACGAGGCGGCCAGCGGCACCTTCCAGGTGGTCGTGGACATCTCCTCGAACAGCTCGATCCTGCCGAGCTTCCTTGAGGGCAGCGACACCATGTTCATCGGTGTCGGCAACGACAACGCCTACGTGGACTTCGGCCGGCTCAAGGGCAACGACGTGCAGGTCTCCGACGATCGGCTCTCGGCCACCCTGACCCTCGGCCACGCGCAGCTCGAAGCGGCCACCCTTGACGTGCACCAGTCCTATGTCTACGCCCAGCAACAGGGACTGTTCACCAGGGTCAACTCGTTCTTCTCCGGCAACCCCAACTCGCAGCAGGCCCTCTACGAGCTCGCGCAGAAGCAGATCCAGTCGGCGGCCGGCAAGAGCGAGCTGATGGCCGACGCCGAGCGCAACACCAAGACCATGCTGGTCAGCCTGTTGCAGTCGCTGGGGTTCCAGCACATCACCGTGAACTTCGTGGCGAACCCGAGCTGACCAGCGACGACACTTCCTGCGGCGTAGGATGATCAGCATGCCCGAAGCCGAGCTGAACAGCGGCATCTTGCCTGGCAACGTCCACGCGGACGACTTCGTCATGCTCGCGCTCGCGCTGCTGTCCGTCGGCGTGCTCGGCGAGGTGGTGCTCAGCCCGCCCGCGCCCTCGGTCGGCATCTGGCTGTTCTACGCGGACGTGGCGATCAGCGCGATCTTCATCGTCGAGTTCTTCCTGCGCTGGCGCAAACGAGGCTGGGGCAAGGCGTTCCCGATGCGCAACTGGTACGAGGTGTTCGCGATGATTCCGATCGCGCACCCGGCCCTCTACCATCTGCACGTCGTCACGGTGGTGCTGCTACTGGTCCGGGTCGGCCGCGCG
Organism: Pseudonocardiaceae bacterium; assembly: GCA_036500685.1. Taxonomy (GTDB): domain Bacteria; phylum Actinomycetota; class Actinomycetes; order Mycobacteriales; family Pseudonocardiaceae; genus CAJCJE01. Next base: position 11,060 of record DASYBO010000098.1, on the reverse strand, counting down.
GCCGACAGGGCGATCGGCGAGCAGTTCTTCTACCGACTTGTGGACCGGCTCGTCGAGCCGCTCGTGCAGGCGATCAAGAAACCGGTCACCGTTGCCGTGCTGGACGAGGTGGTGAAGGTCTTGGAGACCGGCAACTACCCGGAGAACCTGGCCCGCTCGCTCACCGACAGCCGCGAGCAGCTGCGCGCGATCATCAGCGAGAAGCTGTCCGAGGACAAGCAGTTGAGCAGACTGAAGCTCCTGCCCTTCCACGCCGAGATCGTGCATTCCGTTGTGGACACTTCGTTCCGAGTGGTGCTGGAGGTGTTGCGCGACCCCAGGATCGACGATTTCTTCGCCGCCGTGGTCCGGGACAACCGCGAACAGATCCGCAAGGCCGTGCAACTGGGACTGAACGACGACTACTCGGCCGAGAAGGAAAAACTGCTGCGGGTGCGGACCCAGCGCTCGGCGGCCCGCGAGTACGACAGCCAGCACCCGAAGAATCAGTGACTACTGCGGCGGCTGCTGCTGAGTCGGCATGGCCGGCTCGCCGGGGTTGGGTTGCGGGTAACCAAGTTGCTGACCAACAGGTTGCTGGTTGTCCGGTTGGGGATAGCCAGGCTGCTGGGCATCAGCCTGGGGGTAGCCGGGCTGCGGGTTACCGGGCTGCGGGTAAGCGGGCTGCGTGTAGGCGGGCTGCGGGTTGCCAGGCTGGGCATAGCCGGGTTGGGCATAGCCGGGTTGGGCGTAGCCGGGCTGCGGGCTCGCGAAACCGGGCTGCCCGGCCATCGGGTAGTTGGCCGGGCCGAAGTACGTTGCCTGGCCGAGCTGCTGAGGCCGACGACCGAACTTGAGGACCGCGATCGCGACCAGGAGCCAGGAGACCGCATTGATGATGGCGAGCGGGAGGTCCACCCCCAAGAAGATCGTGTTGAGCTGGTCCGAGCTGAGGTGGCCGGATTCCTGCCAGGACACCGCGTTCAACGACACGAACTGCCAGGCGAGTCCGGCAACCGTCGAGACGAGCATGACGACGAAGGCGCCCACCATCAGGTTGGGGACCCCGTTGGGGCGGCCTTTGATCGAGAAGACAAGACCGACGATACCCACCACAAGCTGTAACACCTGCGGGATGGCCTCGATGATCGCGAACGTCAGAGGTGACACGCCTGTCCTCCACAGCTCTGCGCCGGACCCCGAGTCGCCCGGACCACGCCGGGCCGATCCTAGTTGAGTTGGTCCAGGGCCGAGGCGAACGCGACCGGACCGATGCGCGCCGCGCCGCTGTACGGGTCCTGGAGTTGGAAGGTGGCGAACAGCAGCACGGTCACCGTGCCGGCCAGCATCGCGGCGATGATCACATGGATCAGTAGCTTCTCGCCGCCGAAAAGACAGGTCAGGCCGACCGACAATATCGCGCCGACAATCAGCGCCGTCCAGATGAGCGGGTTGACCCTGGTCATGGCCGCGGAGATGCGCTGTTCGCGCGCCTGGTACACGGCGGACAGATCATTTGTCAGTTGGGTCTGTCGATCTTCCTCTGGATAGGTGGTCGGCACAAATGATGCGATGGCGTCGTGCAACTTGCCCAGCTGGGCTTTTCCGATGTCGCTGACCGACATCCCGTCCTGCATCGCCGGCCATTCCTGGTCGACCACAGTCTGTCCATATGACACCGCTAATTTCCGTATCTCGGTGCTGGCAGGCTGTGGTAGAAGATTGGCGTCCCAGTAGACCGCGACCACGCTGTCGGCCTCCTGGTAGGAGCCGGAACGGGCCGCGCCGATGCCGTCGAACAGCGTTATCAACACGAATGCGAGCAGTACCGCTTCCAATCCGGCAACGACGGTGAACACCCGGCTGGCCGCATCATCGCTGGCGTGTCGATGCGCTTCCGAGACATACTTGCGGACCGTGACCATCAAACCGGCCGCGATGATCATTGCGCCCAACATCCAGAACAGCCCGACCAGATAAATACTCATCGCGCTCCCTTCTGGCGGAGAATTAGATCACGGTCTACGGTATGGTCGTTATCCGCCAATCCGATGAACTCCGGCGAATGGGGTCACGTGAGAAATAAGTCCGGAAGGTATTCGCACAAAACTGGACGAACAGAGTTTTCGTCCGGCCGGGGCGGGCGAATGCGAGCCAGGATTGGCGGAGTCGCGGCGACCGTGCCGATCCTGTTCCTGATGGCCGCACCGGCGGCGAACGCGGCGCCGAGTGATCAGGTTTCGGCTCGAAGCGAGCAGGTCATCGCGCCGATGTTGCGGATCTGCCTGCTGCCGATCGGGCCGATCCCGCCGATCATCTGCATCCAGATCGGCGGCGAACCCAGCCCGCCCCCGCCGCCGCCCCCACCCCCGCCGCCGACGAGCCCGCCGCCACCGCCGCCGCCGCCGACCCGGCCACCCACATCGCCGCCGCCAACCACCCATTCGGCCCCACCACCTTCGCCGCCGGTGACGACCGCGCCGCCCAGCGTGGCCTTGCGCGCCGCGGTGCCACTGCCGTTCAGCACAACACCGACGACCACCGCGCCGACAACACCAACGACTCCGACGACCGGCGCGACCCAGCCTGGGCGGGCGGTCGTGCTGCCGACCAGCCCGGGGACGCTCAAGGTGGCCGCGGTGAGCCCGGCGGTGGTGACCGAGCGGCGGTGGGCGCTGACCGTGATCGTGCTGATCTTCGGCGGCGGCGCGGTGGCCACCGCGCGGATGCGACGTCGGGTGAAGTGAAGTAGCGCGGCGGGTCAGCGGCGCTGGAGGCGCAGGAGGATGCGGCCGATGCGGCGGGCGATGGCCTGCTGCTCCGGCGAGCGCAGCCAGGCCAGCACCAGGCCCGCCGCGACGAGGCCGAGGAATCCGCCGAAGATCAGCGAGATCCACGCGCCGAGCGGACCTGCCGGCAGCGGCAGTCGCACGAGCAGCCCGACGGCCGCCGCGGCCAGTGCGGCGAGCAGACCGCGAACCAGCGTGACCACGACCCGCTTCGTGTCCAGGTCGCCGAGTCGCTTGCGCAGGCACGCCTCGCCCGCCATCCAGCCGAACAGGAACGACGCGGAGTTGGCGAAGGTCAGGCCGTAGACGACGTGCTCCGGGGTGAGCACGAGCGGAGCGAGCAAGGACAGCGAGACCTTCACCGCCATCATGCCGAGCATGATCACGGTCGGCGTGCGCGCGTCCTTCATCGCGTAGAAGACCCGCAGTTGCAGCAGGGTGACCGTGTACGGGAGCACGCCGAACGCGGCAACGGCCAGTGCGACGCCAAGCGTGCCCGCATCGGCTCGGCTGCGGCCGATGGAGAACAGCGCGACGCCGAGCGAGGGGCCGAGCACGGTCATCAGCGCGCTCATCGGCAGCATCGCGGTCGCGCAGATCCGGCTGGCCAGGGACAGGTCTTTCTTGATGGCGGCTGTGCGACCGTCGGCGGCGGCACGGCTCATCCTGGGCAGGATCGCGGTGATCAGGGCGAAGCCGATCACCCCGTACGGCAACTGCACCAACAGCCAGACGTTGTTGTAGATGGCGAGTCCGCCGTCGGCGGTGGCGATGTTGGTGACAACGACGACGCCGACCTGCGCGAGCAGCGCGTAGCCGATGGTCCAGGCGGCGAGGCGGCCGAACTCGGTGAAGCGGCGGTCCCAACCCCATCGCGGCCGGAACCGGAAACCGGAGCGGGTCAGCGCGGGGATCAGCACGAACGCCTGGATGACCACGCCGAGGGTGCTGCCGATGCCGAGTTCGAGCAGCTGCGCGTTGTCCATCCGTACCGGGTTGAGGGTGAGCTGGCCCGGCAGCAGTGGGTAGACACCGAAGGTGAGCAGCAGGACGACATTGTTCAGCACCGGCGCCCACACGGTCACGCCGAACACGTGCCGCGCGTTGAGCACCGCGGTGAGCAGCGCCGAAATGCCGTAGAACAGGATCTGCGGCAGTAGCAGGTAGGCGAAGGCGGTGGTCAGCGCGGGATTGGCGCGGCCGGTCGAATCGTCGACGACCAGCGCGGTCAGCGCGGGAGCGGCGAGCACCGCGAGCACGGTGATCGCCACCAGCACCACCGTGGTCATGGTCAGCAGGCGTTGCGTGTACGCGACGCCGCCGTCCTCGTCGTCCTGGTGGGCGCGGACCAGCACCGGCACCAGCACGCTGGTGAGCACGCCGCCGACGAGCAGTTCGTAGACCTGGTTGGGCAGCGTGTTCGCGGCGTTGTAGGCATCGGCGGCGATGCTCAGGCCCAGTACCCAGGCGATGACCAGGTTGCGGGCGAAGCCGGTGACCTTGCTGGCGAGGCCGGCGACGGCCATGGAGCCGGTGGCGCGACCGATCGACGCCGCGCGCCCCGAGGGCTCGTCGACGAGCTGGCCGGGCCTGTGCTGCACGGTCGATCTCCGGGATGTTCGGCTGGTTGGTCGGTTCACGGTAACGGAGGTGTGAGGGCCCGAGAGGGAGGTCGGGCGCGGCGCGGCATGTCGCGCAACGAGCGCGGAAACGCCCTTTGTGGGGGACGATGTGCCGATGATCGGACTTATCGCGGCCCCGTCCAATCTCGGCCTTCGCCCGCCGGAACCCGGTGCGGTGCCAGGTTGCGCGAAGGCGCCGGAGGCGCTGCGGGAAGCCGGGCTGTACCACCGGTTGATGGCGGCGGGCGCCATCGACTGCGGTGTCGTGCTGCCCGGTCGCTACCGCGACGACTGGGTGGCCGGCGCGGGACGGCTGCGCAACCAGGACACGATCGTCGAGCACTGCCGCAGGCTGGCCGAGCGGCTTACCGCCGTGCTCGACGAGGGCATCGCCCCGCTGGTGCTCGGCGGCGACTGCGGCCTGCTGATCGGCGCGGCCCTCGCGCTGCGGCGACGCGGCCGCTACGCGCTGGTGCACATCGACGGACACACCGACTTCCGCCATCCAGGCAACTCGGCGCGGTGCGCGTCGCTGGCCGGTGAGGATCTGGCGGCGGCGGTCGGCCTGCACTGGCCGGCGATCGGGGACATCGACGGCCTCGGGCCATACTTCCGGCCAGAGCACACCATCCAGGTCGGCTGCCGGGCCGACGACGAGGGACTTGTCGAGACGCGGGGTCTGTTGCGCGCCGTCGTCACCGCACCGCAGATCGCCGAGGACGGCGCGGAACTGGTGTCGTCCGTGCTGGCCGAGCTGATGATGACCGAGCGGCTGGACGGCTACTGGCTGCACCTCGACGTCGACGTGCTCGACCCGTCGATCATGCCCGCCGTGGACAGCCCGGACCCGGACGGCCTGAGCGCGACGCGGCTGATGGAGCTGCTGACCGCGCTTGCGCCCGGCGCGAGTGGCGCGGAGGTCACTGTGTTCGACCCGGATCTCGACCCGACCGGCGAGCACGCCGCCCTGCTGGCCACGCTGCTCGGCGACGGTTTCGCCGAACTCGGTATCGGCATCGCCTTCGGCGGCTGATCGGCTTCGTTCAGGATTTGCCGAGCGACACGGTCAGGTCCTCGGTGCGGACGATCTGGCCGCAGGCGTGACAGATCTGGTCGACTTCCAGCTGGTGCCCGCAGTCGTGGCGAAAGGACACGTTCGGTTCGTCGACGGCCCAGCGGTCGCCCCACTGGCGCAGCGCGCGCAGTACCGGCACGAGATCTTCGCCGGGCTCGGTGAGGTGGTACTCGAAGCGCGGCGGGTGTTCGCTGTACTGGCGGCGTTCGACGATGCCGCGCTGCTCCAGTTTGCGCAGCCTGCTGGCCAGGATGTCGCGGGATGCCCCGGTGTAGGCGGTGATCTGGTCGAAGCGGTGCACGCCGTAAGCCATTTCGCGGATGGCCAGCAGGCTCCACCGCTCGCCGAGGATGTCCAACGCGGCCGCGACTGAGCAGGGGCGGGGGCGCAGCGGCTGTTCGGCCATGATGTCGATGCCGGGTCCGGTGGATCGGGGTGCCATCCCTCCACCATAGTGGGTTGTGTTCTCCAATGCACTCGTCGACAATGACCCGATGACCGAGAACGCCCACGTCGTGTCGCGAACCGACGGTGCCGTGGCCACCGTCACCATCAACCGGCCGCACAAACGCAACGCGCTCACCGCGGTCATGTACACGGCACTCGCCGACGCGGTCAACGCCGCCAACGCCGATCCGGCAGTGCGGGTGATCGTGCTGACCGGAGCGGGCGGCAGCTTCTCCGCCGGCAACGACCTCGGCGATTTCATCGCGGCCAGCGGCTCGGCCGCCGGACAGGCGCAGGACCAGCCGGTGCGCCAGTTTCAGGAGGCGGTGCTGGCCAGTACCGCCGTACTGATCGCCGCCGTGGACGGGCCCGCGGTCGGCATCGGCGCGACCGTGCTGCTGCACTGCGACCTCGTGTACGCGACCGAGCGCAGCTACCTGCACCTGCCCTTCGTCAACCTGGGCCTCGTGCCCGAGTTCGGCAGCAGCGCCGCGTTGCCCCAGCGGGTCGGCCGGTTGCGGGCCGCGGACATCCTGCTCTTCGGCGACCGGTTCAGCGCCGCGACGGCGCGGGAGATCGGCGTTGTCAACGAGGTGCTGCCCGACGCGGACGCGCTCGACGCGCGCGTCGCGGAGCGGGTCGCGGCGCTGCTGGCCAAGCCCGCGCGGGCGCTGCGCGAAATCCGCGCACTGGTGCGCAGGTCGGAGCCGAGCGACGCGCACCAGCGCATGGTGCACGAGTCCGCGATCTTCACGGCACTGCTGGACGATCCCGATACCAAGGCGCGGATCACCGCGATCCTGGACAGCCGCTCGTCGCGCGGCTGAGCAGCCTGGTCGGCCGAGCCACCGGTGAGGACATCACCAGCGAGACCGTCGCGGTGGCCGGGCAGCGCTGGGCCGATCTGCCCTCGGCTACGACGGCCCGACCGGGCTGGGCAGCCCGAACGGCATCGGCGCCCCCTGACCGACGACAACGGCCCGGCCCCTCGACTTCACGAGGAGCCGGGCCGTCGCCGGTTGGTTCTGCCGGTTGGTTCAGCCGCACACGATCGAGATCCGCACATCGGGCGATGCGTTGATGTCGGCGTCACTGAACCGATCGGTCACCCACTGCTTGTGCGAGAACAGTTGGGTCTGATCGGTGAAGTGCGGCGAAGCCGGGTTGTTCGACTCCGAGTAGGTCAGGATGGTCCTGGCCTGCGGCCCTTGCGGCGTCAACTCGACCGCCATGATGAAGCTGGACCCGAAGTTCACCGGCCCGTACTTGCCGCTGCTGGTCAGATCCGTTGTCGGCGAGATCGCGTTGAAGCAGCCGAAAGCGTCCGGGCAGCCCGGAATCGGCACCGACTGGTACTGCTGCAACGTGCCGAGGGCGGCATTCGGCGCGACCTTGTCGTTGTTGAGGATCTCCACCGCGTCCGCGAAGACCCTCGGCACGTCCGGGTCGGTCGCGTTGATGCCGCGCGGCGTGGTCAGCGGGTTGTTCGCGTCGTAGCGCACCGTCCACCAGGCGTCGTGTTGCACGCCCGGTCCGTTGAGCTGGTTGAAGAACTCGTCCCACAGCGCGATACCCTGACTGTCCACATCGGCCTTCAGGTCCCACTTCGCCAACGCGTCGCAGGCCGTGCGCACGTCGACCTTGGTGCCGTCGGTCGCCGTGAGCACCGGATCCTTGGCGCACATGGCGACAACGTCGTCCCGGTTGCCGTTCTCGGCGGTCTGCACCCGGTCGCCGAGTGTGGTCTGCTGCAACGAGGACAGCGTGAACCCTGCCGGGCCGAACCCGTCCGTGCCGGCGATACGTTCGCCGATCATGTTCAGGCTCAACCGAGGCCTCGGGTCCAGTTGGGTGCCTGGAGTCGCGCCGAAGATCGCCGTGTAGCTGGTGATCGGAGTGTTCGCGTTGGTCATCCACGGTGGATTGTTCGAGTTGGCGACGTAGGACGTGCTGGTCAGCTTCGGCATCGAGCCGGGACCGAAGATGCCGGGCTGAATCGCCGTCGGATCGTTGCCCCAGCCACAGGTCGACGTCGAGCCGTCCAGGATGAACACGCCGGGGAACTGGGCCTTGCCCTGCGGCGTGTCGACGCAGCGCGCCGCCTCCGCGTCGGTCACGTCCGGCACGACGGACGCGTCCGCGAAGTAGGAGGTGCCCGAACTGTCGGCGGCGATCGTGTAGGTGAACGGCATGCCCTGATAGGTGTTCTGCGCGCGCTGCAACTGGCCCAGGTTCTCCGATTCGTCCATGGCCAGCCACTCGTTCATGCCGCGCAGGTTCTGCGCGTTCACGTCGTCGATGGCGAACGCCGTGCTCGACGACCAGTTCTGGCCGAGCACCGGCCCGAACCGCGAGTAGTACAGCGTCTGGTCGACCGGCGCGATCTTGCCGTCCGCACCACGCACCGGCACGGTCACCGTGCGCGTCGTCATCGCCTCCGGCTTCCCGTCCACCACGTAGCTGGTCGGGTTACCGGGCACGAGCGCCAGTTGGTAGAGGGTGAACCGCTGCGCGGTGGACACCGTGTGCGTCCACGCCAGACTCTGCGTGTGCCCGATCTCCACGACGGGCGTGCCGTACAGGCTGGCGCCGCTCACGTCGAGCACGCCGGGAATCGTCAGCTGCACCTGGTAGAACCGTCCGGCGCCGGCCCACGGGAAGTGCGGGTTGGCGAACAGCATGCCGTCGTTGCCGACCGTCGCGTCCTTGCCGATGCCCCAACCGTTGCTGCCGAAGGCATCCGAGGACGCCCTCGGCAGTTTCGGTGCCGCCGTCGACTTCGATGTGCTCGCCGTGGGCGGTGTCGCGGCTCCGACGGCCTGTTTCGCCTGCCCGATGCCGCCGAACTGCTGGATGTCGTAGATGTCGATCCACATGTCCAGCGAGGTGATCGGACCGACCCAGGCCGCGCCGCGGCAGGTAGGATCGGGCAGGTGCGTGGCGCCGGTGTCGGCCAGATACTTGTTGTAGCCGGCGACATAGCCGTCGACCAGTTGCCGGGTCTGCACGGTCGGGCCCTGCGGCGCCGGTTCGGCGAGTAGCTTCTGGACCGCCCCGGACTGGCGCAGCGCGGTGAAGTAGGCGTCGCTGGCCAGGTTCGTTGCCGGGTCCAGCGGATCACCGGAATCGGCGGCCGCGCCGAAGTATTCGGAACGCTGGCCGTGGATCGCCAGCACGCGCTGAGCGAGCGTGCAGAAATTGTCCTGAGCGAACGCATAGCCGTAGCCATAACCGAGACTGCCGAAACCACCAGCGAGAATATGCGGAATTCCGAACTCGGTGCGCCGAATTTCCGCGAGGTACCCGTTCGGTCCCGCTGATTGACCGACGAGGCTGACGGTACCGCTCGCCCCGGCCGGCGAGGTGGCTGCCGAAGCCGCGACACCGGTACCGAGCACGACCAGCGCGGCACAGGCCGCGATGACCGCCCCGTGCCAGCGCGGCCGTCTGCGTAACGTCATGTGAATCCCCCTGATTAGCGGATGTCGTGGGATCACGACACGGCCGACCTTGGCAGCGCAGCGCGGGAATGCCAATGCGGTCGGGCGCGATTCAGGGTTCCCCTAGGGGAAAATCAGCCCACGGTCGGACGCCGTGTCATCCGAGCGGGCGACCGATCGTCGGAATGCAGCGCGGGGATCTCCGCCGAGTCGGCCAGTCGCAGTTTGCGCCGCGCGCGTTCGTAGAACGTGGTCATGCCCAACCGCACCACCCGCGCGGCAGCGGGCCGACCTGACAGATCGATCCGGTCGCCCGGTTCGACGTACCCGGCGACGATCCCGTCCACCTCGACCGCGAGCCGCCCGCTGCTGGGCAGCACCTCGAGTTGGACCGAATCGTGCACGGACAGCACAACGCCCCGGTTGTACGCCGAGTGCGGCGCGGCTGGCGTGACCAGCAGCGCCTCGACAGCGGGACTGGTGATCGGACCGCCCGCCGAAAAGCTGTATGCGGTCGACCCGGTCGGCGTCGCCACGATCACCGCGTCCGCCGCGTAGCTGACGAACGGCTGACCCGCGACGTGCACCGCGACCACAGCGCTGCCGTCGCCCGGCACCCGCACCACGGCAACGTCATTGAACGCGGTGACCGTGCGGTCGCCGACGACCGCGTCCACCGCGAGCCGGGGCTCGATGGTGAAGTCGTGCTCGTCGATGGCGGTCAGCGCGCTCGGCAGGTCGGGCACATCGACCTCGGCAAGAAAGCCCAGCTTGCCCAGGTTCACGCCGAGGACGGGCGCCCGCTGCCGGTCGGCAAGGCGCATCGCGCGCAACATGGTGCCGTCGCCGCCGAGACTGACCACCAGATCGGAGCGACTGCCCAGTTCGGCCGCGGTGACCGGCACCGCGGTGCAGGTCAGCCGCTGGATCTCCTCCTTGATCGCGAGGATCTCGATGCCCCGGCCCGCGGCCCAGCCGGTCACCGCCGACACCGCGGCGGCGGAATCACGTTCGGGATGCAGGACAAGTCCGGCCGAATGCATGTCAGCCGACCTTGGTCGGCGCGGTCGTCGGCACTGTCACAAGGACCGATTCGGAGGCGAGCACCTGACCAGTGTGCACTAGAGCCGTTGACCTGGCGAAACATCCACGGCAGTTGATGGGAACCACCGCGCATGTTTCCGACTGTCGCCGCTGGTCAGCTCCCGGCTGGCCGTTCTCGCGGTGCTTCTCGCAGCCCCTTGCTCGGCTGCGAACCAAGACGCCCTCACGGACCACCTGGCAGGAGAACCACTCGTCGTGGGGTTGTCCTCCGCTGATCCGGCCGTCGCCGGGATCTGGACTGTCCCGCTGAGCGCCTTCACCGGCGCGGGCACGCCCGTGCGCCGGATTGCCTTGTCCGCACAGGCGTTTCTCAAGCTGCGCAACGGAGACCTCTACGCATCGAGCAGTGCGCGTGGCGTACTGCTGCGCATCCCCATCCGCCAGCAGGCCGCCGGGACTCCGGTCGTCGTCCGGTCCGGCGTGGTCACCGCCGCGGTGAACTTCAGCAACCAGGTGGTCCGGTTCGCCGGCGACGGGCCGATCAGGTGTAGGTGACCAGCGCCGCCTACTTCGGCACCCAGCCAGCCTTGCAACTCTCCAGCCAGTAGAACGCTCCCCACCTCGGCCCGCGCCCAGCGGGCCGAGGCGGGGCCTTCGAGTCACC
>DASYBO010000097.1:0-3826 GCA_036500685.1 Pseudonocardiaceae bacterium | reverse complement strand
CGCGCGAGATGTCGATGTCGTCGGCGAGCAGCAACGTCACCGACTTTCCCGCTACCGCCTCGGTGAGCGGGCCGTCCGCGGTGTCGATCCCGCTGACCGTGCTGCGCTGCCCGTTGGGCAGCACCACGATCTCGTCCCCGACGCTGACCGTGCCTGCGGCGACCTGGCCCGCGTAGCCGCGGTAGTCCGGGAAGTCGGCCGTGCGCGGCCGGATCACGTACTGCACCGGGAAGCGGAACGGCGCGTCGTGCGGGTCCGGTGCGACCGGGACGGTCTCCAGGTGGTGCAACAGGGTCGGCCCGCCGTACCAGGGCGTGTTCTCGGACAGCTCGACCACGTTGTCGCCGACCAGCGCGGACACCGGGATGGTGGTCACCGCGCTCTCGGCGTAGCCCAGCGCGGTCGCGTGTGCCACGAACTCCTTGGCGATCAGCGCGAACGTGGACTCGTCGTAGTCGACAAGGTCGATCTTGTTCACTGCCAGCACCAACCTCGGCACGCCGAGCAGCGCCAGCACGGCCGCGTGCCGCCTGGTCTGCTCCAGCACGCCCTTGCGCGCGTCCACCAGCAGGATCGCCAGCTGCGCCGTTGACGCGCCGGTCACCGTGTTGCGGGTGTACTGCACGTGGCCGGGAGTGTCGGCGAGGATGAACGAGCGGTGCGGCGTCGCGAAGTAACGGTAGGCGACGTCGATGGTGATGCCCTGTTCGCGCTCGGAACGCAGCCCGTCCACGAGCAGGGACAGGTCGGGAGTGGTAAGGCCACGGTCGACGCTGGCCCGGTGGATCGCGTCGAGTTGATCGGCGAGCACCGACTTGGTGTCGTAGAGCAGCCGTCCGACCAAAGTGGACTTTCCATCGTCGACGCTGCCGGCGGTGGCGAGCCGAAGAAGATCACCCATCAGAAGTAGCCCTCCCGTTTGCGATCCTCCATGGCTGCCTCGGAAAGTCGGTCGTCCGCCCTGGTCGCACCGCGTTCGGTGAGACGGCTGGCGGCGACCTCCGAGATCACGGAGGCGACATCGGACGCATCGGACTCAACAGCACCTGTGCAGGAACCGTCACCTACCGTGCGGTAGCGAACGGTCATCTCCTCGACGGACTCGTCCTCGCGGGGACCACCCCAGGGACCAGCGGTCAACAGCATTCCGTCGCGGAGGTAAACAAAGCGTCGGTGTGCGAAATAAATTGACGGTAGTTCGATGCGCTCGCGCTCGATATACCGCCAAACGTCCAATTCCGTCCAATTAGAGAGAGGGAACACCCGTACGTGCTCTCCGGCTTTGTGCCTACCGTTATACAGGTTCCACAGCTCCGGGCGCTGCCTTCTTGGCTCCCATTGGCCAAATGCGTTACGAAGACTAAATATGCGCTCCTTGGCGCGGGCCCGTTCCTCGTCCCTTCGTCCACCACCGAACACGGCATCGAACCGGTGTTCGTTGATGGTGTCCAGCAGCGGAACGGTCTGCAGCGGGTTGCGGACGCCATCGGGCCGCTCGGACAGGCGACCATCGTCGATCCAGTCCGCGACGTTAGCCACGATCAGCCGCAAATTGTGTTGTTCCACCATTCGGTCGCGGAACTCGATGACCTCGTCGAAGTTGTGGCCGGTGTCCACGTGCAACAACGAGAACGGCACGGGCGCGGGCCAGAAAGCCTTGATGGCCAGATGCAGCAGTAGGGTGGAGTCCTTGCCGCCGGAGAACAGGATCACCGGACGGTCGAACTCACCCGCCACCTCACGGAAAATGTGGATCGACTCGGACTCGAGCGCGTCCAACGCGCGCTCGCCCGAGTCAGTCAACGGCTCGTGGACCTGTGTCACTTTTCCCCTCCGCCGTGAAGGCCACACTCGGTCTTCGCCAAACCGGCCCACCTACCGCTGCGCGGGTCCTCGCCCGGCAACGGCTTGGCGGTGCACGGGGCGCAGCCGATCGACAGGTATCCGTCCGAGACCAGCGGGTTCTCCAGAATGCCGTGCTCGGCGATGTAGCCGTTGAACTCTTCGTCCGTCCACGCCGCGATCGGGTTGATCTTCACCAATCCGTTGCGCTCGTCCCAGTCGACGATCGGAGTGTTCGCCCGCGTCGGCGCGTCGACGCGGCGCACGCCGGTCACCCAGGCCCGGTAGCCGGACAGGGTTTCCCGCAGCGGCACCACCTTGCGCAGGAAGCAGCAGCGGTCCGGGTCGCGCTCGTAGAGTCGCGGACCCTCGTCCGAATCCTGCTCGGCCACGCTCCGCTTGGCCTCCGCGTTGACGATCCGCACCCCGGGGTACACGGTCTCCACCGCGTCGCGGGTGCCGATCGTCTCGGCGAAGTGGTAGCCGGTCTGCAGGAACAGCACGTCGACCTCGGGCTTGGCCTTGACCGCGAGATCGATCAACACCGCGTCCTGCATGTTCGAGGCCACGATCCACTCGTCACCGAACGTGCGCGCCGTCCATTCGAGAGCCTGCGCCGCCGTCGCGCCGGCCAGTTCTTCCTGCGCGGCCAACGCGAGCGCCTTGAGTTCTTCCTTGCTCTGCTCAGTTGTTGTCACCGGGTCACTCCGCCAATCGCCAGGCCGACCAGTTTCACCGAGAACACCCTGCGGCACCCGGCGCACAGCCAGGCGCCCTGCGGCTCCTCTTCGGGCCGCAGATCCTCTTCACCGCAATACGGGCAGCACATGGGCACCGCACGCTCAGTCACAGCGTCTCCACTTCGTGGCTCGCGCTACGCGCACAAGACTGTGCTTGTCGGTTCGCTGCGCATGCTCCGCTCACTTGAGCTCTCCCTCATCGGCGCGCGCGACCCAGGTCGCGAAGCGCTCACCGGGTTCGTGCGCGGCGATGTAGTTGCGCACCACACGTTCCACGTAGTCACCGAGTTCGGTCGACGCGACCTTGTGGCCGCGCAGCTTGCGCCCGAAACCCGCGTCCAACCCGAGCCCGCCACCAAGATGCACCTGGAAGCCCTCGACCTGGTTGCCGTCCGCGTCGGTGACGATCTGGCCCTTCAGCCCGATGTCCGCAACCTGGATCCGCGCGCAGGAGTTCGGGCAGCCGTTGAGGTGCACGCTCACCGGATGTTCCAGCCCGGCCTGGATGTCGGCCAGCCGCTCCTCGAGATCGGTGACCAACGCCGCCGCGCGCGCCTTGGTCTCCACGATCGCCAACTTGCAGAACTCGATGCCGGTGCAAGCCATCACGCTGCGCCGCCACGGCGATGGCCTGGTGTGCAGGCCGAGCTTGGTCAACTCGTCCTCAAGCCCCGGCACGTCCGCCTCGGACACGTCGAGCACGACCAGTTTCTGTTGCGGGGTAAGGCGAACCCGCTGCGAACCGGCCCGCTCCGCCGCCTTGGCCACCGCGGCCAGCGTCGAACCCGACACCCGGCCCGCGATCGGCGCGGCGCCGACGTAGTAGTGGCCGTCCTTCTGCCGGTACACGCCGATGTGGTCATACGGCGTCGGCGGCACGGCAGGCGCTGGCCCGTCGATCAGTTCGCGGTGCAGGTACTTGGTTTCCAGGATCTCCCGGAACTTCTCCGGGCCCCAGTCCGCGACCAGGAACTTGATCCGCGCGCGGTGGCGCAGCCTGCGGTAGCCGTAGTCGCGGAACACGCTGATCACGCCGGCCCACACCTCGGGCACCTCGGCCAGCGGCACCCAGGCGCCGAGTCGCTTGCCCAGCATCGGGTTGGTGGACAGGCCGCCGCCGACCCACAGGTCGAAACCGGGGCCGTGCTCGGGGTGGTCGACGCCGACGAAGGCGACATCGTGGATCTCGTGTGCGACATCGGGCAGTCCGGAGATCGCGGTCTTGAACTTCCTCGGCAGGTTGG
>DASYBO010000096.1:0-1841 GCA_036500685.1 Pseudonocardiaceae bacterium | reverse complement strand
AGTTGGACGCCCACTCGGCCACCGCCTTGCGCAGGGCCCGGCGTTCCTCGTTTTCGATGAAGCTGGTGTCGGTCACTGTGGATCTCCTTCTGCTTGCGGCGCTTCCACTCTTGCCAGGACGGCGCCAACTTCGACTTGCTGGCCGGTATCGACGTTGAGCTCGGCGAGCACGCCGTCGGCCGGCGCGGTGATGGTGTGTTCCATCTTCATTGCCTCCAGCCAGATCAGCGGCTGGCCGGCCGTAACGGTCTCGCCGACCGCGGCGCCGACCCGGATGACGTTGCCGGGCATGGGCGCTATCAGCGAGCCCTTTTCGACGGCAGAACCGGGCTCGGGGAAGCGCGGCAGCGCGACCAGGTGCACGGGACCGCTGGCCGAGTCGATGTAAATGTCCTGACCATGGCGCGCAACCGAGAAGCTTTGGTCGACACCGTCGCCGGTCAACACGACCGCGTCCGGCGTGGCCGAGACAAGTCGCACCGGTTCGTCACCGGCAAGCACCAACCCCGTTCTGGTGAAACGGTATTCGACTCGGAGCTCGTCGCCTTCATCGTCGCGGTAGCTCTTGACCTGGTAGCCCGACGGCAGGTTTCGCCAGCCGCTGGGGATCGAGCCGAACGCCGCGGCGGTGGCGCGATTGTGCGCCGCGTCGGCAAGCGCGGCGGCGATGGCCGACAAACGAACCACGCCTTCGTCGGCCAATGACGCCGACAGCCCCGCAAGGCCGTGGGTGTCGAAAAACGCCGTGTCCGTCGCGCCGTCCAGGAACCCCGGGTGCCGCAGCACGTTCACCAGCAGGTCGCGGTTGGTGCGCACGCCGTGCACGCGGGCGCGCGCCAGCGCGTCGGCGAGGACCAGCGCTGACTGGCGGCGCGTCGGGGCGTACGAGATGACCTTGGCCAGCATCGGGTCGTAGTGGATCGACACCGTGAATCCGTCCACAATCCCGGAATCCAGCCGGATTCCGGTCCGCCGGCCCAGCGAGTCGAACTCCGTCCGAACAGACGGCACCTCGAACGTGTGCACCGTGCCGGCCTGGGGTTGCCAGCCATGCGCGGGATCCTCGGCGTAGAGCCGGGCCTCGATCGAATGCCCTTGGGTGACCGGGGGTTCCGCATCGAGCCGGCCGCCCTCGGCAATCATGAGCTGCAGCTCGACCAGGTCGCACCCGGTGGTCTCCTCTGTGACCGGGTGCTCGACCTGCAGCCGGGTGTTCATCTCCAGGAAGTAGAACTCGCCGTCGTCATCGGCGAGGAACTCGACCGTGCCGGCCCCGGTGTACCCGATCGCGCCGGCGGCCAGCCGGGCCGCATCGAAAAGCTTGGCCCGCATGCCCGGTGTGCGCTCCACCAACGGCGACGGCGCCTCCTCGATGATCTTTTGGTGGCGACGCTGAATCGAGCATTCCCGTTCCCCGACCGCCCATACGGTGCCGTGGACGTCGGCGAGGACCTGAACCTCCACATGGTGTCCGGTCGGCAGGTAGCGCTCGCAGAACACGGTCGGGTCGCCGAACGCGGACTGCGCCTCGCGCCGGGCCGCGGCGACTTCCGCAGGCAGAGCGGATAATTCGTGCACCACCCGCATCCCGCGGCCGCCGCCGCCCGCGGAAGCTTTGACGAGCACCGGCAGCTGAGCTTCGGTGACCGTGTCGGGGTCGAGTTCGTCGAGCACCGGCACCCCGGCGGCGGCCATGAGCTTCTTGGACTCGATCTTGGAGCCCATCGCCCGCACCGCGTCGACGGGTGGCCCGACCCAGGTCAGGCCCGCGTCCTGCACGGCGGCGGCGAACTCGGCGTTCTCGGAAAGGAATCCGTAGCCCGGGTGCACCGCGTCGGCGC